>NZ_DASXJS010000252.1:0-6733 GCF_036497245.1 Actinomycetospora sp. | reverse complement strand
GCGCAGCTCCGCCCGGAGTGGCTCGACCTGCGCCGCGGGCTCGGGCGCGAACGCACCGACGACGACGGGTTCACCATCGGCACCGCGACCGACGAGACCTCCATGCGCTCCATGTGGGAGCACTACCTGACCCTGATGGACCCGCAGGACAGCACCGCCCCGCAGCCGGGCACCGTCGAAGGAGCGCAGGCATGACCGTCGCTGCCCAGCAGGTCGTGGACGGCACCCCCGCGCCGACCGAGCAGGATGCCGCCGCCGCGGCTGCGCCGATCGGGGTCGACGAGGCCGCACAGTTCCTCTACCGCGAGGCCCGGCTCGCCGACGCGCACGAGCTGGACGCGTGGGAGGCCCTCTGGACCGACGACGCGCTCTACTACGTGCCGATCGACGACGACGCCGATCCGATGACGACCATGTCGATCATCTTCGACAACCGCGGCCGCATCGCGACCCGGATCAAGCAGCTCCACACGGGCCGCAGGCACGCCCAGCGCCCGCCGTCACGGCTGTGCCGCTCCGTCAGCAACGTCGAGGTGCTCGGCGTCGAGGGCACCGACACCGTGGTGACCTCGGTGGTCCAGATCGTGGAGTCCCGGGAGCGCGGCACCCGGTTCTGGGCGGGACGGGTCACCCACCGGCTGCGCCGCGGCGACGACGGCCTGCGGATGTCGATGAAGAAGATCGTGCTCGTCGACTCCGACCGGCCCCTGCTCTCGCTGTCGTTCCTGGTCTGATGGCGCCGTGACGAACGACGACGGGGCCGGCGACGACAGGACGGGCGACGACGGGGCCCGCCCCGGTATCGAGCTGGGCGTGGTCTCCAGCGAGTTCGCGACGGTGAAGGTCACGCTCGAGCAGGGGGCATCCGGGGCGCGGCTGCGCGTCGAGGACCTGCGCTCGGAGGCGGTCCGATACCTCGACGCCCTCGAACTGGAGTCGCTGGTCTGGGCGCCCGAGGACTGGTGGCGACGCCTGCTCGACCCCTCGCTGCACCGCTGGCGCGACGCCGGACGGGGCCCGGACATCGAGTCGCTGCCCTCCGGCTGACCGCACCGTGGCGGCGGTCATCGTGAACGTTCCTTATACTCGGGTCTCATGCCGCGCCCACGTGCCGGTCTGGGGACGACGTCCGGGGCCGACAACAAGTCCTCGCGGACACGCGCGCGCATCCTCGACGCCGCGGCGAAGCTCCTGGACCGGCACGGGTACGCGGGCACCAGACTCACCGAGATCGCCGAACTGGCCTCGGTGCAGGCTCCCGCCCTCTACTACTACTTCCCGTCCCGCGACGCGCTCGTCGAGCAGGTCGTCCTCTCCGGCCAGCAGACCATCATCGACCACCTCGTGGATCTGCTGGCCGCGCTGCCCGCCGAGCTGACGCCGATCGACCGCCTCCAGGAGGCCGTCGCGGCCCATCTGCGCATCGTGCTGGAGACCTCGGACTTCTCCTCGGCCGCGATGCGCAACGCCGTCCAGCTGCCGGAGCCGATCCGCGCCAAGCTCGTCGAGGGCCTGCAGACCTACAGCGACCTCTGGCGCGAGCTGGTCGAGGCGTGCGCGGAGGCGGGACAGCTCGCGCCCGGCCTCGACACCGGACTGGCCCGGATGTTCGTGCTCGGCGCGCTGAACTGGGCACCCCAGTGGTTCGACCCGGACCGCGGTCCGGTGGACGACGTCATCGACACGGTGCAGCGGTTCGTCGTGCACGCCCTGACCCGCGGCGTCCCGGACGATCTCCGGGCCGCCGTGACCGCTCAGGCCCCGGCGGGGCTGGACGCCAGGTAGTTCTCCCGGATCTCCCGCTTGAGGAGCTTGCCGGTCTCGGTGCGCGGCAGCGAGTCCACGAACTCCACGCCGCGCGGCGCCTTGTAGCGGGCGATGCGCTCCTGCACGAAGGCGATGATCCGTTCCTCGAGCTCCGGTCCGGTGGCCGTCCCCGCGGTGGGCACGACGAACGCGCGGACCTGCTCGCCCATCTCCTCGTCGGGCACCCCGATCACCGCGACGTCGTCGATCGCCTCGTGCAGCGTCAGCACGCTCTCGATCTCGGCGGGGTAGATGTTCACCCCGCCGGAGATGATCGTGAAGGACTTGCGGTCGGTGAGGAACAGGAAGCCGTCGGAGTCGACACGGCCCATGTCGCCGACGGTCGTCCAGTTCCCGTGCTCGGGGTGCTGCGCCTCGCGGGTCTTCTCGGGATCGTTGTGATAGATGAACGGCAGTTCGTCGCGCTCGAAGTAGACGGTGCCGACCTCGTCGGTGCCCAGGGCGTTGCCGTCGTCATCACAGATGCGGATGATGCCGAGCACGGCCTTCCCCACCGACCCGGGCTTCGTCTGCCACTGGGCGCTGTCGATCATCGTCATACCGTGGCCCTCGGTCCCGGCGTAGTACTCGACGAGGATCGGGCCCCACCAGTCGATCATCTTCTGCTTGACCTCGACCGGGCACGGCGCGGCCGCGTGCACCGCGACCCGCAGGCTCGAGTGGTCGTAGGAGCGCCGGACGTCGTCGTCGAGGCGCAGCATCCGCACGAACATGGTCGGCACGAACTGCGCGTGGGTGACGGCGTTGCCCGCGATCGCGGCGAGGGCGCCCTCGGCGTCGAACCTGCGCATCATCACCACCGTCCCGCCGTGGGCGTGCACGCCTGCGGCCCACCGCAGCGGCGCCGCATGGTAGATCGGCGCGGGCGAGAGGTAGACGGTGTCCTCGCCGACCCCGAACGCCGCGATGAGCCGGACGAGCGGGTCGGGGGCGTCGCTGATCTGCGCCTCGGCGAGCGGCGGCCGGATGCCCTTGGGGCGGCCCGTCGTCCCCGACGAGTACAGCATCGGCGCGCCTGCGGGCTCGTCGTCGAGCGGCTCGCCCGACGACCCGGCCAGTGCCTCCTCGTACGCCCCGTGGCCCGGCACCTCACCGCCGTAGGCCAGGCGCAGCACCACGCCGGGCGTCGCGTCGACGACGGCGGCCGCGAGGTCGCCCTTGTCCGCCGAGACGACGATCGCCCGGGCGCCGGAGTCCTGCGCGATGTAGGCCACCTCGTCGGGCGCCAGGTGATGGTTGACCGCGGTCACGTACAGCCCCGACCGCAGGCCCGCCCAGTACACCTCGAGGGCCTCGAGCGCGTTGGTGGACAGCAGCGCGACGGTGTCGCCGCGGCGCAGACCGGCCTGGGCGAGCACCCGCGCGAGCCGGGTGGAGCGGTCGTCGAGCTGGGCGTAGGTCAGCTCCTGACCGGTCTCGACCAGACGCGCGGCGACCTTGTCGGGGGTGCGCAAGGCATGGGTGCGCGGGTACATGTCGGTCCCTCCCGGGGGGTGTGGGTCGCCGGAGGCGTCGGGTCAGCGCCCGGTGAACTTCGGTGCCCGGCGGCCCATGACGGCGTCCAGGCCCTCCCGGGCGTCGGCGGTGCCGGAGAGCTCGGAGACGGTGCGCGCCTCCTCGGGCAGCTGGGCCTCGACCCGGGACCCGAGCCCGGACCACATCAGGCGCTTCGTCGCGGCGAGCGCCCGCGGCGCGCCGTCGGCCAGTTGCGAGGCCAGCTCGTCGGTCGCGGCGGCGAGCTCGTCGTCGGCCACCACGCGGGTGAGGAGACCGAGCTCGAGCGCCTCGGCCGCCGAGAGGGTGGGGTTGGTCAGCGAGATCTCGAGCGCCTTCCGCAGCCCCACCAGCTGCGGCAGGGTCACCGTGGTGCCCGCGTCCGGCGCCATCCCGACGCGGGTGGCGCCGCCGAGGAACTTCGCCGACTCGGCCGCGACGACGAGGTCGGCCGCGCACACCAGGCCGAAGCCGCCGCCGCCTGCCGCGAAGCCGTGCACCGAGGCGATCACCGGTGCGGGGAGGTTCAGCAGCCCCTGCACACACACCTGCAGCCACGAGGTGGCCTCGCGCAGGTAGTCCGGCAGCGCCTCGCCCTTGCTCGCGAACGTCTTGACGTCGCCGCCCGCGCAGAAGTTCTTGCCCTCGCCGGAGAGCACGAGGACCCGCAGGTGCGGTTCCGAGTAGCAGGCCATGATCGCGTCGTAGAGCGCCCGCAGCAGCGGGACGTCCATGCCGTTCGACGCCTTCGGGCGGTTGAGGCGCACCCGCGCCACCCCGCGCTCGTCGACGTCGTGGAGCACCAGGTCCGGCTCGTCCACCGTCACGGGCTCAGTCCTCGATCGACAGGGCGCCGGTGGGGCAGCCGTCGACGGCCTCCTGGAGCTCACCGCGACGACCCTCGTCGGGCTTCTCCTCGAGCAGCAGCAGCGAGCCGTCGTCGTCGACCTCGAAGACGTCGGGGGCGATCGACTCGCAGATGCCCAGCCCGGTGCACTTGTCGTAGTCCACGACGATCTTCGGCATCGGTCCTCCTCAGGACGTGGCGGTGGTGATCAGAGGTTGAGACGGCAGGGCATGGACTTGATGGCCTGCATGAAGTTCCCGGCCAGGTAGACCGGCTCGTCGGCCTCGAGGTCCGGGACGCGGGTGAGGATCTCGGAGAAGATCGCGCGCAGCTGGGTCTTCGCGAGCTGGTTGCCCATGCAGTAGTGCGGACCGCCGCCGCCGAAGCCCACGTGCGGGTTCGGCGAGCGAGTCACGTCGAAGCGCATCGGGTCGTCGAAGACCTCGGGATCGCGGTTGCCCGACGGGTAGAACAGCACGACCCAGTCGCCCTGGCGGATGTGGCTCCCCCGCAGCTCGACGTCGCGGGTGGCGGTGCGGCGAAAGGTCATCACCGGGGTCGCCCAGCGCACGAACTCGTCGATCGCAACACCGATGCGCCCGTCGAAGTCCTCGCGGAGCAGGGTGCGCTGGTCCGGGTTGAGGGTCAGCGCCCGCATGGTCGCGGAGGTGGTGTTGCGGGTGGTGTCGTTGCCCGCCACCGAGAGCAGGCAGAAGAACGCCGCGATCTCCTCGTCGGTGAGCTGCTCGCCGTCGACCTCGGCCTGGACCAGGTTGGTCATCAGGTCGTCGCGCGGCTCGGCTCGGCGGGCCTCGGCATGATCGACGGCGACGTTGATGAGCTGCATCAGCGACTGGGTCATCAGCTCGGTGGGCTCGCGACCGGCCAGCACCTCGTCGTCGCCCCAGCTGACCATGCCGTCCGCGCCCTCGGTGGCGAGGTCGCGGCTCTCCTGGTCCTCGACCCCGACCATCTCGAAGATCGTCCACTGCGGCAGCCGCCGGGAGATCTGCGCGACGAAGTCGCAGTCCCCGGTCTCGATCAGTTCGTCCACGAGTCGGCGGGCCTGGTCGCGGATCTGGTCCTCGATCTTCTTCACCCGCTTCGGGGTGAACGCCGCGCTCACCAGCTTGCGGAGCTTCGTGTGCCGCGGGGCGTCGGTGGCCAGGAAGGAACTGACCGCCTCGAGGATGTCCGGGGGGACGTCCTCCATCGTGATGCCCTCGCCCGAGCAGAAGGTGTCGGGGTCCTTGCTGACGGCGACGATGTCCTCGTGGCGCGTCACGGCCCAGAACCCGCCGCCCTCCTGGGGCGGCATCATCGAGCCCTCGGCCGGCGGGTGCCAGCTGATCGGACGCTCGGCGCGCAGGACCGCGTAGTCCTCCTCGCGCTCCTCCGGCGACTTGGCCCAGAACGCCATCGGGGCGAGCGACACCGGGTCGTACTGCCGTTCACCCGGCTCGGTCGTCAGCGTCATCGCCCACCTCCGGCAGCTTTTTTAAGATGGATTAGGTTGGGTGCACGACATCACGACCGGGCGGGCCTGTCAAGGCGGCGCACGGTGATCGGATCCTGCACGAGAAGACGGCCCGACGGAGGGAATCCCGCATGGATCTCGGACTGACCGACGCCCGCGTGATCGTCACCGGCGGCGCGTCCAACATCGGACGCGGCATCGTGCACGGCTTCGCCCGTGAGGGGGCGCGCATCCTGCTCGTCGACCTCGACTCCGAGCAGGCCGAGCGCGTGCGGACCGAGGCCGAGGACCTCGGAGCGGGAGAGGTCCTGGTCCACGCGACCGACCTGACCCACGACGGCTCGGGGACCGCGGTGGTCGAGCGGGCCGTCGGCGCCTGGGGCGGCGTCGACGCCCTCGTGAACAACGCCGGGATCAGCGTGCCGGGATTCCTCACCGAACAGACCGACCGCGCGCTGTGGCAGCGCACCGTGGAGGTCAACCTCTTCACCGCGATCGACTGCACCCAGGCCGCGCTCGGACCGATGGGCGAGGCGGGGAGCGGGTCCATCGTCTTCATCTCCTCGGACGCCGCGTTCGGGGCCGTGCGTCAGGGGGTCTACGGCACGACGAAGGCCGGCCTGATCGCCCTCGCCCGCACCACCGCGCGGGAACAGGGCCGGAAGGGGATCCGGTCGAACGTCGTCTGCCCCGGGCTGGTGCTGCCCGACGAGGGCGGCGTCGGCGCGCACAGCCTCTGGTCGGCGGGACAGGACGCGATCTTCAACGCCGATCAGATCGATCATGTCCGCAAGCAGCAGCCACTGCGGCGCCTGACCGAGGCCGCCGACGTCGCCGACACCGTCGTCTTCCTCTCCTCGGAGCGGGTCGCCCGCCAGGTCACCGGCCAGGTCGTGGCCGTGGGAGGCGGCTCGTCGATGCCCTGACCCGGCCCGCCGACATCACACTCGCGATTACGATCAGTACATGCCGCCAGCCAGGAGCTCTCCGAGCCGGGACGAGGCGGGCGTCCGCGGCGGCGCCCCCAGCAAGTCCGAGCGCACCAGGGAGCGGATCGTCGACGCGACCGCCCGGGTCCTCAACAGCCG
>NZ_DASXJS010000251.1:0-4597 GCF_036497245.1 Actinomycetospora sp. | reverse complement strand
CGGGAACCGGCGCGGAGGCCGCGGGGTAGTCGGGCAGGCCGATCGCGTCCGACGGCGGGCGGCCGAACCGGTCGAACAACCCGCCGAGCTTGTCCGAGGCCTGGGCGGCGACCCCGAACGCGGCACGCTGCAGCGTCCGACCCGCCGCGGACCGCGGGTTCATCGCCCGCAGCATGGCCGGGCGGACGTTCTGGGCACGGTCGACGAACGGGCGCATCAGCTCCTCGTAGCGCACCAGCGCCGCCCGGGGATCGTCGTGGAGGTCCAGCTCCCCCGCCAGGATGTACGCCCCGGTCAGGGCGAGGCTGGTCCCCGTCCCGAACGGACCCGTCGACCACGCCGCATCGCCCAGCAGCACCCGCCGCCCGGTGCTCCAGCGCGGGAGCTTGGCCTGCGCGACGGCGTCGAAGTACATCGAGGCGTCGTCGAGGGCGTCGAGCACGCGGGGCGCCTGCCACCCGACGTCGGCGAAGGTGCGGCGCAGGACCATCACCTGCTCGTCCCGGTCGAGGGCCTCGAGCCCACGCACGTTGGACAGGAAGTTCAGCATCGCGCGGGTGGTCCCGAGGTTGTCCGGGCGCAGGCTGACGCTGCGCGAGCCGAGAGCGTGGTGCCAGCGCCACCAGCGGTCGTCGTCGGGAACTCGGGGGATCGTGAGGTAGGCGATGTAGAGACCGAGCTCGGTCAGCTCGGCCTCGGGCACCACGAGCTCGCGCGTCCGGGAGCGGGTCCCCTCGGCCACGACGACGAGGTCGGCGTCCAGGTCCTCGCCGCTCGCGAGGTGGGCGGTGACGTGGTCGCCGTGGTCGGTCAGGTCGCGGATCTGCTCGTCGAAGCGGTACTCGGTGGAGTCGGACGTGCGCTCGTACAGGATGCGCGACATCTCGCCGCGCAGGATCTCCAGCTCGGCGGTCGGGCCGTCGGTGTCGTTCTGCCCGGCCGGGAAGCTGGCGACCGGCGAGCCCTGGTCGTCGACGAAGTGCAGGCCGACCTCGGTGGTGGTGGCCTCGCGGATCGCGTCCTCGATGCCCATCCGGCGGGCGACCTCGCGGCCGGTGCCGCGGATGTCGATGTTCTGGCCCTCGTCCCGCAAGTGCGGCGCCCGCTCGACGATCGTGGTGCGCCAGCCCCGGGCATCGAGCAGGTAGGCGAGGGCGGGGCCGGCGATGCTGGCGCCGGAGATCAGGGCATGACGGGTCACGGGGCTCCTTCGGGATGCTGGCTCCGCCGGGATTGCCCGGCGCGCGCAGGACGACACGGCGAAGCGAGGGAATCGTCGAATACGTGCTGCATCAGACAGGCCCGTCAGGACGTGCCCAGGACGTCGCTGGAGGAGCCGGCCGACCGGCGTGATCTGCTGACCGGCGGTCGTTCAGCGCGTCGGCGTTCGGTCAGGGAGGTCGTGGATGTCGCTCCAGGTCGAGGTCGCGCCGGACATCGTCCGGGTGTCCGCGTTCGGCGACGACGCGCTGGGTCGCGACGACGCCGTCGGGCTGGCGGCGCGTCTGCGTCGGGGCGAGGTGTCGCTCGGCGAGGTGCGGGCGGCCGTCGCGGAGCGGATCGCGCGCGTCGACCCGGTCCTTCGCGGTCTCTGCCTCGACCGGGTCGACGAGCCCGTCGGAGGCGCTCCGGACGGGCCGCTCGCCGGCGTCCCGGCCGTGGTCAAGGAGAACGCCGACGTCGCCGGCTGGCCGACGACCAACGGCAGCGCCGCGTACGTCGCCGAGCCGGAGCCGGAGCACTCCGCGGTGACCGAGCAGCTGCTCGGCCTCGGCCTGTCACTGGTCGGGAGCTCGCGGATGCCCGAGTTCGGCCTCAACGCCAGTACGGAGTTCGTCGACGCCGAACCGACCCGCAACCCGTGGAACACCGCGTACTCCGCCGGGGCCTCGTCGGGCGGGTCGGCCGCGCTCGTCGCCGCCGGTGTGGTCCCGATCGGTCACGCCAACGACGGCGGCGGCTCGATCCGCATCCCGTCCGCCGCGTGCGGGCTCGTCGGGCTCAAGCCCACGCGCGGCCGCCTCGCGCGCAACGCCCAGGGCGCGCGGATGCCGGTCAACCTCGTCAGCGACGGCGTCATCACCCGCTCCGTCCGGGACACCGCGACCGTCCTCGGCGAGCTCGACCGGCGGCGGCGCAACCTGCAGTTCCCGCCGATCGGCCTGGTCGACGGACCGGGGGCTCGACGGCTCCGGATCGGGCTCGTCCTGGAGAGCCCGGCCGGCGGGGAGATCGACGACGAGACCCGGGCCGCCGTCGTCCGCACCGCCGCGGCGCTCGAACGCCACGGGCACGTCGTCGAGCCGCACGCGGTCGGGTTCGGGACGCAGTTCGTCGACGACTTCCTCGTCTACTGGGGGCTGCTCGCGTTCGGGATCGTGGCCGGCGGGCGGTTCGGGTTCCCGCAGTTCGACGCCGATCGCCTGGACCCGCTCACCCACGGCCTGGCGCGGCACTTCCGGACGACGGCGCCGCGCAGGCCGGGGTTCCTCCGTCGGCTCCAGCAGGCGGCGTCGGTCTATGACGGCGAGTTCGTCCACCACGACGTCCTGCTCTCGCCGGTGCTCGCGCACCGGACGCCGCGATTGGGCTGGCTGCACCCGGCGGTGCCGTTCGACGAGCTCCGCGAGCGCCTCGTGAACTACGTCGGGTTCACGCCGCTGCAGAACGTCGCGGGCACGCCGGCCATCGCGGTCCCGGCCGCCCGTGGCGGGGACGGGCTGCCGATCGGGGTGCAGCTCGCGTCGGCGCGGGGAGACGAGCGGACCCTGATCGAGCTGGCCTACCTCCTCGAGGCCGAACGCCCGTGGCCACTCCTCGGCGACCGGTGAGATGGGTCCGGTCGTGATCGTCACTTTTCCCGGTCCCTCGCGTTGAGCTGATCGGACGAGGCCGAACCAATCTGGCGGTGGACATGAGCGGCGCGGGTAAAGGCGATGTGGAACTCGTGATCGCGGTGATCGGCCTACTGGTGACGGTCGTGCTCCTCGTCATCACCATCGTCCTGGCGGCAACCGGCCGGGGCGGCGCCAAGGGATGGTTCACCGGCTGTGCCGCGGCTTTCGTCGCGACGGTCGGGCTCCTCGCCTTCGTCTGAGCCGACCACCCGGCGCGATACGCCGGTGCGCCGGACGAGTCGGGCGCTGTGATCGCTGTGCGATTCCTTCGTGACGAGAGGCTGGGGGAGGCCTCTCGCTTTCGGGACGACCCTGCGGTGTGATCCGCCCGTGGCGAAGACTCCGCCCGTCAGCACCGATCCCACAACGACGACGACCACCACCGCCCACGTCGTCGTCCGGGCCGACGACATCACCGTCGGACGTGCCGGAGCAGGACGGGCCCCCGTCGGGAAGAACGCCCAGCTGTACTTCGAGTCGATCGGCGGGTCGAGTACCCACAATGCCGACCGACTCGACGAGAATCACAACGGCGTGGCCTGCGAGTCGCTCTCCGACGACGGCGACAACCAGGACACCGCGGCGACCTCCACCGGCGACGACGGTTCCGATGCGACGACGTCCGGGAATCAGGTCACCGACGTGCCCGAAGGCTCGGCCCAGACCGGGGGGAACTGATCGGATGACGCGCTCGCGCACCGCTGCTCTGGTCGTCCTCGCGGCTCTGCTCACGATCCTGGCCACCGCCTGCGGTTCCGACACCAGCCCGACCGCCGACGCGTCCCTGGCCGCGGGCCAACAGAGCGCCGCCGGACCGGTCGCCGGCTACACGCTGACCATCCCGAAGCTGAACGAGTCGTCGCAGCTGGTCGGGCTCGGCCTCAACCCGGACCGGTCCATCCAGGTGCCGCCCCTGGCCGACCCGATGCAGGCCGGCGTCTACACGAAGGGCCCCATGCCCGGGCAGGTCGGACCCGCCGTCGTCCTCGCGCACGTCAACGGCGACGGCAAGCCCGGCTTCGGGGCCGACTTCCACACGCTCACCGCCGGCGACAAGATCAACGTCACCACGCCGACCGGCCCGGTGACCTTCGCGGTGACCCGCACCGAGACGATCCCGAAGTCGGAGTTCCCCACGGCCGCGGTGTACTCCGACACCACGGGCCCGGAGCTCCGGCTGATCACCTGCGGCGGCACGCTCGACCGCGACGCCCACAACTACCTGGGCCAGACCATCGTCTACGCGACCCAGGCCTGACCCGCGAGACCCGGGACGCCGACGGCGAGCCCACCGTCGCGGGGACGAAACCGCGGCCGGATCAGCCCATGGCGGGAATGACCCCGGCGCCCTGGAGCCAGCCCAGCCAGTCGCCGAAGTGCCAGATCTCGGTCGGATGGCCGTCGCGCCAGTGGATCACGTGGCTGCCGGTCGCCTGCGTCTTCCGACCCGTCGGCTCACCCGGCAGGATGCCGCCCCCGCCGGAGTACGTCGCCGTGCAGCTCCAACGGTGGGCACTGCGCTCGCCGTCGACCATGTCCTCCTCCACGCTGAGGGCGAAGTCGGGGAACGACTGGTGGAAGCCCGTCATGAACTCCTTGAGCGCGGCCCGGTCCATGTCCGGGAATCCCGCGAGGTGATACATGATGTTCGCGGGGAGGAGATCATCGACCTCGTCGACGTGACCCGTCTCCCACAGCTC
>NZ_DASXJS010000250.1:0-4176 GCF_036497245.1 Actinomycetospora sp. | reverse complement strand
CGGCTTCGCCCGGATGCTCCAGTGGCGCCGGGCGGCGAAGGGCGGCGCCGGCCACCGGTGAGGGCAGGATGAGGGTGTGACCTCTCGTCTCGCCCTCGCCGGAGAACCGCTGCCGCTGGTCGGGCGTGCCCGGACCTACGTCTGCGGCATCACCCCCTACGACACCACCCACCTCGGGCACGCCGCGACGTTCGTCTGGGCCGACGTGGCCACCAGGGTGCTGCGCCGCATCGGTATCGAGGCCGAGACCTGCCGCAACATCACCGACGTCGACGACGTCCTCGACGCCGCCGCGGAGCGCGCGGGCCGCCGGTTCGACAGCTTCGCCGCCGTCGGGCAGTTCCGGTTCGACCGCGACATGGCCGCGCTGGGCGTCCGCCCGCCGACGCACCAGCCGCGCGCGCACAACCACGTCGACGACGTCGTCCGCCTCGCCTCCGCCCTCCTCGAGCGCGGTGTCGCCTACGAGCGCGACGGCGAGATCCTGCTGCGGGCCTCCGCGGTCGGCCTCGACGTCGTCGCCGCGGAGCCCGACGCCTCACAGATCCCGGTGTCCGCCCGCGCGGAGGACCCCAACGATCCGACCGTCTGGCGGCCCGCCACCCCGGGCGAGGCCGCCTGGCCGAGCCCGTGGGGCGACGGGCGCCCGGGCTGGCACGCGGAGTGCGCCGCGATGGCGCTGTCGGTGCTCGGGCCGGCCGTCGACCTGCACGTCGGCGGGGCCGACCTGCGCCACCCGCACCACCGGTGCATGGCCGCGATGGCCGAGGCGGTCACCGGGGTGCGCCCGTTCGCCCGGGCCCGGCTGCACGTCGGGACGGTGCGCGTGGACGGCGCGAAGATGGCGAAATCGGCGGGCAACCTCGTGCTCGTCGCGGACCTGCTCGAGACCCACCCCGCCGCGGCGGTCCGCCTGCTGTTGCTCGACCGGTCCTGGGCCCAGGCCTGGGACATCGCGCCGGGCGCGCTCGACGCCGCCGCCGGACGCCTCGAGCGCCTCTTCGCCGCGGCCGCACGCCACGTCGACGGCGATGTCGCGGCGGACGCCGTCGTCGCGGCCCTGCTCGACGACCTCGACGTCCCGACGGCCCTCGCGATCGCCGAGGACGAGGGCGGCGAAGCGGCACGAACGGCACTGTCGGTGCTCGGTCTGGCCTGATTTTTCGGTGTTACGCGTGATGCGTCTGTGACACGCGGGCCGGATGTGCTGAATTCCGGCCGCTCGCTGCCTACGGTGTGCCGCGGGTGCGGCCGTCCGTCGCCCCGGGGGAGGCGGAGGAGGGCGTGATGCGCTGGGGCGGGCCGGACGAGGTGACCCTGAAGCCGCCGGAGAGGTCGGCGGTGAAGGCCGGATCCGGGGGCGAGCCCGATCCTGCCGCAGCCGAGAGGACGTCCGGCTCGACGATCGTGGCGGAAGCTCCCGCCGGGACGCCGGAGCCGCGACGCTCGCCCGAGAACGACCCCGAGGCGCCGCACGACGGTGAGGGCGAGTCACCGTCGGGTGGGTCGTCGCCGGGTCAGTCAGCGGTTGGTGAGGCATCCGGGGACTCGGCGGTCGGCTCCGGGGCCGCGAACGCTCCGGCGGCGGCCTCGGCCCCCGCGTCGGGAGACGCCCCTACGTCGGAGCGCCCGCCCGGACCGTCGACGCACCCGGGTCCGCCCGGTCGCCCGGCCGGCCCCTCGAGCAACACCCGCCGGCCCGGTGGCGAGGGCCGGCGTCTGCCCTGGGGTCGGCGGCCGTCGCCGGCGAAGCGGACGGAGAACGGCACGCCACCGGGCGGACCGCCGCCGTCGCGTGTCGACGCCGAGCGGCCCCCGATGCTCGGGGTGCCGCCGTGGCGCACCGGGGACTCCCCGGACGATGCCCGACGGACGTCGGCCTCGACGACGCCGACCACGTCCCGGACGGCGACCCCCGGCACGCCGTCGGCCCCGCGCGGTACTGCGGACGGTCGGGAGGAGCGCACCGACGCCCCGGTCGAGAGCGCCTCCGGAACCGCGACCGATGGTCAGGGTTCTGCGACCGGTACCGCTGATCAGGGTTCCGCGACCGGTGCGGCAACGGCCGCGGCCGGGGCGGCTGCCTTCGGTGCCGCGGCGGCGGGAGGGGCAGTCGCGTCGTCCCGCGCGGCTCCGAAGGAGGAGACGTCGCCCGCCGAGCGGGAAACCGTCCCCGGCGCACCGTCACCCGTCTCGCGCTCCGGTTCGCCTGCCGCCCGGAGCGCGCCCACCGAGCCCGACACCGTGCGCACCGGGACACCCGCGGTACAGCGGCCCGGCGCGCCGACCGAACAGGCTGAAGGGCCCGCGGAGGGCGGACGGGAGACCGGGTCGTCGCGACTCGGTTCGTCCGAGGCGTCGGCGCCCGGGGCGACCCAGGAGAAGTCCCGGGGGACGAGCGGTCCGGTCGCGGGCGCAGTTGCGGCGGGCGCGGGTGCCGCGGCGGCGGCGAGCGCCGCTCCTGCTGCCGTCCCGGCGGAGAAGAAGCCCGGACCGTCCTCGACGTCGGCCGAGCCGGACGCGGCACGGAACGGACAGCGGGAGCGCGCGAAGACCGAGTCCCCGCGGCCTGCTCCCGGTCCTGCTGTCGCGTCGGCGCCTCCGGCAGCGCAGAAGTCAGCGCCGCCGGCGGCGGAGAAGAAGTCCGGGCGGTACACCACCGTGGCGGCGGGCGCCGCGGTCGCGGGCGCGGGTGCCGCGGTGGCGGCGAGCGCCGCTCCGGCTGTCGCACCGAAGGAGAAGCCGGCCGGTCCCTCGCAGGCCGGCTCCACGACCACCGGCTCCACGACCACCGGCTCCGCGACCACCGGCTCCGCGACGACGACCACCGGCTCCGCGACGACGGACACCGGCACCGACACGGCGACGGTCGCCGAGCCGGCGGCGGCCGAGCGCACCGACGCGATGGTCCCGGTCGTCGATCCGGACGCCGGGCCGGAGACTCCGCCGCGGCCGGGCGCCCTGCGGGACCGGCGCCGTCGTCGTCGGGTGCTGTTCGCGTTCGTGCTCGCCGCGCTGATCCTCGCGGCCTTCCTCGGGCTCGTGGCCCTGGTGTCCGATCACGGCTCCTCGAACCCGCCGCGGTCGGCGCCGCCGGAGCCCGCCGTCAGCGTCCCCCTGGCGCCGCCCCCGCCACCACCGCAACTGCCGCGTGGCGGGACGACGATCTTCCCGAACTACCGGGTCGTCGCCTACTACGGCACGGCGGACACCGATCGGCTCGGCGTCCTCGGGGCGGGCACCCCGGAGGAGGCGGCGACGAAGCTCGAGCAGGCCGCGACACCGTTCGCGAGCCCGGGGCGCACGGTGCAGCCGGCGATGGAGCTGATCGTCGGGGTCGCGGACGGGAGCCCCGGGCCCGACGGCGACTACCACCACGACATCGACGAGAACGCCGTCCGCCAGTACCTCGCGACGGCCCGGGCGCACCGCGAGCTGATGATCATCGACATCCAGCCCGGGCGCACCGACTTCATGACGGCGGTCCGGCCGTGGGAGAACCTGCTCCGGGAGCCGGACGTCAGCCTCGCGCTCGACCCGGAGTGGCGGATGCCGCCGGGCGCGGTGCCCGGCAAGCAGATCGGGACCGTGAGCGCCGACGAGATCAACCAGGTCTCGGCGTGGCTCGCCGGCGTGGTCACCGCAGGCAACCTCCCGCAGAAGCTGTTCGTGGTGCACCAGTTCACCTCGAACATGATCACGAACCCGGAGCGCCTCCAGACGCCGCCGCAGCTCGCCGTCGTCCAGCACATCGACGGCTTCGGCGCCCCGCCGAACAAGCTCGGCAAGTACAAGGACCTCCAGCGGCCCCAGCAGCTGCACCTGGGCTTCAAGCTCTTCTACACCCAGGACACCCCGATGCTGACCCCGCAACAGGCCCTCGCGCTGGCACCCGCTCCTGACCTCGTCACGTACCAGTAGTCGTCCTCCGCGAGGCCGCGCACCGCGGTCGAGGGCCGGGGCGGGCCGGTGCCACGACGAAGGCCGCTCGGGAATCGGTTCGTGCACCGTCGCTACGCTCGGGCCATGGCACGAGGCGTCACCCGCATGTCCGATCTGTTCCTGCGCACGCTGCGCGAGGATCCGGCTGACGCCGAGGTGCTCAGCCACCGGCTGCTGGTGCGTGCCGGTTACGTCCGCCGCGTGGCGCCCGGCATCTACTCCTGGCTGCCGCTG
>NZ_DASXJS010000249.1:0-5681 GCF_036497245.1 Actinomycetospora sp. | reverse complement strand
GCCGACGGCCGCGGCTCGATCTCCTACGACCCGGACAACCACGACCGCATGGTCCGGCTGCGCCAGGCCAAGATCGACGGCATCCCGGTCGACGACATCACCGTCGACGACCCCGACGGCGACGCCGAGGTCCTGGTGCTGGGGTGGGGCTCCACGTTCGGGCCGATCGGGGCGGCGTGCCGCCGTGTCCGCGCCTCCGGGCTCTCGGTCGCCCAGGCCCACCTGCGCAACCTCAACCCGATGCCCGACAACCTCGGCGACGTCCTGGGCCGGTACCGCCGGGTGATCGTGCCGGAGATGAACCTCGGGCAGCTCGCGATGCTGCTTCGCGCGAAGTACCTGGTGGACGCGCGTTCCTACACCAAGGTGGCCGGGCTGCCGTTCCAGGCCGAAGAGCTCGCCGGTGTCCTCACCGACGCCGTGAAGGGGGACCTTCCCGCATGACCGCGACCGATCTGCCCACACCGTCGCTCGGTGGACTCGACCTGGTGCCGACCACCGACGAGACGCAGAAGGCGAAGGACTTCACCTCCGACCAGGAGGTGCGCTGGTGCCCGGGCTGCGGGGACTACGCGGTCCTGGCGTCGGTGCGCTCGTTCCTGCCCGAGCTCGGACTCAAGCGCGAGAACATCGTGTTCGTGTCCGGGATCGGCTGCTCGTCCCGCTTCCCGTACTACCTCGACACCTACGGGATGCACTCCATCCACGGCCGCGCCCCGGCGATCGCGACCGGGCTGGCCGTGACCCGGCCGGACCTGTCGGTGTGGGTCGTGACCGGCGACGGCGACGCGCTCTCCATCGGTGGCAACCACCTGATCCACGCGCTGCGCCGGAACATGAACATCACCATCCTGCTGTTCAACAACCGGATCTACGGGTTGACCAAGGGGCAGTACTCCCCGACCTCCGAGGTCGGGAAGGTCACCAAGTCCACCCCGATGGGCTCGGTCGACGCCCCGTTCAACCCGGTCTCGCTCGCCCTGGGCGCCGAGGCGACCTTCGTCGGGCGCGCCCTGGACTCCGACCGCAAGGGCCTGACCGAGGTGCTGCGCCAGGCCGCCGCGCACCGCGGCGCCTCCCTGGTCGAGATCTTCCAGGACTGCCCGATCTTCAACGACGGCTCCTTCGACGTCCTGCGCAAGGGCGACGAGGTCAACCAGCGCCTCATCCCCCTCGTCGACGGCGAACCCATCCGGTTCGGCAACGACGGCGAGTACGGCGTCGTCCGGGCGGCGTCCGGCGGCCTCGAGGTCCGGTTGGTGTCCGAGGTCGGCGAGGACGCCCTCGTGTCCCACCACGCGGACGAGCAGGACCCGACCCAGGCGTTCGCGCTCTCGCGCCTGTCCGACCAGGACCTCACCCACACCGTCACCGGCATCTTCCGCTCGGTGCAGCGCCCGACCTACGACGACGGCGCCCGCGCCCAGGTCACCGCCGCCGCCGAGCAGGCCCAGCAACGGGGCGACAACCTGCAGGCCCTGCTCACCGGCAAGGACACCTGGGCCGTCGCACCCACCCCGGAGGGCGAGGCCTGACGACAGCGTGAGCGGGATGTCGTCGTCCGTGGCGACGACATCCGCTCACGTGGCGCGCAGCGCCACCTCGCGGCCCACGTCGACGGCCTCGCGCAGCCGCGCCTCGTCGGTCTCGAGCTGGCTGACGGGCCGGGTCCCTGCCGGCGGGCGCAGCGCGTGGACGACGTCGGCGTAGCGACCCGTCAGGTCCTCCTCGTCGGCGAGCTGGCGCTCGTAGCGGGTGCGCCAGGCCTTCGCCGCCCCCGGCGCGGAGCGACTCAGCACGGTCCGGGCGAGCACGTCCCCGGAGCGCCACGGCGGCCGCACCGGGTTGTCGGCCCGCCGGGTGCGGAGCAGCAGCACGTGCGTCGCGCCCTGGGCCAGCGGGGTGCGGAACGGCAGCGTCTCGGCGAGGGCCGCGTCGAGATAGCGCCGCCCGGCCAGCGCGACCGGCGGCCCGCCGAGGACCGGGAGGTGGGTCGAGGCGCGGAGGGCGTCACGCAGCGACCCGTCGTCGTGCACGAGGTCGGAGAGGTCCACCGAGGCACCGGTGTCCGCGTCGGTGGCCATCGGGTGCAGTGGGGTCGCCGCCTCGCGTACCGCCGCCCAGTCCATCGGGACGACGCGACGGTAGAGCTCGTCGACCACCCAGCGCATGTCCACCAGGGGCTTGCCGAGCGCGAGGCGCTTGATGCCCGTCACCCGGTGCATCACGCCGGGCCGGTACCAGGCGGGGATGCCGCGACCGGTCGCGCCGGCGACGAACCACGCCCCGTTGATCGTGCCCGCGCTCGCCCCGTACACCGCGTCGAACACCGTCGAGAGCCCCGCCTCCGCGAGCCCGAGCACCATCCCGCCCGAGAGCGTCGCGCGGGAACCGCCACCCTCGACGGCCAGCGCGACGCGGAAGGGGTCGTCACGGTCGCCGCGCTCGCGACGCGCCCGGAGGATCTCGATGACGGGGTGCACGACGCATGTTCGCGCACCGACCGCTCCCGGGTCGACGTGGGCCCGTTGATCAGGAGCACACGGGGCAGCGTTGGCCCCGCCGAGCCTGCGCTGTGTGCCCCTCGCGCGAGAGGTCCCGCGGCCGACGGCCCACCCGCCCCGCCCACGTTGATCAAGAGCACACCACGCACGTCAGGCTCGAACTCGACCTGCGCCGTGTGCCCTTCGCCCGGACGCCCGCCGAGCCCGCGCCTCACCCCGTTGATCAGGAGCACAGGGGGCAGCACCGAACCCCGCCGAGCCTGCGCCGTGTGCCCCTCGCCCGAACGCCCGCCGAGCCCCGACCAGGTGTGCCGCGTCAGACAGCGAACTCGGCTGCGCGGCCCGTCGTCGGCGTGGTGAGGTCGAGGTGTGGCCGACGAGGGTGCACCAGCCGGCGTCGCCGACCCGACGGCCCGGCCACCCCGCTCCGGCCTCGTCGCCGCGCTCGGCGCCTACACGCTCTGGGGCACCTTCCCCGCGTTCTGGCCGCTGCTCGAACCCGCGGGCTCGGTGGAGATCCTCGCCCACCGCATCGCCTGGACGCTCGTCGGGATGCTCGTCCTGCTCACCCTGCTGCGGGGCTGGTCGCAGCTGCGGGGGCAGACCTGGCGGACGTGGGTGATCATCACCGGCGCCTCGGTGCTGATCACGGTCAACTGGGGCGTCTACATCTGGGGCGTCACCCACGACCGGGTCGTGGAGAGCGCCCTCGGCTACTACATGAACCCGCTGGTGTCGGTGGTACTGGCCGTCGTCGTGCTCGGGGAGCGCCTGCGCCGGGTGCAGTGGGTGGCGGTCGGGATCGCGACGGCGGCCGTGGCCGTGCTCTGGGCGGGGACGGGCGCGCTGCCGTGGGTGTCCCTCGTCCTCGCGTTCAGCTTCGGCTTCTACGGGCTGCTCAAGAAGCGGGTGCCGCTCGCCCCGGTCGCCGGCCTGACCGCGGAGGGCTTCCTGCTCGGCCCGATCGCGATCGGCTACCTCGTCTGGCTGCAGGCCGTCGGCACGGGGACCTTCGGGCACGGGACCGCGCACACGCTGCTGCTGATCTCCGCAGGCCCGGTCACGGCGATCCCGCTGCTGCTGTTCGCCGCCGGGGCCCGGCGCCTGCCGCTGGCCACGCTCGGGCTCCTCCAGTACGTCAACCCGACGCTGCAGTTCGGCTGGGGTGTGCTCGTGGAGCACGAGCCGATGCCGCCCGCACGATGGATCGGGTTCGTGCTCGTCTGGGTCGCCCTGGGGTGCTTCGCGGTCGACGGCTGGCGCGCCCACCGTCGGGAGGGACGTGAGCGGTCGGCGGCCGCAGGTCAGCCGACCCGTTCCACGGTGTAGTCCAGCAGGGCCGACAGCGCCGCCCGGGCGGGCCCGGCGGGCAGTCCCGCGAGCTCGGCGCGGGCCGCCTCGGCCTGGGCGTCCAGGGCCGCGCGGGTGCGGGCGAGCCCGTCGGACGCGCGCAGAATCTCGAGCGCCTCGGCGACCACCGCGTCGTCGGTGATCTCCTTCTCGCCGACGCCGAGCTCGCGCAGCCGTGCGGCGGCCGCGTCGTCGTCGGCCAGGGCGTAGAGCACCGGCAGCGTCGCGACCCCCTCGCGGAGGTCCGTGCCCGGGGTCTTCCCGGAGTCCCCCGACGGCGAGGCGATGTCGATGATGTCGTCCGAGACCTGGAACGCCGTGCCGATGATCTCCCCGAACCGGCCCAGCGCCTCGACGTGCGCCTGCTCCGCGCCCGCGAACATCGCCCCGAAGCGGCCCGCGGTGGCGATGAGCGACCCGGTCTTCTCGGCGACGACCGCCATGTAGTGCTCGATCGGATCGTCGCCGCGCGGTCCGCGCGTCTCCCGCATCTGGCCCGTGACCAGCTCGGCGAAGGTCTCCGCGATGATCCGCACGGCCTCCGGACCGAGCTGCGACACGAGCCGCGACGCGTGCGCGAACAGGTAGTCGCCGGTGAGGATCGCGACGGTGTTGTCCCAGCGCGCGTTCGCGCTCTGGGCCCCGCGGCGCATCACGGCCTCGTCCATGACGTCGTCGTGGTACAGCGTCGCGAGGTGCACCAGCTCCACCGAGGTGGCCGCGACGACGACGTCCTCGCTCGTCGCCCCGGACGGGGCTGAGCTCCGCCGGGCCGCGTCTCCGGCCGCCACCTGCGCCGCGAGCAGGGTCAGCAGCGGCCGGAACCGCTTGCCGCCCGCCTCGATGAGGTGCAGCGAGGTGTTCTCGACGAAGCGGTAGTCGCTGTGGACCTCCCGCCGCAACAGGTCCTCGACGCGGTCCAGCCCGGCCGTCACCTCGGTGGCGAGCGCCTCGTCGCCGATCGGGAGGCCGGCGACCTGCGTCGCGGCAGTGGGCGAGGGGCCAGCCGGCGAGGAACTCTGCACGATCACATTGTCGCCCTTCACGACGTACCCGACCTGCCGGGTCCGGCGGTCAGCCCAGGAACCGTGCGGCCGCGGCCCAGTCCAGGGCCGCCGTCGGCACCACCCCGAGCAGGAGGGTGACCGCGACGCCGAGGGTGATCGACACCGTCGTCATGGGGCCGGGCAGGCTCACCGAGGGCCCGTCGGCGGCGGGCGGCGAGAAGTACATCATCACGATAACGCGCAGGTAGAAGAACGCGGCGATCGCGCTGCACACCAGCCCGACGATGACCAGGGGGGCCATGCCGTCGGCCAGGCCCGCCGAGAACACCGCGAACTTCGCGGTGAACCCGCTGGTGAGCGGTACCCCGGCGAGGGCCAGCAGGCAGAACGAGAGCGCGGCGGCCACCACCGGGGATCGGGTCGCCAGCCCCGCGTAGGCCGAGAGGTGGTTGTTCTCGCCGTCTCCGGAGCGCACCAGCGAGACCAGCCCGAGGATCGCGATCGTCGTGAAGCCGTAGGCCAGCAGGTAGAACAGCGTCCCGGACAGGCCCGCCGGGGTGATGGCCAGGCATCCGATGAGCAGGAACCCGGCGTGCGCCACCGAGGAGTACGCGACCATCCGCTTGAGGTCGGTCTGCGTGAGGCCCAGCAGCGTGCCGATGACCATCGACGCGATCGCGACGGCCCAGAGCACCCCGCGCCATTCCAGCACCGTGGTGCCGAACGCGACGCTGAACACCCGCAGGATCGCGCCGAACGCCGCGACCTTCGTGCAGGCCGCCATGAACGCGGTCACCGGGGTCGGGGCGCCCTGGTAGAC
>NZ_DASXJS010000248.1:0-14732 GCF_036497245.1 Actinomycetospora sp. | reverse complement strand
CGGCTTCCGGGGTACGGGGCGATCGTCACCAACTGCGGGGTCGACCGCTCGCGTGCCCGCGGCGCCTCGCGGTGGGGCTCCCACATGCGCCTGCACGTCTCGGCCGGGCTCGGCACCTCGCCGTACGCGCCGGTCCGATTCGGCTGCCGACCCGAGGCGAGCCTGCTCGAACTGGTGCCCCGCGACGTCGCGGGCACCGACGCGACGACGCGGGCGGGCGCGCCGGCGAGCACCCGGCCCCCGTCCCGTCCTGCCGGGAGCGCCAGGTAGGCTCGTTCCCAGAGCAAGCGAGGTCGCTCGAGTGCTCGGGGTGTGGCGCAGCTTGGTAGCGCGCCTCGTTCGGGACGAGGAGGTCGTGGGTTCGAATCCCGCCACCCCGACCATGGAGGCCCCGGTCCGGTCGGACCGGGGCCTTCGTCGTGTCCGGCGTGAGTGGTGGCCGGAGCCCGCCTGCGACGGCGACGGGCTGACACTCTCGGGTCGACATCGCGCGAGGCTCTGTGCGCCGTGCCGGGAAATCCGCCACGATTCGGTCACCGCGCGGTAACGGTGACCGCGCCCCCGGCGATACCTCGGACGGGTGACGCTCGACCCGAGCGCGCGCACCGCGAAACCGGACGACGGGGACGAGATGGCCAACCACCGGACACCAGACGGAGTCACCGGCCGCTATACGGCGGTCGACTCGGCCGTTCGGACGATGCACACCGCCCCACAGTCACCCTTCGCGACGTCCGCCTGGACGTACGGCCCGCCTGCTCCCGCGATTCCCGCTCCCCGGACGGCGACCCCCACCTGGCTCCCCCGCGTCGCCGACGCCCCCGCCGACGTCACCGCGCCGGCGAGGCCCACCGCGTCGCGACCGATGCCCGTCGTGCCCGCCCAGCGTCGGCCCGCTCCCGCACCCGCACCCACGGACTCCGTCGACGCCGCCGAGGCGGCCCACCGCAGCGCGCCGGACGACATCGCCGCCCGGGCCACGACCACGCTCATCCCCAGTTCGCCCGGCGCGCGTCGGGCCTCCGGCCCGGTGTTCGTCGACGGCAGCGGCCGTCGGGCGCGACGGTTCAAGGGGGTCGCCGCGGCGGCCGCCGCCCTCGCCGCGGGGTACGTCGGCGTCGTCGTCACCGGGGCGCTCGCCGGGGCCACCGGCCCGGCCGTCGGCGCGGTCCCCGTCGCCTCGGGCGCCTCGCTCGCCCCCTCGCTGCCGGCGACGCCCGCGATCGTGCCCACCCCGGTCATCGCGACGCCCTCCGAGATCACGACGAAGCCCGCGCGCCCGACGACCACCACGAAGAAGAAGACCACCGCCAGGGTCACGCCGAAGAAGGTCGCGCCGAAGGTCGTCGCGCCGAAGGCGCCGGCCCCCGCCGTCCCGGCGCACGCCGTCGTGCCCGCACCGGTCGCGCCCGCCGCTCCCGTGACGCCGCCCGTCACCGGGAACACCACACCGAAGACCGGGGCCGGCCAGAACACCGTGCCCCAGCGGCCGAACGCCGCGCAGCAGAACCCCGCGACGCCGGCGAAGACCCTGACCACGTGAGCGGCCGCTAGTGCGCGTCGCGCTGCGTGCGGCCCTGGGCGGGGTCGTGCTGATGGTCCTGCTGGTCGCCTGCTCGGTCGTGCCGTCGCCGGGCACGGCGCCCGCCGTCGAGTCGACCCCGGTCGCGGCCGCGGAACCACCGAGCGACGCCGAGACGCCGGAACCCGCCCCCGTGCGCGAGGGCACGCGTGCCCCGGACGGCCCGCTGCCGACGGTCCGCGTCGCGCCCTACGTCGACCTGACCACCCCGCCGCTGCCCGACCTCGGCGCGCTCGCGACCGCCTCCGGACAGTCCGACGTCGTGCTCGCGTTCGTCCTCGCGGGGAACTCCTGCACGCCGACCTGGGGCGGGACGACGCCGATGGACGACCCCGCGGTGCAGCACTCGATCGCGGGGCTCACGGCCCGCGGGGGCACCACGACGGTGTCCTCGGGCGGCGCCGTCGGGACCTACCTGGAGACCCGCTGTCCCGACGCGCGATCCCTCGCGACCGCCTACGGCAAGGCCCTCGACGCGGTCGGCACGGACCACCTCGACGTGGACGTGGAGACCGACACCGGGCGGGCGATCCCGGTCGAGCGCATCGCCGACGCACTGGCGTTGCTGCAGAAAGAGCGCGGCGCGCGGATCACGCTGACCGTGCAGGTCGAGGACGCCTCGTCCGGCATGACGTCCACCGCAAGGGACCTCGTCCGCGCGGTGTCCGACCGCGGCGTCGCGGTGCGGGTCAACCTCATGGTCATGAACTTCGCGGCGAGCGGCTCCTGGTCGGAGGCGATGCTCGACGCGGCGGCCGCATCCACCCGCACCCTCGAGACGATGTGGCCGGGCAGCGACCCGGCCGACGTCGCCGCCCGCGTCGGGGTGACGCTCATGCTCGGACGCAACGACACCGAGGCGACGACGACCCTCGCCGACGCCCGGGCGGTGGTCGAAGGCGCCCGGGCCGCCGGCTACGGGTACGTCGGCGCGTGGTCGTTGGCCCGGGACAACGGCGGGTGCCCCGGGACCGCGACCGAGGCCGACGACTGCAGCGGCATCGACCAGTCCCGGTGGGCGTTCACCCGCGCGCTGCAGGGCTTCCGCTGAGCTGGGGCCGGACCCTCAGTTCCCGGTGGTGAGGACCATCCGGAAGCGCGCGTCGTTCGCCATCATCTTCTCGTAGGCCTCGGCCGCCTTCTCCAACGGCATCGTCTCGATCATCGGGCGCACGCCGGTGATCCGGGAGAAGTTCAGGGTGTCCTCGGAGTCCTTCGAGGTGCCCGAGGGGTGGCCGGCCACTGCGGCCGCAGGCCCGATCAGCGACATCGCGTCGATCGTCAGCGGCGTTTCGGCCGCGCCGAGCACCACCAACTGACCGCGCGGCGCCAGGCCCGGCACCATCGCGGAGACGGCCTCGCCGCTCGTGGCCGTCGCGAGGATGGTCACCGCCCCGCCCATCTCGGCCAGCGCGGCGCCGGGGTCGGTCGCCTGCGAGTCGATGTGGTGGTGGGCGCCGAGCTGCTTCGCGAGGTCGGCCTTCTCGGTGCCGCGGGAGATCGCGACGACCTCGCAGCCCATCCGGGCGGCGTACTGGATCGCCAGGTGGCCGAGGCCGCCGATGCCGAGCACGGCCACGCGGTCGCCGGGGCGGGCCGGGCTCGAGCGCAGTGCGTGGAAGGTCGTCACCCCGGCGCAGAGCAGCGGAGCCGCGTCCTCGGCCGAGAGCTCGTCGGGGACCCGCGCCAGCGCGTCGGCCGGGACGACGAGCGCGTCCGCGTAGCCGCCGTCGAAGGTCACTCCGGGGATGCGCCCGTTCGCGCAGGTGATGAAGTCACCGCGCCGGCAGGACTCGCAGTGGTAGCAGGCCCCGCCGAACCAGCCGACGCCCACGCGGTCCCCGGGCGAGAACCCGGCGCGCACACCCGGGCCCAGCGCGTCGACGACCCCGACGACCTCGTGGCCCGGGATGATCGGGAAGGGCGTCGCGTCCCCCATCACGCCCTCCTTGGCGAACATGTCCGAGTGACAGACCCCGCAGGCCTGCACCGTCACCCGGACCTCGCCCTCGCCGGGCTCGGGGAGGTCCCGCTCGACCAGCTCGAAGTCCGCCCCGGCCTTCGGCACCTGCACTGCGCGCACGTCGTCACTCCACCTCTCGCGAACGGCGCCGGGACCGGCGCCGTCAGGTGCGTACCCGCGCATGGTCGGACCGACCCACGGCGGCGGGGGCCGGCACTGTCGCGATCACCACGCGCCACGATGACCGCCGGGTAAGGTGTTGCCCACCCGCGTCGCCGCCTCGGAGGCCGTGCGGGCTCACGACGCGGGAGGTGCACCGTGGAGTCCCCGTCCGTCTCCGCCGCGTCCCCCTCGGACCCGCCCGGTGCGGCCGGCCCCGGAGGCACGCCGCGACCAGCGGGCTCGGCGGGCATCCCTCAGCCGCCGTTGTCGGAGCCGCCGAACAACACGGGTCTGCCCGACTCCGGCGACCGTCCCCTCGTCGTCCTCGTCGACGCCCCCAGCGTGCTCGAGCGCCGGCTCATCGAACGGTGGCTCGCGAGCGCGTCCTCGGCGAACGGGCGCCCCCTCGAGACGGTCCCCGTCGAGGGCGAGCAGCTCGCCGCCAGGCTGACCCGGGGCGACAACGCCCTGCTGGTGCCCGTGCGGCTGGTCTGGGAGCCGGCGCGCCCGGCGCCCCAGAAGCCGCTCCTGCGCCTGATCGACGCCGTGACGCGCCGCTCCAAGCTGCGCGAGCGAGCACGGGCCGCGCGCGCCCAACAGAGCCGCACCGACCGGACCCGGCACCGGATCGTCGTCGGCCGGCCGGCGACCGCGCGGGAACTGCTCGTCCGGCAGCGCCGCGAGCGGACGGGCACGAACACCGAGGACTTCGTCCGCTTCGTCTCCCAGCAGGCCAAGCTCGCGCTCGACCGCGCCGAGCGCAGCGTGCTCGGCAACCGGTCCAAGGTGCCGCGGGAGGTCAGCGACCAGATCGTCGGCGGCGCGCACTTCGCCCGGGAGGTCCGGCGCCTGGCCGACGAGACCGGGCGCTCGGAGCCCGACGTCGCCGCCGAGGCGGAGAAGGACCTGCAGAGCCTCGTCGCGGCGATGGACCCGACCGCGGTCGACATGTTCTCCGGGGTCCTGCGCCCGATGCACGACCACGCGTGGGAGGTGCACGCGGACACCAGCGGGCTGGAGCCGCTGCGCCAGCTGAACGCCGAGCACGCGCTCGTGTTCCTGCCCTCGCACCGCTCCTACACCGACCCGTTCGTGCTGGCCGAGGTGCTCCGCGAGAACGACTTCCCGCGCAACCACGTGCTCGGCGGCAACAACCTGCGCATCTGGGGTCTGGAGGCGCTGGCCCGGCGGAGCGGGATCATCTTCATCCGCCGCAGCTTCGGCAAGGACCTCGTCTACAAGGCCGTCGTCCGCGAGTACTTCTCGTGGCTGGCGGCCAAGCGGTTCAACCTCGAGTGGTACATGGAGGGCGGTCGCTCGCGGACCGGCAAGCTGCGCCCGCCGAAGTACGGGCTGCTCTCCGACGTCGCGCACGCGGTGGAGACCCACCGCACCTCGGACGTCTACCTGGTCCCCGTGTCGATCATGCACGACCAGCTGCAGGAAGTGCACCAGATGGCCGCCGAGCAGACCGGCACGGCCAAGACCCCGGAGGGCGTGCGCTGGCTCGCCGGCTACGCGCGCGCCCAGCGGCGGCCCAACGGCGCCCTGCACGTGAGCTTCGGGGAGCCGCTCTCCCTGCGTCAGGCGCTCTCCACCGCGGGCGACCCCGCGCTGGAGCGCGACCCCGACGACGTGGACGACGACGCCACCGACGCGGCGGCGCGGCGGCTCGCTCTCCAGAAGACCGCGTTCGAGGTCTTCGTGCGCATCAACCGGGCCACCCCGGTGACGCCGATCGCCCTCGCCGCCCTGGCCCTGCTCGGCGTCCGCGACCGCGCGCTCACGCTCTCCCAGGTGCGCCGGGTGCTCGAGCCGGTCCTGGACTACGCCGAGGCCCGCAAACTGCCGCACACCGGCGTGGAGGCGCTGCGCACCAACGGCGGCGTCGCGGAGGCCCTGCTCGCGCTGCGTCAGGAGAAGGTGGTCACGGCCTACACCGAGGGCACCGAGCCGGTCTTCTCCGTGGAGTCCGGCCACCACATCGTCGCCGCCTTCTACCGCAACGCCGCGATCCACCATTTCGTCAACCGGGCGATCGTGGAGCTGTCGGTGCTGGAGGTCGACGACGACGAGGAGGGCCGGGAGGCCCTGGCCGCGGGCTTCACCCACGCCCTGAAGCTGCGCGACCTGCTCAAGTACGAGTTCTTCTTCCCCGACAAGGACACCTTCCGCAACGAGCTGACGGCCGAGCTGTCGCTGATCGACCCGGACTGGACCGAGCGGGACCGCCGGGTGTCGCGCACGAAGGAGATCCTGCTCGCGAGCCCGTTCCTGTGCGCCCACCGCGTGCTGCGCTCGTTCGTGGACGCGCAGTGGCTCTTCGCGGAGCGACTCGCGGCCTGGGACGTGGCGCGCCCGGTGGAGGAGTCGGAGCTGTTCGACGACTGCTCGGCGGTCGGCCAGCAGCTGCTGCTCCAGGGCAGGCTGCACGGCCCGGAAGCGTTGTCGCGGGAGTTGTTCGCATCAGCACTGCGTCTGGCGGGCAATAGAGGACTCGTGGAGGTTCCCACCCCGGCGTCCGCCGCCGACCCGGATACCGGAGACGCAGCGGAGCGGAGCTCGACCATCGAGACTGCGCGGGCGGATCTCGCCGCGCGGCGCCGGGCGTTCGCCGACGAGGTCCGCGCCGTCGTCGGCCGCGTCGTCCGCATCGACGAGACCGATGCCCGCAACCGACAGGAGAGCACCGGTGTCAGACCCTGACTCCTCCCGGACCGTGGGACTCCCCCGGGCCGCCGACGACGCCCCCCTCGCCGGGGGCGCGGCCGCGCAACTGCTCGAGGACGTCCGGACCAGTCCCGAGGGCCCGGAGGTCGGCGCCTTCTTCGACTTCGACGGCACGGTGATCGCCGGGTACTCGGTGATGGCGTTCATGCGCCACCACGTGCGCAATCTCGACGTCCAGCTCGGCACGACGCTGCGCACCCTCGCCGCCGGCACACAGCGGCTGGAGACCGAGGAGGACTTCCGCAAGTTCCTCGGGATCACGGGGCGCACCTGGGCCGGGCGGACGCCCGAGGAGCTGGAGAAGCTCGGCCAGGACCTGTTCCGCGACGAGATCGGGCCGTCGGTCTACCCGGAGGCCTGGCGCCTGGTGCGCGCGCACCTCGAGCGCGGCCACACGGTCGTGCTGGCCTCGTCGGCGACCCGCTTCCAGGTCGGGCCCGCCGCGAAGGCCCTCGGGATCGAGCACACGCTCTACACCGCGCTCGAGGTCGACGGGGACGGCAAGCTGACCGGCCACCCCGAGGGGCGGACGCCCTACGGCGAGGGCAAGGCCGCCGCCGTCAAGGACTTCGCCGCGGCGCACCAGGTCGACCTCGACGCCAGCTTCGCCTACTCCAACGGCAACGAGGACGTCCCGTTCCTCGCCACCGTCGGCCGCCCCACCGCGGTCAACCCGTCCGGTGGCCTGCGCCGCGCGGCGGCGGAGCGCGGCTGGCCGGTGGTCGACTTCGCGGGCCGACCCTGGGCGGGCCCCCTCGAGGTGGCGCGCACCGCGGGGACCTACGCCGGGATGATGGGGGGCTTCGCGACGGGGCTCGGGCTGGGCATGCTCGGCGGGTCACGGCGCGCGGGGCTCAACCTCGGGATCGGGCTCGGCGGGGACCTGTCGCTGCTGGCCTCGGGCGTGCAGCTCGACGTGCACGGCGCCCACCACATCTGGGACTCCCAGCCCGCGGTGTTCCTGTTCAACCACCAGAGCCAGCTCGACGTCCTCGTCCTCGGCGGGCTGCTGCGCGGCAACTTCGCGCCGGTGGCGAAGAAGGAGCTGGCGTCCAACCCGCTGTTCGGGCCGCTCATGCGCCTGCTCGAGACCGCCTTCATCGACCGGGCCGACAACGCCCAGGCCCGCAAGGCCCTCGAGCCCGCCGTCGAGCGGCTGCGCTCGGGCGTCTCGGTGGTCATCGCCCCGGAGGGCACGCGGTCGGCGACGCCGAGCCCGGGCCCGTTCAAGAAGGGCGCCTTCCACCTGGCGATGCAGGCCGGGGTGCCCGTGGTCCCGCTGGTGTTCCGCAACACCGGCGAGCTGATGGGCCGCAACGCGATGATCATCCACCCGGGCGTGGTGCAGGTGGCCGTGCTGCCGCCCATCGACGTGTCGGACTGGGGCCCCGACGACCTCGACGAGCGGGTCGAGAGCGTCCGCCGGCTCTACCTGGACACCCTCGCCCACTGGCCCGGCGAGGACTGAGCTCAGCGCCCGACGAACCTCGGCGGGCGCTTCTCCTCGCGGGCACGGCGGCCCTCCACGAGGTCCTCGCTGGCCCAGCACGCCGCGAAGGCCCCGCCCACCGCGTCCAGCGTCTCGGGATCGCGCTGGTCCTCGAGCAGCCGGTTCGCGGCGAGCTTGTTGTAGGCGAGCGTGAGCGGGGCGAGCGCGGCGATCTCGGTGGCCCAGGCGAGCGCGTCCTCGGGGGACCCGGTCCGATCGATCAGCCCGTACTTGTCGGCCTCGGCGAACTCGAGGCGCTCGCACGCCAGCAGCATCCGCCGCGCGGGGCCTCCCCCGACGAGCAGCGCGAGGCGCCGGACGGTCCACGGGTCCACGGCGAGCCCGAGCGCCGCCGTCGGGAGCCCGAAGACCGCGCGCTCCGACCCGACCCGCAGGTCGGCGGCGATCGCGAGCTGGGTGCCCGCACCGATGGCCGCGCCCTGCACCGCGGCGATCACCGGGACGGGTACCGCCACGACCCGCTGCAACATGGCGTAGAGCGCGTCGAGGAACCCCGCGTCGCCGACGGTGTCGAGGTCGGCGCCGGAGCAGAACGCGGTGCCCTCCCCGGTGAGCACGACGACCCGGGTGCCGCCGGCGACGGCATCGTCGAGCGCGGCGTGCAGGTCGCGGCAGTGGGCGGTGTTCAGGGCGTTGCGCCGGTCGTGGCGGGCGATCCGCAGTTCGGTGACGGCGCCGTGGGAGTGGGACTCGATCACGACACGGCAGTCTGCCCCAGCGCGTGCCGGTAGGCCGCCGCGAGCCGCTCGGTCGCCGAGGGCCCGTCGGGCACCGGCGCGCCGAGGTGGCGCGCGCGCAGCTCGGCGGCGAAGTCCGCCCAGAGCTCCGGGCCGCCCTGCTCGAGCAGCTCGGCGCGCACCCGCAGCGGCTCGGTGGTCTCCCGGTGCCGCATCCCCCACGACCCCAGCGCCGCGAACACCGGCACGAGCGCGATCGCGGGCTCGGTGAGGCTGTAGGTCGCGCGGCGACCACGCCCGGCGTCCTCGCGGGTCAGCAGTCCGGCCGCGACCAGGTGACGGAGCCGGTCGGCCAGGATGTTCGAGGCGATGCCCTCCTCGTTGCCGGTGAGCAGCTCGCGGAAGTGCCGCCTGCCGCCGAAGACGATGTCGCGCAGCACGAGCAGGGTCCAGCGGTCCCCGAAGGCCTCGACGGCCTGGTTGATCGGACAGCCCGACCGAGGTTCGCGCTCCATAGTGCTTGCAGATTACCACCACTTCGCTCTACCGTTCGAGGCCCGATTGCAGAACACCACCACTCCCGAGGAGGCCACCGTGGCCCGTCTCCGCGTCCACGCCTTCACCCTGTCCCTCGACGGGTACGCCGCGGGCCCGAACCAGCGCCTCGACGCGCCCATGGGCGACGGCCGCGACGGGCTGCACGACTGGATGTTCGCGACGCGCTTCTTCCACGAGCTCTCGGGCGAGGAGGGCGGCACCACCGGCCCGGACGACGACGAGGCGCGCGTCGGCTTCGAGGGCATCGGGGCCACGATCATGGGCCGGAACATGTTCGGGCCGGTCCGCGGTCCCTGGCCGGACCACTCGTGGACCGGCTGGTGGGGGCCGAACCCGCCGTATCACCACGACGTCTTCGTCATGACCCACCACCCGCGGCCGGACCTGGAGATGGAGGGCGGCACGACCTTCCACTTCGTCGACGCCTCCCCGGAGAAGACCCTCGAGCTCGCGGTCGACGCCGCGGGAGGCCAGGACGTCCGCCTCGGCGGCGGGGTGTCGACCGTGCAGCAGTTCCTGGCCGAGGGGCTCGTCGACGAGATGCACCTCGTCGTCTCGCCGCTCCTCATCGGAGCGGGCGAGCGGCTGCTCGACGGCCCGCTGCCCGGCTACCGGCTGGAGCCGTTCATCCCCTCCGAGACCGTCCTGCACGCCCGCGTCGTGCGCGCGTGAGCACCGTCGTCCGGCCCGACGGGACCACCCTCGCCGTGGAGACCCTGGGCTCCGACGACGACCCCGTGCTGCTCCTGATCGCCGGGGCCGGCTGGTCGCGGGACTGGTGGGACGACGAGCTCTGCGACCGGCTCGTCGGAGCCGGTCTGCGGGTGGTGCGCTACGACCACCGCGACACCGGGGAGTCGACGCACTGGCCGGTGGGCGCCCCCGGATACACCGGCGCGGACCTCCTGGCGGACGCGGTCGCGGTCCTCGACGCCCTCGGCGCAGACCGCGCCCACCTCGTCGGGCTCTCGCTGGGCGGCGCCATCGCCCAGGAGATCGCGCTGGCGACCCCGCAGCGGGTCGCGAGCCTCACCCTGATCGCGACCACCGCCGTCGACCCCCGGGTCGGTGCGCTGCCCGGCGTGACCCCGGAGCTGTCGGCGCTGTTCGCGCAGGAGGCCCCGGAGCCCGACCGGAGCGACCCGGTGGCGGCCGCCGAGGCGCTCGTCGCGGGGGAACGACCCTTCGCGGGGCCCGATGCGTTCGACGAGGCGCGGGTGCGGGCGATCGCCCGGCGCGTGGTGGCCCGGAGCCGGGACCTCGCGGCGAGCGCGAACCACTTCCTGCTCGCCGGCGACCGCACGGCCGGGCCCGACGACCTGTCCGCCCTTGCCGGTCTGCCCGTCCTCGTGGTGCACGGCGCCGTCGACCCGCTCTTCCCCGTCGAGCACGGGCGGGCGCTTGCCGCGATGATCCCCGGCGCGCGGCTGCTCGAGATCGAGGGCATGGGCCACCAGCTGCCGCCCGCGTCGTCGTGGGACGGCGTGGTGGACGCGATCACCGCTCAGACGCGGGTGGCCAGCACACCCCAGTGACCCGATCCGGTCTGCGCAGGCCCGGGCGCGGCCGGCAGGCCCGGGGCCCAGTGCGGCGCCGACACCCACCCCGGCGGCACGACGTCCCAGCCGGACAGCCAGGGCGCCATCGCGCCCGGATCCCGCAACTGCGGCGGGTAGTAGAGGCCCCGGTGGGCGTAGGCCACCCACTCGGCGATGTCCGGACGGGCGAGGTCGGTCATCGCGCTGACGGCGAGCGCACTGCCCGGCACGGTGGCATCACGGATCGCGTGGACGGACCGCTCGACCGCGGGCGCCGCGGCGTAGTGCAGAACGCCGAGGGCGAGGACCGCGACCGGGCGCGCCAGGTCGATCGTCGCGCGGACGACCGGGTCGGCGAGCACACCCGCCGCGTCGCCCACGTCCCCGCGGACCACGGCCACCCCGTCGATCCCCGCGACGAGGCGGCGTGCGTGGTGGACCGTCCGTGCCTCGACGTCGACATAGACCACCCGCGGACGCACCCCGGCCGCGCCCGCCACCTCGTGCACCGGGCGCACCGTCGGGAGGCCCGAGCCGAGCTCGAGGAACTGGTCGACGCCGCGCCCGGCGAGGTGCGTCACCACCGCCCGGGAGAACACCCGCAGGTCGAGGCACATCTGGGGCAGGCCGGGGAACACGTCCAGCGCGGCCTCGGTGAACTCGCGGTCGACCTCGGTGTACTCCGTGCCCCCGATCATGAAGTCGAAGGTGCGCGCCATGCTCGGCACGCCGTCGTCGGCCGCCCCGTCCGCCACCCGGCATCCCCCCACCGGCTCGTCATCGCCCCCAGGATCCTCTCATCGGCGCTACCCGGGGCGGCTCGGCAGGCTTCCGCCCTCCAGCACCTCGATGACCCGCGGACGCAGCTCGGGCGCCGAGATCACCGCGTCGACCGACCCGACCTCGACGGCCCGGTGGATGCTGTGCACGCCGTCGAACTCGGCCGCGACCGCGCCGAGGTACTCGGCCCGCACCGCCGAGCGGACCTCGCGCCACCGCGCCGCGATCGACGCCCGGTCCCCCTCGTCCGCCGCGCGCATCGCCTCGCTGAGCTCGGCGACCCGGGCATCGGCGTCGGTGCGCTTGTCGACCTCGGCGGCGAACACCACCGCGGCGGCCGGGGCCCCGCCGATGACCGAGGCGAACGACCCCTCGACGGCGAGCACCGTCATCCGCGGGTTGAGCGCGCGGGAGAACACCACGAACGCCCCGCCGTGGTATCGGGAGATCACGCAGAACACGATCGGCCCGTCGAAGTTCACCACCGCGCGACCGATCTCGGCGCCGTACTCGAGCTGGACGTTGCGCATCGAGTCCGGGGAGCCGTCGAAGCCGGAGAGGTTCGCCAGCACGACCACCGGCCGGTTGCCGCTGGCCGCGTTGATGGCGCGGGCGGCCTTCTTCGACGACTTCGGGAACAGCGTGCCCGCGGTGTAGGTGTCCGGGCCGTCCGTGGGCGGGAAGCCGCGCCGCGGCACCGCCCGCGACTCGATGCCGAGCAGGCAGACGGGGTGGCCGCCGATGTGGGCGTCCAGCACGACGGCGGTGTCGGCGTCGGCCATGCCCGCCCACCGTTCCGGGGTCGGATGGTCGGCATCGGCGAGGGCCCGCATCACGGTGCGGATGTCGAACGCCTTCTTGCGGTCGGGGTTCGTGGTGGCCGAGAAGATCTCCCCGACCGTCGTGAAGCTGCTGTCCGCACAGTCGTGCGGCGCGGTGGTGATGTCGCGGTCGACGGGGTCGGTGGTGGCGACGCGTCGCGGGCCGGCCTCGCCGGGCACGGTGTAGGCGTGCTCGTAGTGCGCGAGGACCACGTCACGGGCGCTGCCCAGGTCGGGCGCCCAGTACTGGGCCTGACCGTTCGGCCCCATCACCCGGTCGTAGCCCCCGATGCCGAAGTTGTCCTCGGCCGACACCCCGCCGGAGAAGTCGAGTGACTGCTTCCCGGTGAGCACCATCGCCGAGTCGGGCGTCATGACCAGGATGCCCTTGGTGTGCATGAGCATCGTGGCCTCGGCGTTCCAGTACGGCTGCGCGCCTACATTGATGCCGGCGACGACGATGTTGATCTCGCCGCCCGCCTGGGTGAACCCGACGATCCGCTTGAGCGCGGCGGCCACCCAGTCCATGTTCTCAGTGCCGGACTCCATCGAGATCCGCGCGCCCGCCGAGAGCGCGAACCACTCGAGCGGCACGCCCTTGCGCTCGGCCAGGTCGAGTGCGGCGATCACCCGGGTGCACTCCGGCTCCGACAGGGCACCCAGCGCCTTCGTCGGGTCGCCCAGCAGCACCACGCGCTCGACGCCCTCGGGCACCAGCTCGGTTGGCGTGCTCACCACGCCGGCGACGATCGCGGCCGTGTTCCTGCCCCGCGGCCGGTCCACCGGCACCAGCGCGCCGGTGTCGTCGAGGTCGTGCTCGGCGAACCAGCCCTCGCCGGCCAGCATCCTGGTGAGCTCGTAGGGGTACACGGTGTCGCGGCGCGCCGCGCGCAGCACCTTCTGCCGGTAGTCGTCCAGCGGCTGCACCGGCTCGGCCGACGGCGGGTCCACCGAGAGGTGGACGCCGGAGCCGACGTCGCTGCTGATCGTGACGGCCAGGTCCGACAGCTCGCCCGTCTCCGGGTTGCGCTGCCGCCCCAGGAAGAGGACCTCCTCCAGGCCCGCGCCCGCCGTGGACGGCAGCACGCGCCGCGCGACCAGGTCCACCTCGTCCATGGTCAGCTCGCTCGGCGGCCAGACATAGATGACGATCCGGTTGGTGTCGAAGCGTTTCTGGGCCGGGCGCTGCACCTGGATGTTGCGGATCGCGTCGAGGCACGCGGCGAGCGCGTCCTCGGCCGCGGGCAGCGACACCAGCCGTCCGTCGGCCTCGCGCAGCGCCGTGAGGTCACGCACCTGCGCCATCGCGACCAGCCGCTCGTCGGCCGGGTTGGCCCGCGCGACGCACCTGAACAGGTACACCTCTTCGTCCGCCGACGGCAGCCGGGTGAGGTCGAACTCTCTCAGCCGCTCCAGCTGCATACGCTCGGCGACCCGCGGGTGCAGGCCCCGGATCAGCCGGTCCTCGCCGAACCCGGCCGGGCCGCGGCGGAAGGTGAAGTGATGGTGCATCAGGGCGCCGCCGCCCCCGGCCACCGTGGCGGTGATCCGGTCGACGCATCCGGGCAGCGGCTCGGCTGTGATCACCCCGCCGAGGCGAGCCGCCATCGTGTCCACGTCGGGCTGGCCGGCCCACCGCACATAGACGTCGGCGACCGCGTGCGTACCGGCCGGGACGTCCGCGGCCAGCTCGCCGACGGCGCGCACGGCGTCGGCCAGCTGACCGAAGTCGACGGCGGTGGTGATCACGCGGGCCGGCTCCACGTGCTCGGCGATGACGAATGTGCAGCCCGCGACGTCGCGCGAGCGGACGTCCGACAGGCCCTTGTTGCCGTAGTAGCGGCGGGTCAGCACCTCCAGCAGCGGCGCCGGGTCGGTGCCCGACCTGCCGATCCGCTGGCCGAGCAGCCGCACCAGCGGCTCGGACACGGCAACCATGGCGGCGATCCGCTCGGCACGGTCCGGCGAGTCCGGGTTCTGGTCGAGGTGACGCAGGTTCCGGCGTACCTGGGCGTAGACCTCGGCGCGACCTCGACGCAGCAGCGGCTGCGCGAACCAGCGGAACACCACACCTCGGGCGAGGTCACTCACCGCCGGGTAGCGCACCTGCGTCGCGGCGACGAGGTGCTCCAGCGCCAGGCCTGCCTCCTCGCGCAGTGACACGGCAGGCGGGGCCTCGGTGAGCCACTCGCGCAGCAGCGTCGAGACGACCGCGACGTCGGTGGAGGCCCGCTGCTGGGCCAGGAAGATGCGGAAGACCGCCTCCTCCAGGGCGGGAGTGCGCTCCAGGTCGGTGACGCCGTAGTGGCCGAGCACCCGCCGCAGCCTGCTCTGGAACGCCTCGGGCAGCCCGGCCCGCTCCACGTCGAGGCTCTGCAGGTAAGCGTGGAAGTACTCCCGGGGACTGTGCA
>NZ_DASXJS010000247.1:0-17036 GCF_036497245.1 Actinomycetospora sp. | reverse complement strand
GGGCGACGGTGAACCCGGCGACGATGCGGTCGAGTGCCTCGTCCCAGGTGGCCTCCCGGAACGGTTCGTTGCGGGCGTCGCGCACGAGTGGCGTCGTGAGCCGGTCGGGATGGTTGAGCAGTTCCGCCGAGCTGAGCCCCTTCTCGCAGAGCCCGCCGCGGTTCGTCGGGAAGTTCGCGCCCTCGATCGCGAAGCCGCCGCCCGCGGTCTCGGGGCGTGCCGTCACCGTCATGGCGCACTGCAGGGAGCAGTACGGGCAGTGCGTCGCGACCGGGCCGGTCGACGCGCCGACGAGGGGGAGGGACACGGCGCCCACGCTCCGTGCGGCCTGTTTCCGGGAGGTGACACGGGCGCTACACCTGGGCGAGTCACCGTGTGCGCGGGGTTCCGGCACCCGTGAGGGCCGTCCGCGCCCGGAGCGGGTGTGACGTGGGTCTCGTTATCCGGGTGCGGCCCATGGTCGTGCGGCGTGCGTCACCTCGATCGTTCAGCCTGGACGGACGAGGCGTGGATCACACCGCGGTCGTCGAGCGCGGTCTAACCTCCGCCGGACGGCCGCGGCGGGATTCGGCAGCCGTAAGAGACCCTTCGCTCCTGGCCGGACATGCGCTTCCAGCATCCGGTCGAGCGGGACGGCCTGACGAGAGGTGGCGCGACGGTGCGCATCGGTGTTCCCAGGGAGTCCCGGGACCGCGAGACGCGGGTGGCGGCGACCCCCACCTCGGTGGCGGGGCTGACGAAGCTCGGCTGGGACGTGACCATCGAGGCCGGGGCGGGCGAACGGTCGAGCTTCACCGACCACGCCTACACCGAGGCCGGGGCGGAGATCGGGGATCCGTGGACGGCCGACGTCGTCCTCGCCATCAACACCCCGGGACCCGACGAGCTGTCCCGCCTCACCGAGGGCGCGACCCTGGTGTGCCGGGTCGCGCCCGGCCAGAACCCGGACCTCCTGTCCGACCTGGCCTCGCGGGGGATCACGGTGCTCGCCACCGACGCGGTGCCCCGCATCTCGCGGGCGCAGTCGCTCGACGTGCTCAGCTCGATGGCGAACATCGCGGGCTACCGCGCCGTCATCGAGGCCGCGCACCACTTCGACCGGTTCTTCACCGGCCAGGTGACCGCGGCGGGCAAGGTCCCGCCGGCGAAGGTGCTCGTCGCCGGCGCCGGGGTGGCCGGGCTCGCGGCGATCGGCGCGGCCTCGTCGCTCGGCGCGGTCGTCCGCGCCACCGACCCCCGCCCGGAGGTCGCCGAGCAGGTCAGCTCGCTCGGCGGCGAGTTCCTCGCGGTGGAGGTCGAGGGCGAGGAGGCCGAGAAGTCCAGCGACGGGTACGCGAAGGCGACCTCCGAGGACTACGACCGCCGCGCCGCCGAGATCTACACCGAGCAGGCCGGGGACGTGGACATCGTCATCACGACGGCGCTCATCCCCGGCCGCGACGCTCCTCGGCTGCTCACGGCGTCCGATGTCGCCGCGATGAAGCCCGGCAGCGTCATCGTCGACATGGCCGCGGGCGCAGGCGGCAACGTCGAGGGCTCGAAGGCGGACGAGGTCGTCGTCACCGACAACGGCGTGACGATCGTCGGGGACACCGACCTCGCGACGAAGCTGCCCACGCAGGCCAGCCAGCTCTACGGCCAGAACCTGGTCAACCTCATGAAGCTGCTGACCCCGGAGAAGGACGGGAACCTCGTCCTGGATCTCGAGGACGTCGTGCAGCGCGGGATGACCGTCGCCCACGACGGCGAGGTGATGTGGCCGCCACCGGCGGTCGAGGTGTCGGCGGCCCCGGCACCCGAGGCGAAGGAGCCGGAGCCGGCACCGGAGCCCAAGGAGCCCCGGTCACCCGCCTGGCGCTACGGCGCCATCGCGGTCGGTCTCGCCCTGCTGTTCGTGGCGACCGCGTTCGCCCCGGCCGAGCTCGCCGTCAACCTCACGGTGTTCGTGCTCGCCGTGGTGATCGGTTACTACGTGATCGGCAAGGTCCACCACGCGCTGCACACGCCGTTGATGTCGGTCACCAACGCCATCTCGGGCGTCGTGATCGTCGGCGCGTTGCTCCAGTTCGGGAAGCACAGCCTCGTCGTCTCGATCCTCGCGGGGATCGCGGTCGTGCTGGCCAGCATCAACATCGTCGGCGGCTTCGCGGTCACGCGCCGGATGCTCGCGATGTTCACCACCGACCCGAAGGCGGCGCAGTGAACCCGGAGACCGCAGCCACGGCCGCCTACATCGTCGCCGCGCTGCTCGTGGTGATGAGCCTCGCGGGGCTCTCGAAGCACGAGACGGCCCGGGCCGGGGTCGTGTACGGGATCGCCGGGATCGCCGTCGCGCTGGTGGCGACCGTGGTGCTCGCGGCGCAGTCGCTCGAGGCCGGGGCGATCGCGCTGCTGCTGGTGGGCTTCCTCGTCGGCGGGTCGATCGGGCTCTGGCGGGCGCGCGTCGTCGAGATGACCGGCATGCCGGAGCTGATCGCGGCGCTGCACAGCTTCGTCGGCCTGGCGGCGGTGCTGGTCGGGTGGAACGGCTACCTGGAGGTCGAGGCGGTCGGCCCGACGCAGACCGAGGTGCCGGTGGAGCTGCTCGGCATCCACTCGGTCGAGGTCGGTGTCGGCGTGTTCATCGGCGCGGTGACCTTCACCGGGTCGATCGTCGCGTTCGGCAAGCTCTCCGGGCGGATGAAGTCCCGCCCGCTGTCGCTGCCGGGCAAGAACGTGCTGAACCTCGGCGCGCTGGTCGCGTTCGTCGGGCTCACGGTGGCGTTCACGATCTCGCCGGGGCTCGGCGTCATGATCGCGATCACCGCGGTGGCGCTCGCCCTCGGATGGCACCTCGTGGCCTCGATCGGTGGCGGCGACATGCCCGTCGTCGTCTCGATGCTCAACAGCTACTCGGGGTGGGCGGCCGCGGCGTCGGGCTTCCTGCTCGACAACACGCTGCTCATCGTCACCGGCGCCCTCGTCGGGTCCTCCGGTGCCTACCTCTCCTACATCATGTGCACCGCGATGAACCGGTCGTTCATCGCGGTCATCGCCGGCGGCTTCGGGGTGGAGTCCGGCACGTCGGCGGACGTCGACGGCGAGCACCACGAGGTCCAGGCCGAGGAGGTGGCGGAGATGCTGCGGCAGGCGTCGTCCGTCGTCATCACCCCCGGCTACGGCATGGCGGTCGCGCAGGCGCAGTACCCGGTGGCCGAGCTGACGAGCAAGCTCCGGGACAAGGGCATCGACGTGCGCTTCGGCATCCACCCGGTCGCCGGGCGTCTCCCGGGGCACATGAACGTGCTGCTCGCCGAGGCGAAGGTCCCGTACGACATCGTCCTCGAGATGGACGAGATCAACGACGACCTGCCGGACACCTCGGTGATCCTCGTCATCGGGGCCAACGACACCGTGAACCCGGCCGCCGAGGAGGACCCGTCCAGCCCCATCGCCGGCATGCCCGTGCTGCGGGTGTGGGAGGCGGAGAACGTCGTGGTGTTCAAGCGCTCGATGGCGGTCGGTTACGCCGGGGTGCAGAACCCGCTGTTCTTCAAGGAGGCCACCTCGATGATCTTCGGTGATGCGAAGGAGCGGGTGCAGGACATCATCGCGGCGCTGTAGGTCCGCCGGTCCACCGGAACGAACGACTCGTTCGTGCACATAGAGGCCACGAACGGGTCGTTCGTTCCATCGGGGGTCAGGCCCCCACGAGCGCTGACGTCCCCAGGGCCTCGGCGACCAGCTGCACGGACCGCATGCGCTCGGCCGGGTCGTGGATCGACGTCGTGATCATCAGTTCGTCGGCATCGGCCTCACGGGCCTTGCGCATCAGGTCCTCGGCGACCTGCTCGGGCGTGCCGACCGACACCTTCGACGCCATGCCCTGCGCGACGTGCTCCTCGGCGGCGCTCCAGTCGTGCTCGGCGGCCTCCTCGGGGCTGGGCAGCGGCCCCGGGGTGCCGGTGCGCAGGCGCGCCATCGACAGGGCGTTGGCCCGGCCGAGCATCCGGGCGCGTTCCTCGTCGGGGTGCGCGATCGCGGCCGCACCGAGGATGACGTGCGGTTCCTGGGCGCCGGAGCCCTCGCTCGGGCGGAAGCCCTGGCGGTAGAGGCGGGTGGCCTCGCCCGCGTCGGCGCCGCCGAAGTGGCCGGCGTAGGCGAACCCGGTACCGAACGCGGCGGCGGCCTGCGCGCCGTAGTAGCTGGAGCCGAGGATCCACACCGGCGGCAGCGGCACGTCGTCGGGGAGCGCGACGATGCCGCGGAACGGGTGCTCGGCGTCGAAGCCGTCGATGTAGCCGCGCAGCTCGCTGAACTGGTCCGGGAAGTCGTCAGCCGTGAGCGCCTGGTGGGAGCGGCGCAGCGCGATCGCGGTGCGCGGGTCGGTGCCGGGGGCGCGGCCGAGGCCCAGGTCGATGCGGTCTCCGAAGAGCCCGGCCAGGGCGCGGAACGTCTCGGCGACCTTCAGCGGGCTGTGGTTGGGCAGCATGATCCCGCCGGAGCCGACCCGGATGGTGCTCGTGGCGGACGCGACGGCCGAGATCATCACCTCGGGGCTCGAGCTCGTCACGCTCGCGATGTTGTGGTGCTCGGCGAGCCAGAACCGCCGGTAGCCGGCCGCCTCGGCGACGCGGGCGAGCTCCACGGTGTCGTGCAGGGCCTGCGAGGCGGGCGCGCCGGACGGGATCGGGGAGAGATCGAGAACCGAGATCGGGATGCCCATACGGGGTGCAACGTCGTCCCGGCGGGCGCTGATTCCACGGTCCGCCTAGGTCTTCTCCGAGGGCGACAGCACCGTCAGGAGGTCCTCACGGCCGAACATCCGGGCGGTGTCCACGGCGGTCGGGTGGCCGGCCACCGGGTCGGCGCCGCCGTCCACGAGCGCGCGCACCACGTCGTCCTCACCCTTGAACACCGCGCCGGCGACGGGGGACTGGCCGCGGTCGTTGAGGCGGTTGACGTCGGCGCCGCGCGCGACGAGCGCCCGGACCACCTCGGCGTGCCCGTGATAGGCCGCGAGCATGACCAGGGTGTCCCCGGAGTCGTTCGTGAGGTTCGCCGGCACACCCGCGTCGACGTAGGCGGCCAGGCTCGCGGCGTCGCCGTTCCGGGCCATCTCGAAGACCCTCCCGGCGAGCTCCGCGACGTCGGCCGGGGCCTCGTCGCCGGGGCCGGGACCGGGCTGCTCGCTCATGGCCCGCAGGATAGGTCGGCCGAGGCCGGGCGAAACGTGCTCAGCGGTGCAACGGGGCCGCGACGTCCGGGTCCGGTGTGGGCTCCGGAACGTCCTCGCCGTCCTCGTCGCGCCCCCACCCGCAGTAGGGGCACCACGGCTCGATCCGGCGGTGGATGACCGTCAGCGCCATCGTGGCCAGCGGCAGGACCAGGACGAGGTCGCCCCAGCCGGGCCGGATCAGCAGCCCTGCGGTGACCCCGATCGCGGCGGCGACGACGAGCACCGCGACCCCCGACGCCGTCGTGGCGGAGTGGAAGAGCCGCAGCCAGCGCCTCCGGCCCTCGACCGCACGCGCCGGGTCGGCCGGGCTCTCGGCCAGGCAGCGCAGGCACAGCCGGTCGTCGTGGGCGAGCGTGAACAGCTGCACGACGATGAAGACGACGACCGCGGCGAGTGACACGACGCTGCTCTCACGGGCGTCGGCGAACCCGGCCACGATCGCCACCGCGATGAGCGGCCCGCCGAGCAGCAGCGGGTGGTGGGCGACGGCGGACCGGAGACGGACGAGCCGCGACGGACCGTCGTACGCGCCGTCGACGTCGGGTGTGAGCGGGCCCTCGTGCTCGTGCCGGTTCATGCCCACTCCTCCCCGCGGCATCGCGACCGCGTCGTGAAAGCAGCGTATGGCGCGATCACGCCGGATGCGACAGGCCGGAGAGGATCCGTCCTGTCGGCGCAGTGACCGGTCACCCGCGCGCCACGAGCAGCGGCACGAGCTGCTCGGCCGGGGTCAACGACCCGTGGTGCCCGACGAGCGCCGTCTCCCGCGGCTCGATGCGCGAGCGCATCAGCGTCCAGCTCTCGCGGGCCGCGGCGACGACCTCACCGATCCGGCCGCGCGCCACGTCGGTCACGGTCGGCCCGAACCAGCCCGCCGCGATCGCCTCCTCGCGTCCCATCACCCAGGCCCGGTCGCCCAGCTCACCGCGCCAGGCGTCGAGGACGTCGCCGACCGCGCCCGGCGCCGCGTAGACGTGCCGGACGCGCGTCTCGCCCGCGATCCTCCGCACCCCGGTCAGCAGGCTCGGGGTGGTGTCGATGTCGACCTGCCAGCCGCGGTCGGTCGCGACCATCCCGTGGTCGGCGACGACGAGCAGCACCGCGCCCGGGCGCAGGCACTCCGCGATCGCGGCGACGAGCCGGTCGACGATCTGCAGCTGCATGCGCCACGGCAGGCTGCCCGGGCCGTGCTGATGGCCGATCATGTCGAGGTCGCCGTGGTAGCCGTAGCAGAGCGCGCGCTCCTCCGGCTCCACCGCGAGTCCGTGCAGGAACTCGGCGGCGAGGTCGCCGAGCGCCGACACCCCGTGGAACCGCCCCCCGCGCAGCGCGGCCCGGGTCAGCCCGGAGCGGCGCTGCACCTCCGGCGCCACCCTGGTCACCGCGACCCCGGCCCGCAGCGCCCGTTGCAGCACGGTGGGTGCGGGCTGGACGTCCTCCGGCGGGAGGTCGGCGAGCAGGTCCACCGGGTCGACGGCGCCGTGGGCGCACCACCGCAGGGTGTTCAGGACCAGGTCGGCCTCGGCCGTCGGGTCCGCGGGCGGCGGGACGGCCATCGAGTAGCCCTCGATGCCGTGCTCGCCGGGGAACAGTCCGGTGCCCAGGGAGGTGATGCTCACGGCGGTCGTCGACGGGAAGCAGGAGGTCAGCCGCCGGGAGTCCGGGGCGGCCGCGAGCGCGTTGAGCGCCGGGGCGTCGTGCGGGTGCGCCGCCAGCAGTTCGGCGCCCAGGCCGTCGACGAGCAGGACCCCGGCCGCGGTGACGTCGCCGCGGTGACGGGCGACGCCGACGGTGTCGGCGAACCCGTCGACGTCCAGCGCCGCCGCCGCCGACGGCATCACCTCGGCGAGCGTTCCGTGCCCGTAGGCCGGGAGGAACGGCTCATCAGGAGCCGGTCCCCCCCGGCCGCGTGGCGTCATCGCGGTGATCGTAGGGCGCGGGACTCTCAGACCGACGAGACGACGTCCGGTGTGGTGGATTCCGGGACCTTCGTCGCGTGGTAGTCGGCGCCGTGGGTGTGGTCGATGCCCTCCGCGGTGCGGGTGCCGCGCAGCACGAGGGTCACGACGACGGCGACGACGAGGTTCGCGACCAGGGCCACCGCCCCGACGTAGATCTGGACCATCGACCCGGTGAACGGATGCCAGCCGAAGAGGCTCAGCTTGCCCAGTGCGAGCGCGGACCCGCCGAAGTGCGCCTTGCCGCCGATTGCGGGATTCGGGATCCCGTACAGGATGATCATGCCCCAGATCAGGCCGACCGCCCAGCCGGCGAGCAGCGCCCAGCGGTGGAACCACCGGGTGTAGAGCGCGATCGCGACCGAGGGCAGCGTCTGCAGGATGATCACGCCGCCGATGAGCTGGAGGTCCACCGAGAACTGCGGGTCGACCCCGACGATGAACAGCACCGCGCCCACCTTGACCACCAGCGACGCGAGCTTGGCCTGGCGGGCCTCGTCGCGCGGCGTGGCGTCGCGGCGCAGGAACTCCTTGTAGATGTTGCGGGTCCACAGGTTCGCCGCGGCGATCGACATGATCGCGGCCGGGACGAGGGCTCCGATACCGATCGCGGCGAACGCGACCCCGGCGAACCACGGCGGGAACTGGCCGGCGAACAGCGCCGGGACGATCGTGTTCGAGTCCGGCTTGCCGGTCGAGCCGTTGACGATCGGCTGCGTCTTCGCCGCGATCGCCACGTAGCCCAGCAGCGCGAGCAGGGCCAGCAGGAACGAGTAGGCGGGCAGCGCGGTCATGTTCCGCCGGATCGTCGCCCGGCTCGAGCTCGAGAGCACCCCGGTGACCGAGTGCGGGTAGAGGAACAGCGCGAGGGCCGAGCCCAGCGCGAGCGTGGCGTACTGGAGCTGGTTGTTGGCCGTGAGCAGCGTCGAGCCGGTGGGCTGGCCGGTGGTCGGCGACGGCTTGGCGAGCTTCGCCTGGCCGGCGTCGAAGATCGCGCCCCAGCCGCCGAGCTTGGCGGGCAGATAGATGATCGCCACGATGATCACGACGTAGATCAGGACGTCCTTGACGACCGCGATCAGCGCGGGGGCGCGCAGCCCCGACTGGTAGGTGTAGGCCGCGAGCACCACGAACGCCACGAACAGCGGCGCGTGGCCCCAGAACCCGGAGCCGTTGAGCCCGATGGTGCGCAGCACCGCCTCGAGCCCCGCGAGCTGCAGGGCGATGTAGGGCATCGTCGCGACGATCCCGGTGATCGCGATCGCCAGCGCCAGCAGCGGCGAGTCGTAGCGTCCGCGCACGAAGTCGGCCGGGGTCACGTAGCCGTGCACCCGCGAGACCGACCACAGGCGCAGCAGCGGCAGCAGGACCAGCGGGAACGCGATGATCGTGTAGGGCACCGCGTAGAAGCCGAGCGCGCCCGACGAGAACAGCAGCGCCGGGATCGCGACGAAGGTGTACGCGGTGTAGAGGTCGCCGCCGAGCAGGAACCACGTGACCCACGAGCCGAACTTCCGCCCGCCGAGCCCCCACTCGTCGAGGTGCCCCATGTCGCCGGCGCGGCGCCAGCGGCTGGCCATGAAGCCCATGACCGCCACCGCGAGGAAGAGCAGCGCGAACACGATCAGCTGGACGACCTGTGCACCGGTCATCGGTCACCCTCCTCGTCGGAGCGGCGCGTGAGCAGGTGGACGCCGAGCGTGCAGAGGATTCCGAGCGGGATGACCGCCATCTGGAACCAGTAGAAGAACGGCAGGCCGCCGAGGTGGGGCTCGGTCAGGTTGAACAGCGGCGTGATGAGGCTGATCAACGGGACGAGCAGCAGCAGGTTCCAGGCCCGGAAGCGGAACGCGGGCGCGGCGGGCGCGGGATCCGCGGCGCTCGTCGTGGTCGGGTCGGGTGGGGGTGCGGCGCTGGGGGACGACATCGGCGGCGGTCCTTCACTGGCTGACGTGGACGCGCGGATGTTAAGTCTCCGTGCGCAGTCACACCAGGTCGCCTTACCGCCCCGTAGCGTCCTCGGTGGGCTCCGGGCTGCTCGGCACGGCCCGGTCTCGCCGGCGACGCCGCACCTCGCGCACGACGACGACCGCGGCGACCAGGATGACGACCGGCAGCGGTCCCCACGCCAGGTACTGCGCTACCTGGTGGAGGCTCGCCGCGAAGATGTACCCCAGCAGGACGCAGGCGCTGCCCCAGAGGATTCCGCCGACGGCGTTCCACGGGAGGAACGTGCGCAGGTAGGGCATGCGGGCCATGCCGGCGAGCCCGGGCACGAGCGCCCGGAGCAGTGCCGTGCCCCGCCCGAGCAGGACGGACTTCCCGCCGTGGCGGTTGAGGAACTCCTCGCCCGCCTGCCAGCGGCTCTCGCCGACGAATCGGCCGAGGCGCGAGCTCTGCAGGCGCGGACCGATGGCCCGCCCGACCTCGTAGCCGACGGAGTCGCCCGCGATGGCGCACACGATCGCCACGATGATCATCGGGACGAGCGAGATGATGCCCTCGTGCGCGGCGAACCCGGCGACGAGCAGTGCCGTCTCGCCCGGCAGCACGACGCCGACCATGATCGCGGCTTCGGCGAAGGCCAGTCCCCCGGCGATCACGTACAGCCAGCCGCCGACGCTCTCACCGATCCCGCGCAGGAAGTCCAGCACGCCCACCATCGTGCCCGACCCGCCGTCGTGATCCTCACGCAGACGACGAACGGCTCGTTCGTCACCGAAGAAGGTGACGAACGAGCCGTTCGGGGTGTACGGGCGAGAGACGCTCAGGCGCCCAGGCGCTGCTTGAGGGCCTCGAGCTCGTCGCGCATCGACGTGGGGAGACCCTCGCCGATCTTGTCGAACCACTCCTCGACGAGGGGCAGCTCCTCGAGCCACTCCGCGCGGTCGAACCGCAGCGACGCCTCGATGTCCTCGGGCGGCTCGGAGAGCCCGTCGGTGTCGATCTGGTCGGCGCTCGGGACGTGGCCGATGGGCGTCTCGGTGGCCGCGGCCTTGCCCTCGAGGCGCTCGATGACCCACTTGAGGACGCGGCTGTTCTCCCCGAACCCGGGCCAGAGGAAGCGGTTGTCCTCGCCGCGCCGGAACCAGTTGACGTAGAAGATCTTCGGCAGCTTGGTGGAGTCGGCGCTCTTGCCCACGTTCACCCAGTGCTGGAAGTAGTCGCCGACGTTGTAGCCCAGGAAGGGCAGCATCGCCATCGGGTCGCGACGGACCTGGCCCTTGCCGCCCTTGGCCGCGGCCGTCATCTCGCTGGACATCGTGGCGCCCATGAAGGTGCCGTGCTGCCAGTCGAAGGACTCCGTGACCAGGGGGATCGTCGTCTTGCGGCGGCCGCCGAAGAGGATCGCCGAGATCGGCACGCCCTGCGGGTCGTCCCACTCGCGCGCGACGACGGGGCACTGCGAGATCGGGACGGTGTAGCGCGAGTTCGGGTGCGCGGCCGGCTTGGCCGAGCCGGGCGTCCAGTCGTCCCCCGTCCACGAGGTGAGGTGGTCGGGGTCGCCCTCCAGCCCCTCCCACCAGACGTCGCCGTCGTCGGTCAGCGCCACGTTGGTGAACAGGGCGTTGCCGTGCTCGATGGTGCGCATGGCGTTCGGGTTGGTGTTCCAGTTGGTGCCCGGGGCCACCCCGAAGAACCCGAATTCGGGGTTGACCGCGTACAGCCGGCCGTCGTCCCCGAACCGCATCCACGCGATGTCGTCGCCGACCGTCTCGGCGCGCCACCCCGGGATGGTGGGCTGCAGCATCGCGAGGTTGGTCTTGCCGCAGGCCGACGGGAACGCCGCCGCGACGTAGTAGGCCTTCTCCTCCGGGCTGATCAGCTTGAGGATCAGCATGTGCTCGGCGAGCCAGCCCTCGTCGCGCGCCATCACCGAGGCGATGCGCAGCGCGTAGCACTTCTTGCCGAGCAGCGCGTTGCCGCCGTACCCGGAGCCGAAGCTCCAGATCTCGCGGGTCTCGGGGAAGTGGCTGATGTACTTCGTCTCGTTGCACGGCCACGCGACGTCGGCCTGGCCCGGCTCCAGCGGCGCACCGACCGAGTGGAGCGCGGGGACCCACTCGGAGTCGGCGGCTTCGAGACGCTCGTACACCTCGGGCCCCATGCGGGTCATGATGTGCATCGACGTCACGACGTAGGCGCTGTCGGAGATCTCGACGCCGAGCTTCGGGTGCTCCGCGTTCGTGGGCCCCATGCAGAACGGGATGACGTACATCGTCCGGCCGGTCATGGCCCCGCGGAACAGCCCGGACAGGGTGGCCTTCATCTCGGCCGGGTCCATCCAGTTGTTGGTGACCCCGGCGTCCTTCGGGTCCACCGAACAGATGAAGGTGCGCTCCTCGACGCGGGCGACGTCCTCCGGGTCGGAGGCGGCGTGGAACGAGTTCGGCTTCTTCTCCGGGTCGAGACGGGTGTACGTCCCGGCCTCGACGAGTTCATCGGTGAGTCGCGCCCACTCCTCGGGCGACCCGTCGCACCACACCACCCGGTCCGGGGTGGTGAGCTCGGCGACCTGAGTTACCCAGTCCAGGACCTCCTGGCGCTGCAGCGGCGGGGTGTCGAGCCCAGGGATGGTCGGTGCGGCCGTCATGCGTCGTGTCACTCTCCGATCGTCTCGCCGGTCTCCGAGGGACGACCGTGAGGTCGCCTGGTGTGACGGGGCCGTGCCGCGTCTGCGAGGCACAGGGGTGATGGGCACGCGTGGCGGAGGTGGACCACACCGCGGGACCCCGTCGTAGTACTTCGACGTTAACGACAGATGTTGCCGACGGAACCGCTCGGCGGTGTCGAAGGCACCACTTCCACGATCAAGCTGAACGATTCAGGCCCGTAGTGCCCTGACCAGCCCGGGGAGGGCCTCACCGAGGGGAGATACCAGCCGCAGGGCGGCCAGGTCGTCTCCACGGCTGGGGCCGGCGGTGACGATGGCGACCGGGGTCCCCGCCCGCGCCGCCGCACGCGCGAAGCGCAGGCCGGACATCACCGCGAGCGACGAGCCGAGGACGAGCAGTGCGCGCGAACGGCCCACCCGGTCGAAGCAGTGCGCGACGCGCGACCGGGGGACGGACTCCCCGAAGAACACCACGTCCGGCTTGAGGGGACCCTCGCCGCAGGCCGGGCAGTCGATCATGGTGAAGCGGTCGACGAGGCCGGTGGGGAGCTCGGCGTCGCCGTCCGGGTTGACCTGGGTGGAGCGCAGCGCGGCCACCTCGGCGTCGAACGCGTGGTTGACGGCGGCGAGCCGGTCCTGGATGTCCGCCCGCTCGTGCGTCGCCGTGCACGCCAGGCAGACGACGCGGGCGAGCGCGCCGTGCAGTTCGACGACGTCGCGGGCCCCCGCGTCCTGGTGCAGGCCGTCGACGTTCTGGGTGATCACATCGGTGACGAGGCCCGTGCGCTGCAGCGCGGCGACGGCGCCGTGGGCCTCGTTCGGCCGGGCGCGCTCGATCTGCGGCCACCCGACGTGGCTGCGCGCCCAGTAGCGGTGCCGGGCGTCGGGGTCGGAGATGAACGCGTCGTAGGTCATCGGGGCATGCCGGCGCGCGGCGCTCGACGGCCCCCGGTAGTCCGGGATGCCGGAGTCGGTGGAGATGCCGGCGCCGGAGAGCACGCACACCCCGCCCGCCCCGACCAGCGCGGCGAGCGCGCTCGGGTCGCCCCGCAGCGGGACCTCCGCCTCCCAGGCGGCCTGCGCCACGGAACCGGGCGCGCCCGGATAGCGCATCACCGGTCGGGGCATGCCCCCAGTGTGCGCCCTCGCCGATGCGTCACCCGCGCTCGACCGGGCACGCGCGGCACGCCTACGCGAGACCGGAACGCGGGCGCCCGAACAGGCGCAGGACCCGGACGATCACGGCCCCGATCGCCAGCCAGAGGAGGGCGGGCAGGCCGTAGGAGACGATCACCTGGACCGTCGGGTTCCCGAGCAGGAACAGGTCCCGCAGGCCGAGGGTCAGCGAGTCGGCGAGCGCGGCGATCAGCTGGGTGACCCCGTTCTGCGGGTTCGCGCCCAGGATCACCAGCACGATGTGCAGGACCAGCACGAGGGCGATCAGGCCGGTCACGAGCCGGACCACACCTGCGATCAGCCCCAGGACGCCACGCACGGCGGTGCCGATCGGATTGCCGTGCGGCTCGCGGGCGTCGGTCATGACGTGGTCATACCCGCCGGACGCCCGGACCGGTAGCGGCGGGGGTCGTGGTGGTCGGGGGCGGCGCGTGTCACGACGCCTGCGAGACCGACGACATGTTGAAGTCGGGGATGCGCAGCGGCGGCATCGCCGCGAGGGTGAACCAGTCCTTCCACTCCCGCGGCAGGGTGCGCTCGGTGGCGCCGGCCGCCGTCGCACGGCGCACGAGGTCGAGCGGTGACTCGTTGAACCGGAAGTTGTTCACCTCGGCGGTCACCTCGCCGTCCTCGACGAGGTAGACGCCGTCGCGGGAGAGCCCGGTGAGCAGCATGGTCTCGGGGTCGACCTCGCGCATGTACCACAGGCAGGTCAGCAGCAACCCGCGTCGCGTCGAGGCGATCATGTCCTCGAGGGTGGCGTCCGACCCGCCCGTGAGCAGCAGGTTCTCCGACGGCGGCGCGAACCGGGCGCCGTCGTCGGCGAACTCGGCCGCCGCCGCGCGGGGGTAGGCCAGCTCGTTCACCCGGCCCTCGCGCAGCCAGTCCACCCGCCGCGTCCCCGCGCCGTTGTCGAAGACCGACATCTCGTCGCCCGAGCTGGTCGTGGCCAGCACCGGCTCGTAGGCCAGGCCCGGGAAGCCGGGGGCGTCCGGGTCGCCCGTGAGGGTCAGCGGCAGCGGGGTCAGCTGCTCGCCGACCCGCGTGCCGCCCGCGTGGGAGAGCGCGCTGCGCCCCTCCTGCGCGGGCCGCCCACCCATCGACCACGCCAGGTAGATCATGAAGTCGGCCACGGCCGAGGGCGGCAGAACGGTCTCGTGGCGGCCCGGCTCGATCGCCACCTTCCGTCTGCCCCACGCGAGTCGGCCGCGCAGGCCGGCGAGCAGGTCGGGCAGGTCGACGTCGGTGAAGTCGCGGGAGCTCTGCCCGCCCCACACCGAGGATCCCGTCGTCGGATCCTTGAGGTTGACCTCCACCGCGCCGCCGGGGCTCACCCAGCGTCGCCGCACGCCGGCGGAGGTCCCGAGCCAGGTGGTCCTCACGTGGTGGTCGGCGAACCCGGCGGAGAGGTCACGGCCGAAGGAGTCGCCCAGCGCCTCGGCCAGCCCGCGGAAGACCCCGGCCGACGTCTCCCCGGCCGGCTCGCCGAAGTCGGCGTCCGCCGGGCCGGTGGGCGGGGGCAGCTCCGCGGCGTCGCGGGCCGGACCGGAGCGCTCGGCGGCGAGCACCGCCGCGCGCACGCCGTGCTCCAGTTCGGCGTCCGCGGCCGCGCGGTCGTCCCCGCCGTGCACCAGCCGGTCGGGCGCGGAGAGCCGGACCACGCCCGCCCCGGTGCCGCCCGCGGGCAGCGGCACGAGCAGGACGAGCCCGACGGTGCGGTCGGTGGTGGCGCCGTTGGTGGTCATCGTGGAGTTCGCCCACCGCAGTACGGCCTCGGACGTTTCCCGGACGAGCACCGCGGCGCCCGCGTCCGGGCGGATGCGGGCGACGGTGTCGAGGGCCCGCTCGACCAGCGCGGCCGGGCTCGGGGCCGTCACCGGCCCGCCTCGCTGGCCGTGTTCAGGACGCTGATCCCGCGGAACAGCGCCGACGGGCAGCCGTGGCTGACCGGGGCGACCTGACCGGGCTGGGCCTTGCCGCAGGTGAACGCGCCCCCGAGCCGCCAGGTCGACGGGCCGCCGACCGCCTCCAGCGCCCCCCAGAAGTCGGTCGTCGTCGCCTGGTAGGCCACGTCGCGGACCTGGCCCGCGAGCTCACCACCCGAGATCCGGTAGAAGCGCTGACCGGTGAACTGGAAGTTGTAGCGCTGCATGTCGATCGACCAGGACCGGTCGCCGACCACGTAGATGCCGTCCCGGACCCGCGAGATCAGCTCCGCGGTGCTCGTGTCCGCGGCCGGGTCGGGACGCAGCGACACGTTCGCCATCCGCTGCAGCGGGACGTGGCCCGCGGAGTCGGCGTAGGCGCAGCCGTTCGACCGGGCGAGACCCAGGCGCGGCGCGAACGACCGGTCGACCTGGTAACCGACGAGCACGCCGTCGCGGATGAGGTCGAACGGTCCGGTCTCGGCGGTGGCCACGCCGTCGTCGTCGTAGGCGATGCTGGCCAGGCCGTGCGGCTCGGTCCGGTCCCCGGTGACCTGCAGGACCCCGCTGCCGTAGCGCAGCGTCCCCAGCTGGTCGGGCGTGGCGAAGCTGGTGCCGGCGTAGGCGGCCTCGTAGCCGATCGCGCGGTCGTACTCCGTGGCGTGGCCGATGGACTCGTGGATGACCAGCCACAGGTTCGTCGGGTCGATCACGAGGTCGGTCGGCCCCGCGGTCACGGTGGGCGCCGCGAGCTTCTCCGTCAGCAGGTCCGGGAGCTCGGCGAGCTCGGCGTCCCAGTCCCACCCGGTGCCCGTGAGGTACTCCCAGCCGCGGCCGGCGGGCGGCGCGACGGTGCGCAGCGACTCGAAGCCGCCGCCGTCCCGGTCGACCGCCGTGATGCTGATCCCCGGGTCGACGCGGACCCGTTGCTGGGTGGTGACGGTGCCCGCGAGGTCGGCGTAGAAGGTCTGCTCCTTGACCTGCAGGCAGCTCGCCTCCACGTGGTCCACGCCGGGTGCGGCGAGCAGGGCGGCGGACCGGTCGGTGAGCAGGCCGATCCGCTCGCCGGGGTCGACGTCGAACGGGTCGACGTCGTACGGCGAGACCCACGCGGCGTCGGCGTGGACGGGCTCGGCGGCGAGGGCGACCGACTCACGGGCGACGGGCGCGAGAGTGGCGGCGACGTCGAGGGCGCGGCGGGCCGTCGCGGCCGCGGTCGACGCGGTGAGGTCGACGTGCGCGGCGAACCCCCAGACCCCGCGGTGCAGCACCCGCACGGCGAGCCCGACCTCGTCGGTGTCCGAGGAGGCGACGACGCGGGCGTCCCGGAGCTCGAGCGCGGCGCTGCGGATCCGCTGCACGCGCACGTCGGCGTGCTCGGCGCCGCCGGCCCGGGCCACGTCCAGCGCGGCGGCCGCGACCTCGCGCAACGGCAGGGCCAGGAAGTCGGCGTCCACCTCACGACCGACGGCGGGGCCGGCGCTGCGGCCGCTCGTGATCGGCACGGCCGGACCGTACCCGAGGGGTCCGACCGGCTCGCGCCGGTTCACCCACCCCGTCGCTCCGCTCGCCCGGGTTCACCCAGGTCGACCCGGGCGCTATCCCCGCATCCACTCGCCGGTGTGCGGATCCACCGACGGCGCCGGAGGGGGCGGGGCACCCCAGGGGTGTTCGGTGGGCGGTCCGGGGTCGTCCGCCCGGGCGGTGAGGACCGCGTCGGGACCGATCCTCGTGACCGCGTCGGCCCGGCCGTCGTGGTCGAGGTCGGTGGCGAGGACCAGCTCGTCGGAGACCTCGGCGACCGTGGTGTCCGCGAGGCCGTCGAGGTCGGAGTCGACGGTCGGTGCGGCCAGCACCGGCGCGCCCGGCACCAGCTCGCCGGTCAGCATCCCCCGGCCCGCGGCGTCGGGATGATCCGGTGCGTCGGGGCCCGAGGCGTCGGGCGCGGCCGGGTGCGGGACGGGGTCCGGCAGGAGGACGTCCGGAGCGGAGAGGTCCGGGGCGGCGAACTCGGGCACGTCGACGACGGTAGGGGGCGGTGCGCCCGCATGGGTGCGGTTCGGGAGAACCCGAGGATGGCGGGACCTCGGCCGGCCCGCCCGGTCCGTCAGCCCGCCCCCGCCTCGGATGATCAGGGGTACTGG
>NZ_DASXJS010000246.1:0-47332 GCF_036497245.1 Actinomycetospora sp. | reverse complement strand
TTCGCCGACCGGGTCGGGGTCGTCGACGCGCCGCACGTGGCGCGGATGCGGGCGGCGGGGGCGCTGTTCGTCGGGCGGACCAACACCCCGGAACTGGGGTTCGGGTCGCAGACCTACAACCCGGTCTGGGGCACCACCCGCAACCCCTACGCCCACACCCGCACCGTCGGCGGCTCGTCGGGCGGTGCGGCGGCCGCGCTCGCGACGCGCATGCTGCCGGCGGCCGACGGTGGCGACACCCTGGGCTCCCTCCGCAACCCTGCGGCCTGGGCGAACGTGTACGGGCTGCGGCCCTCGCGCGGCCGGGTGCCCGGCGTCCCGGGCTTCGTCGCGCAACTGGGCGAGGCGGGGCCGATGGCGCGTTCGGTGACCGACCTGGCCGCGCTGCTCGAGGTGATGACGGACGGAGGCCCGGTCGGGCCGCTCGACCGCACCGACCCGCTGGACCTGACGTCGCTGCGCCCGGCCGACCCGGCGGGCCTGCGGGTGGGCTGGCTGGGCGACCTCGGCGGCCGGCTCGCGACCGAGCCCGGGCTGCTCGAGGACGCCCACGGCGCCGTCGACGTCCTGGCCGGGCTCGGCGCCGTCGTCGAGGACGTCGTCCCGGCCTTCGACCTCGACCGGCTGTGGGACGCGGTCCTGCGGTGGCGCTGGTGGAACGCCGTCGAGATGGCGCCGCTGCTCGAGGACCCCGCCCTCGCGGCGCAGCTCAAGCCCGAGCTGCGCTGGGAGATCGAGCACGGCACGGCGCTCACCGCGCGGGAGGTCTCGGAGGCGGCCACGGTGCGGGCCGAGTGGTACGCGGCGGTGGTCGGGCTGTTCCGCCGGTACGACGTGCTCCTCGCCCCGGCCACCCAGGTGCATCCGTTCGCGGCGGAGGTGCCGTGGCCGCGGGAGATCGCCGGCCGGACGATGGACACCTATCACCGCTGGATGGAGACGGTGGCGCCGTGGTCGATGGCCGGTGTCCCCGTGCTCGGGATGCCCGCCGGGTTCACCTCCGACGGGCTACCGGTCGGCGTGCAGCTGATCGGCCCACCGGGTGGTGACCGTCGGGTGCTCGAGGTGGGGCTCACCCACGAGGCGGCCACCGAGTGGTCGGCCCGCCGCCCGCCGCTGCTGGCCTGAGCCCGGACGCCGATGTGAGCGTGGTCCCTTCCTGACGTCAGATGTCAGCGATGCGCCACCGCTGGCATGGCGTTCCTGGTCCGGACGGGGGTCGGCAGCAGGCGCGACTGGAACGCCGCCCCCGCCAGCACCAGCGCCGCGACGGCTCCGACGACGGCGAGGGCCGTCGTGAACGACGCGCCCGCCGCGGCGAGCAGCGCCGGGTCGGTCGTGGCCGCGAGCGTCCCGCCGAGGGTGTCGCCCGGCACGCCGTCCGGCAGGCCCGCCCGGTAGGTCGCGGCCGCGATGCTGCCCAGCACCGCGACCCCGAGCGCTCCGCCCAGCTCGAAACCGGTCTCCGAGATCGCCGATGCGGCCGCGGCGCGGTCGGCGGGGGCGGACTCCAGGATCAGGTCCGTCGTCAGGGTCTCGACGAGCGCCACCGCCATCCCGGCGAGCGCCATGCCCACGACGACGGCCACCGGCCCGGCTCCGGCACCGAGCAGCGTCAGGGTGCCGAAGCCGAGCGCGGCGACCGCGAGGGCGCCGCCGACCAGCCGTCGGACCGGGAAGCGGCGGGCCAGCCGGGCGGCCACCAGCGCGCCCGCCATCCCGGTCAGGGTGCCGGGGACGAGCCACAGCGCGGCCTCCAGCGAAGACATGCCCGCCACGAGCTGGAGGTACTGCGGCACGAGGACCAGCAGCCCGACGAGCGCGAACACGCTGAGCAGATTCGTCGCCACCGAGACCGAGAACGCCCGGCGGGCGAACAGCGTGAGGTCGATCAGCGGGTCGGCGACGGTGCGCTGGCGGTGCACGAACCACGCGCCCGCGGCGAGCCCGACGACGGCGGCCCCGGCCCCGGCCGTCGTGACCCCGTCGGTGGCCAGGGACTTCACCGCGTAGACGACCGGCAGCATCGTCGCGAGGGTCAGGCCTGCCGAGAGCAGGTCGAACCGCCCCGGGCGGGGGTCACGGCTCTCCGGCAGCAGCAGTGGGCCGACGGCGAGCAGCGCGAGACAGATCGGCACGTTCACCAGGAACACCGAGCCCCACCAGAAGTGCTCGAGCAGCCAGCCCCCGACGACGGGTCCGGCCGCGGCCCCCGCGGAGAACGTCGCCGCCCAGACCCCGATCGCGCGCCGCCGGGCAGCGGGCTCCGGGAAGATCGTCTTGATCAGCGAGAGGGTCGAGGGCATCAGCGTCGCGCCCCCGAGCCCGAGCAGGGCCCGGGCCGCGACGAGCGCCCCCGCGGTGGGCGCGAACGCGGCCGCCAGCGAGGCGAGCCCGAACGCCGCCGCCCCGACGAGCAGCAGCCGCCGACGACCGAGGCGGTCACCGAGACCGCCGGCGACCACGAGCAGGCCCGCGAGCACGAACGAGTAGATGTCGACGATCCAGAGCTGCTCGGCCGCCCCGGGGCGCAGGTCCGCGGAGATGGCGGGCAGGGCCGCCCCGAGCACGGTCATGTCCAGCGTGATCAGCAGGACCGGGGCGGTGAGGGTCGCGAGAGCGAGGGCCCTCCGGCGCTGGACGAGCATGGCGACGTCTCCGTTTATTGACAGTCCGGACGGTACAGTTACGAATCGAAACTGTACCAGCCGGACGGTGCAGTGAGACGCGATAGGGTCGGAGGATGCCCCGGCCCTCGCAGCGGGACCAGATCGTCCGGGCCTACGTCGACCACGTCGTGAGCCACGGGCCCGACGCGGTGACCCTCGAGGCGGTGGCGACCCGCGCCGGGGTGTCCAAGGGCGGGCTGCTCTACCACTTCGGCTCGAAGGACGCCCTGCTCACCGGCTTCCTGGACTGGGTCCGGAGCCTCACCGACGACGACATCGCCGCGGCGCGGGCGGCCGCGACCGCGGGCGAGGAGTCGGTGGCGCGCTACTACCTGCGGACCTCGGCCGACGACCCGCAGCGCGACAGCGCCATGTTCCGCAGCATGGTCGCCCTGCTGAGCCTCGCCGGGTCCGAGGAGGCGGCGGCCGTCGCCGCGCGCGACGTGATGACGGCGTGGCGCGACGTGCTCGCCGAGGAGGCCGGTGACGACCTGACCGGCGACCTGATCGCCGCTCTGGGGGACGGGATCTACCTGCGCGCCATCGCGGGCGAGCCCTCCACGGGGCTCGCCCGCGACTGGGACGCGGTGCTCTCCCGGCTCAGTCCGCCCGCAGGGTGAGCCCGCTGGGGCGGCCCGCGCGGGCGTCGGAGATGCGCCCGCGCACAGTGCCGTCGACGACGGCGAGCGAGCGCACGTGCTTCGCGCGCGGCAGCAGGTCGAGCACGACGCGGTCGACCGGGAGCCCGCCCGCACGCTCCGTCGCGTCGCCCACCGTCAGCGCCGCACCCTCGAATCCCGCGAGCGACTCGGTATCGCGCACGTAGGTCAGCGAGCGCGCGCCGAAGGCGTCCGCGAGCAGCAGCGCGCCCGCGTCGGTGCGGTGCACAGGGAGTCGACCGCCCGCGGTCGGGAACTCGTGCACCCCGTAGGGCGGGTAGCCGGTGGACACCGCGGCGGGGGCGGCGGCCAGGTGCACCGGCAGCTGACGCGCGACGCTGCCGTGCGGCAGGTACGAGACCCCGTCGGCGGCCAGCAGCGCCGCGACGAGGTGGCCGTTCTGCTCGGCCTCGGTGGCGGCGAGCCCGGCGAGCGCGCCCGCGGGCAGGCCCAGGTCGAGGCCGACGCCGAGCACGTGGCGCGCCCGCACACCCGCGCCGGTGAGGATCAGCAGGCGGGTCCCGCCGTCGACGGGAGCGGGTCCGGCGAACGTGGACCGCAGCTCCTCGACGACGCCGAGCAGCACGTCGCCGCCACGGTCGACGACGCTGGAACCGCCGAGGACGACGACGTCGAGCCACGGCAGCAAGCGCCGCGGGGGCCGTTCGCGGCCAGGCTCGGCGGCCGCGAGGCGTTCCGGGTCGAGCAGGGTCTGGCGCATCAGCGCCGAGGGCACGTCCTTGCTGCGGACTTCTGAGGTCTCGGGGGCCGTCACGACGGCCACCTCCTTCGGGTGGAGGGCCGTCAGCCCGTGATGAGGGTGCCGACGTGCTCGCCGGCGAGGGCGCGGGTCAGGACGCCGGGGCGCAGCCCGTTGACCACCTGGACGTGGCGGACGTGGCGCGCCGATGCCATGAGCTCGAGGACGCCGCGCTCGACGACGAGGTCGGGCAGATCGCGGGCGAGCAGATCCGACACCGAGATCTCGGGGACCAGCTCGGCCGACGGGTCGTTCTTGGGGTTGGCCGTGTACAGGCCGTCCTCGTCCTTGACGTAGATCATCCCGGCGCAGCCGTAGGTCTCGGCGACCAGATAACAGCCCGCGTCGGTGCGGTAGGGCGGGATCACGCCCGCCTCCGGGACGCGCTGCCACATGTCGTAGGGCGGCATCCCGGCGAAGACGGCGGCCCGGACCTCGGCGAGATGCAGCGGCAGCGAGGCGAGCGCGTGCGGCTCGACCACCGGGATGCCGTGCTTCGCGAGCAGGTAGCCGAGCATCGCGGCGTTCTGCCCGGCCACCGAGGAACCGATGTCGGACAGCACACCGGTCGGGAGGCCCAGTCCGGCGGCCAGCGCATAGGCGTGCCGGGCTCGGGTCCCGCCTCCGGTCCCGATGAGCAGGCGGTGGTCCCCCGTGGCCGCGACGATCTCCTCCAGCAGGGGGAAGACGGCGGCCCGGCCACGGTCGACCAGGCTCTGCCCGCCCACCTTGATGACTGTGACGTCGGGCAACAAGCGTTCCTCGGGCGCCGCGGCGACCGCCGCGAGCACTTCCGGATCGTCGAGAGAACCGCTCGTGAGCAGCGGTGCGAGGTTCATGTCCCCAGTGTGGCGGTAGCGCCGCAGGTGGGGATTCACCCGGCGTGTCCGACCCCACGGTGTGCGATGCGGGTCCGACCGGTCACTCTGTAAAGGTGCACCAGGGTGACCAGGCCGGCGAGGACCCGTCGTCGGAGAAGGACACGCGGCCCGAACGCGGCCCCGTGGACCGCCGATTCACGTCCATCATCGGTGCCCTGCGCGCCGACGACCCGCGCTTCGCGCGCCGCGTCTCGGAGGCCCGCAGGCTCCGCAGCGGCCAGATCATGATGCTCGTCGGGTTCGTCGCCACGCTGGTGCTCGGCATGGTGCCGCTCGCGCTGGGGGTCCAGACCCAGATCACGGTCCTGCTGACCCTCGGGGCGGTGGGTATCGCGTTCACCCCGGTGACCGTGCCGCCGCTGGTGGGACTCGTGCTGGGTCGGCTGCGGCCGGCCTGGTAGCCGATCAGCCCCCGGCGGCGCCCTCGATCCAGCTCAGCAGCTCGCCCTCGACCTCGTCGCGGTTGGTCTCGTTGAGGATCTCGTGGCGGCCACCGGGCCACACCCGGAACGTGACGTCCTTGAGCCCGGCCTCGCGGTAGCGGTCGGCCAGCATCTGGGCGAGGACGACGGGCCCGCCGACCGGGTCCTGCTCGCCGACGGCGATGTACACGGGCAGGTCCTGGCGCATCGCGGCGAGCCGCTGCGGGTCGGCGACCGCGCGTCCGCCCGCGAGCATCTCGGTGCCTGCCGTGGGGTCGAGGCCGAAGCCGCACCACGGGTCGGTCACGTAGGCGTCGACCTGGGCCTCGTCCCGGGAGAGCCAGTCGAAGTCGGTGCGCGCCGGGGCGAACGGGGCGTTGAACGCGGAGAGGTCGATCTCCGCCGAGGTGTCGAGGCCCGCCTCGATCTGGTCGAGCAGCGTGGTGCCGGTGATCACCGCGGCGTCGACGTCCTCGGAGTGGTCGAGCAGGTACTGCTGTGCGGCGAAGGAGCCCATGCTGTGTCCGAGGAGGACCAGCGGCACCCCCGGGACGTCCTGACGCCCCAGCTCGACGAGCCGGCCGATGTCGTCCACCAGCGCGGGCCACCCGCCGCGGCCCAGCGAGCCGGGCTGGGTCCCGTTGGCCTGCGCGGTGGCGCCGTGGCCGCGGTGGTCCTGGCCCTGGACGAGGAAGCCCGCGCCGGTCAGCACCTCGGCGAGGTGGGCGTACCGGCGGACGTGCTCGCCCATGCCGTGGGTCAGCTGCACGACCCCGCGGGGGTCTCCCGCGGGGAGCCACCGGAAGACCGCGACGGTCTGGCCGCCCTCGGACGGCAGGTCGATACGGGTGGGCTCCGTCGGCATCAGGTGACTCCCGGGTCGGCCCCTCGGCGTCCTCCTCGGGGCGGGCGGGAGGAGTCTGACCCGCCCGCCCCGCGATGAGAAGACCCCGGAGTCGATCAGGTGCCGGTGGCGGAGGAATTCGTGCCCACACAGCCACGAGCATCACCGAGCCCGGGCTCGGTCACCCGCGCCGCAGGCGGCGCCACCAGGGCCGATGAGGCCCCGGGGGCGGCGTCGACGCGGGCCGGGGAGCCGGGCGGGACGCGGCGCGGACCTCCCGCCAGCGCTCGACGACGGTGTCGGCGGACGGCCGCCGGATCGGTACGGCCGGCCCCGACGGTGCCCGTAGATGGTCGACGACGCGGCGGTCGAGCTCGACCACGACCTGCCGGACCGCGTCCTCGTCCCGCAGGTCGCGGACTGCGTCGTCGAGTCCCTCGATCTCCTTGCGCAACCGCAACGACGGCGGCAGCAGAGCGTCGGTGGACACGCCCTCGGCGCGCAACTTCGACCGGATCCACCAGTTCTCGTCGTGGAGGGACGGCAGTGTCAGCGGTTTCCCCGCCCCGGGCAGATCGTCGAACTGCCCGGCCTCCATGGCCTTGCGGATCTGCTCGTCGACACGCGACTCGTAGCGTTTCCGGTAGGCCTCCGGGTCACCACGCACCCCGTCACCGTGCCATCGGTGACGGGGGCGTGGCCATCGGAACGGCGGGGGATCAGTCGGCCTGCAGCACCACCGTCTGGACCGCCCACGGCGCGAGCGGCACGCTCGGTGTGAGGGCGACCGGAGCGGCGGCGTCGGTGGAGAGCGCCGGCCGGGTGACCAGCGCCGTCGTCGCCTTCACGACGTTGTCGACCTTGACCACCCAGGCGTCGGAGAGCGGCTCGGGCGGGGTCAGGTCCGCGACGCCGGTGCCGGCGACGAAGTAGAGGACCTGGGTGGCGCTGTCGTCCGGGGCGGGGGACGGGGTGACGGCCCCGCCGCTGCCGGTCGCCTCGCCCGGCGAGGACACCCCCGCGACGTGGGACCAGGCGCCGACGCCGCCGAGCAGCGTCGCGGGGGTGTCGGTGGTGAAGGTCGCCGGACCGGTGGCGTCCGTGGCCCGCGTCGTGAACACCGAGACCGACCCGGTACCGGCGGGCAGCGTCGTCGTCCGCAGTTCCGTCCAGCCCTGCGGGGCCCTCACCTGGCCCGCACCGGACCGGAAGACCTGGGCGACCAGCATGTCGCCGGTTACGGCGCCTCCGGGCGCGTCGAGGGTCAGCGTCGTCGCGGCGTCGGCGCTCGTGTACGAGATGGCCCGCGAGAGCGGCAGGTACGGGACGGTCGTCCCGACCACCACACCGGCCGCGACGGCGATCGTGGCGAGGACCGCGGCGCCGCTCCAGAGCGCGGTCGGGCGGGGCGCCGAGCGCGCCGCCGCGATTCCGAGGACCACCAGCAGCCCGGCGATCCCCACGACCAGGCCGAGCAGCGGGGCGCTCGACCCCGTGCGGTAGCCCCGGACCGAGAACTCGCCGATTGCGATCGCGATGGCGACGACGGCCAACAGCGCCCCGAGGCCGATCACCACGCGCTGCGGCGTGGGGGCCAGGTTGACGGTGGCGATGGCGGCCGCGGTCACGACGACGAGCACGGCCGCGGTCGCCCACGCGACCGGACTGGCCAGCCCGTCCGCGGCCACGACGGCCAGCACGGCGACCACGACGGCCGCAACCATGGCGACGGTCTTGCGCACGTCGACCTTCTCCTCTCCCTGGGCCTGTCGGCCCTGCTCCGATTGGTCGAGTCTCCACCGGCTGCCGGACGCAGTCAGTACTCGGCCCGAGGAGTGTCGTGCCGCGAGGCTCCACCGTTTCGGACGTTCGGGTGACCCCATCGGACGGCGTGCACCATCACGGTTACATCACGATGTCGCGGCCGACGGCCGGTGGGCGTCCGGGCCACGTCGCCAGGGCCCTGCGGGAGGTAGAGGTACGTCCGAGGCGCCCACCTGCGCGGATGCCACGCCACCACCACGCACAGAGATCACCCTGGCGTGCAGGCACACCTTTTCCAACGCGCGCAGGGCCGTTCGGGCGTCATGGCCGTCACGTCCCGTGGCCGGTTACGTGGAGTCGCCGGACATCGATGCACGGGCGGGCTGACGCATCGGTGAGGGCAGGGGGCAGGGGACGTGGTGTTCCGGGGATACGCGAGGGTCGCGCCACAGGGCCAGGACCCGTCGGACCAGGCCGGGCGGCTGCGCGCCGCCGGCGTGGACGACGCGTGGATCCGGACCGACCGCTCGAGCGGCGCGCGGGGGGCCCGCCCGGAGCTCGAGGCGCTGCTCGCCGACCTGAAGGTGGGCGACGTCCTCGTCGTCACCGGACTGGAGCGGCTCGCGTCGTCGGTCCTGCACATGGTCGCCATCGGCCAGCGGCTCCACGCGGCCGAGGCCGACCTGTGCTCGCTCGACGAGGCCGTCGACACCAGGACGCCGTCGGGGCGGGGGCTGCTCGCCGCGCTCGACCTGCTCGCCGGACTGCAGCGCACCCTGGTCTCGAGCAGCACCCGCGCCGGACTCGACGCCGCGCGGACCCGCGGCAGGCGCGGCGGGCGGCCGCCCCGGCTCGACCCGGAGGCCGCGGGCGAGGCCCGCAGGCTCTACGACGAGGGCCACTCGGTGACCGAGATCGCCGAGCGGCTCGCGGTGCCCCGCACGACGCTCTACGGGCACCTGCACCGTCCCTCCTGACCCCGGCTTCACGGTCCGGGGGCTGGGGTGGCGCGGTGCCGGTCCACGCGCTCGCAGCCACCGGCGTCCCGGGCGCCGGGCTGCCGCCGCTCACCCTCGTCCGGGCCCTCACGGTCTGGACCGCCCGCCCCGCCGTCCTCGCGGGAGGGGCCGTCCTCGGCGGCGGCTACCTGGCCGGGGTACGCCGCGTGCTGGGCGCGGGTGGCGCCTGGCCCACCCGCCGCCTGGTGTCCTTCCTCGCCGGGGTCGCGGCGCTGGTCGTCGTCGGGGCGAGCGCGATCGCGGTCTACGACGACACGCTGTTCTGGACGCGGGCGCTGCAGGGCGTGGTGCTGCTGCTCGTGGCGCCGATGCTGCTCGCGGGCGGGGCGCCGCTCACCCTCGCGCGCGGCACCCTCCCCGCCCCGGTCGTCGGCCGGCTGGGGACGCTCCGCCGCTCCCGGGTGGCGCGGGCGGCCTCGTCGCCGGGGATGGCCACGGTCGCGCTCATCGCCCCGCCCTTCGTGCTCTACCTGACCGGGCTCTACCCCCTGGAGCTGCGCAACGGCGCGGTCAGCGGGCTGGTCTCGGTCGCGCTGCTCGCCGCGGGGCTGCTCTACGTCGTCAGCAGGCTGCAGATCGACCCGGTGCCGCGCCCGACCCACCACGGTCTGACCCTCGGCGTGGCCATCGCCGAGATGGTCGCCGACGGGGTGCTCGGGCTCGTGCTCTGGATGGGCCCGCTGCTCGCCGTCGGGCACTACGCCGCTCTCGACCGCGCCTGGGGGCCCGACCAGCGCACCGACCAGGCCATCGGCGCGGGGGTCTGGTGGATCGGCGGGGACCTCGCGGGGCTGCCCTTCCTCGGGGCGATCGCGGTGCGCTTCGCGGCCTCCGATGCCCGCGAGGCACGCCGGGTCGACGCGGAGCTCGACGCGGCCGAGCAGGCCGGCCGCCCTCGGCTCTGGTGGGAGGACGACCCCCGCTTCGCCGACCGCTTCCGTCGCGGCTGAGGCCCCTCGGTTCGTCCGGTTGCGGCGTTCTCGTGCCGGGGCACGCAGGTCGCGGGTGCCGCGGACGGCGTCACGCCGGTGCCAGGCTCGCGGGTGTGACGACGGCGCGCGGGGACGCGGTGCGTGGGGGAGCGGGTCCCCGTCGGACGAGCCCGATCGCCCACCACGTGATCGGAGCGCGGCGCGCGGTGGCGGCGACGCTGCGGCGGCCGCTGGCCTCCTACTACCTGGTCGTCGGGCTCACCGTGGTCCTCGCCGGGCTCGGACTGGTCATGGTGCTCTCGGCGTCGTCGATCGACTCGCTCACCCGGACCGGGAGCCCGTACGGCGTCTTCGTCCACCAGATCGTCTACTGCGCGGTCGGCGGCGTGGCCTTCGTGCTGGTGGGCCGGGTCCCGGTGCGCCGCTGGCGGGTCGCGAGCCCGTGGCTGCTGGGGCTGACCCTGCTCGCCCTCGTCGTGGTCCTCGTCCCCGGTCTGGGGTCGTCGGTGGCCGGCGCGCAGAAGTGGTTCGTCCTCGCCGGCCTCTCCCTGCAGCCCAGCGAGCCCGCGAAGCTGGCGCTGGTGCTCTGGGGTGCGCACGTGCTGCTCGCGCGCGGCGGTCCCGGCGCCGGGCGGCGGGGGTGGAGCTGGCAGTCGCTGCTGCCCGTCGTGCCGGTCGCGCTGCTCACCGCGGGCCTCGTCGTCATCGAGCCCGACCTGGGATCCGCGCTGGGCATCGTCGTCGTGCTGTTCGCGCTGCTCTGGTTCGCCGGGGTCCCGGGGCGGCTGCTGGGGCTGCTCGGGGCGGGGGCCCTCGCCGCGGTCGGGGTGCTGGCGGTGACCGCGAGCTACCGGCTGGCGCGCCTGACGTCGTTCCTGGGCGGTGGCGGGGACGACTCGCTCGGCGCCGGTTACCAGTCGCAGCAGGCGTTGTTCTCGCTCGCCGACGGCGGCCTGCTCGGCGACGGGCTCGGGCAGGGCGCGGCGCAGTGGAGCTACCTGCCGAACGCGTCCAACGACTTCGTGTTCGCGATCCTCGGCGAGGAGCTCGGGCTCGTCGGGTCGGTCGCGGTGCTCGGGCTGTTCGTGCTGCTCGCCTGGGTGGGGCTGCGGATCGCCGCACGCACCGTCGACCCGTGGAACCGGGTCGTCGTCGCGACCCTGACGGTCTGGCTCGTGGCGCAGGCCGTGATCAACATCGGGTACGTGCTCGGCCTGCTCCCGGTCACCGGGATCACCTTGCCGCTGATCTCCGCGGGCGGCAGCTCGGTGATCGTCAGCATGATCTCGCTCGGCCTGCTCGCCGCCGCCGCGCGCGACGAGCCCGAGGCCCGGGTGGCCCTCGCCCGCGGGGCCACCGTCGGGCCCCGGGGCTAGGGTCGACCCGTCCCCGTGATCACCGCGCGGGGCGGTCGACGGCGACGGAGGGTTTGACGTGGTGGAGGTCCTGTCCGGATCGGACGCGGTGTACCAGGCCAAGGGCCGCGAGCTCGGGCCCGGCGAGTGGTTCACCATCGACCAGGCACGCGTGGACGGCTTCGCGGACGTCACCGAGGACCACCAGTGGATCCACGTCGACCCGGAGCGGGCCGCGTCCGGCCCCTTCGGGACGCCGATCGCCCACGGGTTCCTCACGCTGTCGCTGCTGCCGCACCTGGCGAACTCGGCGCGGGCCTTCGAGGGCGTGACGATGGGCGTCAACTACGGCCTGAACAAGGTCCGCTTCCCCCAGCCCGTCGCGGTCGGCAGCCGGGTCCGGGCGCGGGTCATGATCGTCGACGTCACCGACCTGACCGGCGGCGGGCTGCAGCTGGTCTCCCGGGTCACCGTCGAGATCGAGGGCGAGGAGAAGCCGGCCGTCGTCGCGGACATGGTCTCGCGCACGTACTTCTAGCCAGGGGCCCGGGCGGCGGCACTAGGATGTCCACCCGTGCCGCGCCCGTTCCTCACCCGTCGTCGGCACCTCGACCTGCGCCGGCTCGCCTCCGCGGCGTGTCGCGGTCGGTAGCTCCCGCCACCGCCCCGACCCGCCCGTGAGGAACCTCCCGTGAGCTCTGCCGTCCGCGTGCCCGTCCGCATGCCCCGCCGCGTCGCCGTCGCCTCGGCGATCGGCACCACCGTCGAGTGGTACGACTTCTACCTCTACGCCACGGCCACCGCCCTGGTGTTCAACACGCTCTTCTTCCCCGGCGTCAGCTCGACCGCGGGCACCCTCGCCGCGTTCGCGACCTACGCCGCGGGCTTCGGTGCCCGCCCCATCGGCGCGGTCGTGGCCGGACACATCGGGGACCGGGTCGGCCGCAAGGCGGTGCTCGTCGGCGCGCTCGTGACGATGGGCGCGGCGACGACGCTCATCGGGGTCCTGCCGACGTTCGCGACGGTGGGGGTGCTGGCCCCGACGCTGCTCGTGGTGCTGCGGGTGGTCCAGGGCCTCGCGGTCGGCGCGGAGTGGGGCGGCGCCGCGGTGCTCTCCGCCGAACACGCCGCGCCCGGACGCCGGGGGCTCGTGGGCAGCTTCACCCAGATCGGCTCGCCCGCCGGGATGCTGCTCGCCACCGGGTCGTTCTTCCTCGTCCGCTCGCTGACCGACTCCGCGGCGTTCCTGGCCTGGGGCTGGCGGCTGCCGTTCCTCGCCAGCGCGGTGCTGGTCGTCGTCGGGCTGATCGTGCGGCTGCAGCTGCACGACGGGCCGGAGTTCGCGGCGCTGCGCGCGAGCGGCCGGGTCGCGAAGCTCCCGGTGGTCGAGGCCCTGCGCGGGGCTCCGCGCTCGGTCGCGCTGACCACCGGGCTGCGCATCTCCCAGATCGCGCTGTTCGTGATCGTCACGACCTACGGCCTGACCTACATCTCGCAGCGTCTCGGCTCCGGGTCGTCGGCGGGCCTGCTGGCGGTCGTCGTCACCTCCGCGCTCGGGCTGGCGACGACGCCGTTGTGGGCGGCACTGTCCGACCGCGTCGGCCGTCGTCGTCCCACGCTGTTCGGCGCGCTCGCGGGCCTCGTCGGGCTGGCGCTGTTCTTCGGCGCGGTCGAGACCGGGTCGACCTGGCTGATCGTGCTCGCCGCCGTCGTCGCCCTGAACGTGGCGCACGACGCGATGTACGGCCCCCAGGCGGCATGGTTCGCGGAGCTGTTCGACGCCCGCGTGCGCTACAGCGGCGCCTCGCTGGGCTACCAGATCGGCTCGGTGCTCGGCGGCGGGTTCTCCCCGCTGGTCGCGGCCGCGCTGGTCGCGCTCACCGGTGCCCCCTGGGCCGTCGTCGCGTACCTCGGGGTCCTCACGGCGATCACCGTCGCCTCGGCGGGCCTCGCGCGCGAGACCGCGTTCGACCCGGGCCCGGCCGACCCGGAGATCACCCCGTCCGAGGCCGCGCCGGTCGGCACACAGGTGTAGGGAGAGCGGCGTGAGCCTCCCCGTCCATCCCCGTCGCTCCGCTCGCATCCACCTCAACGCCTTCGCCATGATGTGCGCCGGGCACCAGTCCCCGGGACTGTGGCGCCACCCCGAGGACCAGGGGTTCCGGTACACCGACCTGGACCACTGGACCTCGCTCGCCCGCCTGCTCGACGACGCCGGGTTCGACGCGCTCTTCCTCGCCGACGTCCTGGGCGTCTACGACGTGGCGGGCGGCTCGCGCGACGCGGCGGTCCGCGCGGGCATCCAGGTGCCCCTCGGCGACCCGATGATGCCGGTCTCGGCCATGGCGGCGGTGACGTCGTCGCTGGGCTTCGGGGTGACGGTGTCGACCTCCTACGAGCACCCCTACGCGCTCGCGCGCCGGTTCTCGACGCTCGATCACCTGACGAAGGGCCGCGTCGGTTGGAACGTCGTCACCGGCTACCTGGAGAGCGCCGCGGCCAACCTCGGGCTCGGCGCTCAAGTGCCGCACGACGAGCGCTACGCGCAGGCCGACGAGTACCTCGACGTGTGCGCGCGGCTCTGGTGGGACTCGTGGGAGGACGACGCCGTCGTCCGCGACGTCGCGGGCGGGGTGTACACCGACCCGTCCAAGGTGCACGAGATCTCCTATCACGGCCGGTACTTCGACGTGCCCGGCCCGTTCCTGTGCGAGCCCTCGCCGCAACGATCGCCAGTGATCTTCCAGGCCGGCGCCTCGCCGCGGGGCCTGGCGTTCGCGGGTCAGCACGCCGAGGCGGTGTTCGTCTCGGGGCCGTCGACGGAGGTCGTCGGCGGCCAGGTCTCGCGGCTGCGGGACGCGGTGTCCGACGCCGGGCGCGACCCGGCTTCGGTGACGGTGTTCGCCCAGCTCGCGCCGGTGGTGGCGGCGTCGTCGGCCGAGGCGCGGGAGCGGTACGAGTCCTACGTGTCGGCGTACTCCCGGGAGGGCGCGCTGGCGTTGTTCGCCGGGTGGACGGGGCTCGACCTCACCGGCATCGACCCCGCCGAGCCGCTGCGCTACGTCGAGTCCGACGCGGGGCGCTCGGCGCTCGCCTCGTTCACCACCGACGACCCGTCGCGGGAGTGGACGGTGGACGAGGTCGCCCGCCATCTCGCGGTCGGCGGGCGCGGCCCGGTCGCGGTGGGCTCCGGCGCCGAGGTGGCCGACCAGATGGAGGCGTGGGTCGACGAGACCGGCGCCGACGGCCTCAACCTCGCCTACGCGGTGACCCCGGGGTCGTTCGCGCAGGTGGCGTCGTTCGTGGTGCCCGAGCTGCGCCGTCGTGGGCGGATGCCGGAGAAGCCGGAGCCGGGGATGCTGCGCGAGCGGCTCGCCGCGCGGTAGCGCGGGGCGGTCAGCCCAGGAGGTCCCGCAAGGTGTCGCGGTACTGCTCGAACGCCCGGCGGCCGGCGGTGGAGAGTGCGACGTAGGTGACCGGGGTCCGCCGCTCGTGGGCCTTCGTCACCTCGACGTAGCCGGCCTCCTCGAGCTTGCGCAGGTGCGTCGAGAGGTTCCCCGCCGTCATGTCGAGCAGCTGCTGGAGGCGGGGGAAGGTGAGTCGGTCGCCGGGACCGAGCGCGGCCAGCGTCGCCGTCACCCGCAGCCGGGCCTGCGCGTGGATGACCGGATCGAGCTCGGCGGGCGCCTGGTCGGTGCTCACCGGTGCTCCCGCACGTGCATCCAGACCCCGAGCACGACGAACCCGCCGCCCCCGGCGAGGGCGAGGACCAGGAAGTTCGACGGGTAGCCGACGAGCACCGTCGCCACCGCCGTCACGAGCGTCCAGACGCCCAGCACGTACTGCGGCCCGTGATTCCCCAGTGCGCCGCCCGCGAGGTAGAGCAGGCCGACGACGAGCAGCGCGGAGCCCGACCAGATCAGCGAGAGCGTCGGCCCCGGCACCCCGAGGGCGGTGAGGCGGAGGTTGATCGCGCAGAGCGCCGCGAACCCGAGGAGCCAGGTCCAGCCGACCAGCGTGCGGATCCGCCGGCTCGGGCCGGCGAGCCCGCGGTTGCTGCGGCCCAGGGTGATCCCCGTGCTGACGGCGGGCACGGCCGCGGCGACGGCGAGCAGTGCGGGGACGACGCCGTCGGGCAGCACGCCCCGGATCGCCAGCCAGACCCCGCCGAACCCGACGAGGTAGCCCAGACCCCACGGCAGGAACATGCCCAACGGGCTCGGGCGCAGCGACCGGGCGGTGCGGTCCTGCTGCGCGTCGATCGCGGCCAGGGCGTCGACGGCCGTGGGGTGCTCGCCGGGTTCGTGGGTGCTCGTGCTCATGGCGTTCTCCTTGCTCGCGGTGCAAATGAGTTTGTATCGCAAAGTCATTGGCGTCAAGGAGTGTTGTCGGGTCGCCGGGACGGCCTCGCCGCGTGATCAGCGGGCACGCATCGGGGTCGGTCGGGGTGCTCCTGCCCGACACGTGCCCGTTGATCACGGACGCGGGGGAGGATTCGGCCGCTCTATGCGCGCGAGGGTTCCCCTCGCGCGGGTGGGGCCGGCTCAGCCGCGCGCGGCCTTCCCGAGCGCCCCGCGCGCGATGATCACCTGCTGGATCTGACTGGTGCCCTCGTAGATGCGGAAGAGGCGCACGTCGCGATAGATGCGCTCCACCGGCACGCCGCGCATGTACCCCGAGCCGCCGTGCACCTGCACCGCGCGGTCGGCGATCCGCCCGACCGCCTCGGAGCAGAAGTACTTGGCCGTCGACGGGCCGGTGACCTTGTCGGACCCGTCGTCGTAGGCCCGCGCGGCCTCGCGGACCAGGGCGCGGCCGGCGTGCCAGTCGGTCACCGAGTCGGCGACGAGGCCCTGCACGAGCTGGTAGGTCGCGATCGCGTGCCCGCCCTGCTCGCGCTCGGTGGCGAACTCCGTCGTCTCGTGCACCAGCCGCGCCGCCATGCCCATGCACAGCGCCGCGATGTGCAGCCGGCCGTGCGCGAGACACTTCATCGCCGTGACGTACCCGCGGTGCAGGCCCTCCTCGGCGCCGATCAGGTTCGCGGCCGGGACGCGCACGTCGTCGAGGTAGACCTCGCAGGTCCAGGACCCGCGCTGCCCCATCTTCGCGTCGTGCTGGGAGAAGCTCACCCCGGGCGAGGACGTCGGGACGAGGAACGTCGAGATGCCGCGGGCCGGGGCCGCGTCCGAGTCGGTGCGCGCGAAGACCATGAGCACGTCGGCCAGCGGCGCGTTGGTGATCCACCGCTTGGTGCCGCTCAGGACGAACTCCTCGCCGTCGCGGACAGCCTTGGTCGTCAGCGAGGACGGGTCCGACCCGGCGTCGGGCTCGGTGAGGGCGAAGCTCGCGACGACCTCACCGGTCGCCAGCCGCGGCAGCCACTCCTGGCGCTGCTCCTCGGTGCCGCCGGTGAGCAGTACCTGGCCGGCGATCCCGTTGTTGGTGCCGAACAGCGAGCGCAGCGACGGCGTGGTCCAGCCGAGCTCCATGGCGAGCTCGACCTCCTCGCGCATCGACAGCCCGATGCCGCCGTAGGACTCGGGGATCGCGAACCCGTAGAGCCCCATCGCCTTGCACGCCTCGCGCAGTTCGGCGGGGACCTCGTCGGCCTCCTCGATCTGGTCCTCGCGCGGGACGACCTGCTCGCGCACGAACTCGCGCACCGACGCGAGGACGTCGGCGAAGTCGGACGGGTCCACGGTGTCGGGTGTCCTCTCGGGTCGGCTCCAGGGATGTCAGCGATGCGGCGGGGCTGACGTCCAGTGTCAGCATCCGGTTGAGCACGCCGATAGGGCCGCATCGCTGACATGCCCGCCATCCTCGCGCGCGATCAGCCGGTCGGCCGGACGACGATCTCGCTGATGTGCGCGTCCGACGGGGCGGCGACCGCGGTGAGCACCGCCGAGGCCACCGACTCCGGCCGCAGGTAGCGCGCCGCGTCGTAGCTGCCGCCCTCGTGCGCCACGACGGCGCGCTGCATGTCGGTGTCCACGCGACCCGGGTGCACCGAGCAGACCCGCAGGTCCGGCTCCTCGCCCCGCAGCGCGTCGGTGAAGGCCCGGAGCGCGAACTTCGACGCCGCGTACGACCCCCACCCCGGGCGCGCGGCCAGGCCCGCTCCCGAGTTCACGCACACCACGGTGCCCCGCGCCGCGCGCAGCGCGGGGAGCAGCAACCGCGTCAGCTCCGCGACCGCCACGACGTTCACCTCGAACTGCTGCCGCCAGGTGTCCGGGGAGAGCTCCGCGACCGTGCCGAGCATCCCCACCCCGGCCGAGTGGACCAGGACGTCGACCTCGTCGATCCGCTCCGTGGCGGCGGCCAGTGCGGCCGGGTCGGTCAGGTCCACCGGCCACGGCAGGGCTCGCGCCCCGAGACGACCGGCGACGGCGGACAGCGCTGCCGCGTCGCGCCCGCCGAGCAGCAGGTCATGGGTGGGGGAGAGGGCCGTCGCGACGGCTGCCCCGATACCGCGGGAGGCGCCCGTGACCAGCGCGAGCGGGCGTTGGGAACTCACCGGCGCACCCTAACGAGACGCGTTGTCCGTGGTTCACACGTGGATCCCGCACATGCCACCCCTCCGGGTGGTCACCGGCCGTGACGCGTCACGACGTCCGGGTGGACGCGTTGGACGGTGCGTCGCTCCAACACACGGAGCGTGACGGGCCGATGATCGTGCGACTTTCGTTCCCCAGCTGGGTCGCGCACGGCCTGCCGGGACTGCCCCGATCAGTCCCGACACCATGACGGCCGGCGCCCCGCGAGGACGGCGGGGCGCCGGACCGTCAGGGTGCGGATCGGCCTCTCAGCGCTGGACGACCACCGTGTCGCCGACCCGCAGCGTCCGGAAGAACGTCCGTGCCGCCGAGTCGGACAGGTGGACACAGCCCGCGGACTGCCGCGACAGGCTCCCGGTGTGGAAGGCGATTCCGCCGTCGAAGAACACCGACCAGGGCATCGGGGCGTCGTCGAACTCCTTCGACAGGTGGTCGGCGTCCTTCCACGTGACGTGGAACGTGCCCGGCGAGGTCCGCTCCCCGGGACGGCCGGTGGTGATCGGTGCCGACAGGGCCACCCGCCCGTCCTGCACCAGCCACGCCCGCTTCTTCGACAGCGACACGCAGGCCCCGTCGGTCAGGCCGCAGGGCGCGACATCGCCGGCCGACGAGGCGGGCCGCGTCGTCGTCGTGCGCGTGGTCGTCCGGGTCGTTACGTGAGAGGTGGCGAGGGCGGGCGCCGCGGTCCTCGCCGGAGCGGTCGCCGCCACGGCCGACGGCGCCCCGCTCGCCAGGGGCACGACGGCGGGTGCCGCCACCGCCACCGCCGCCGGAGCCTCGGTGCCCGTCGATCCGGACGCCCCGGAGAACCCCACGCCCGCCGTGATCCCCAGCGCGCCGACCAGCGCGACGGCCGAGCCCGCGATCGTCGTCCTCACCCGCATGCCGAACCCCCCGACCCTGGCGCGGCCCCGCTCGGGGCCCGCTGTGTCCGTGGGATCGCTGCGGTGGGCCGCTCGTGTTAGCCGGCTGCCCCGAAGGGATGACCAGGGCCCATCGCCGGAGGGGTGGGAGGGGTGTCGCGGCATGGATAGGGTCACCGTCGTGGCGGATCTGGTGGTGGTCGGAGCGTCGTTGGCGGGCCTGCGTGCGGTGGAGGCGGTGCGTCACGACGGGTTCGAGGGGTCGGTAATGCTGATCGGCGCGGAGGAGCATCTGCCCTACGACCGCCCGCCGCTGTCGAAGGAGCACCTGGCGGCCGACGAGCCGAGCGACCCCACCTATCGCGAGCGGGAGACGCTCGACGAGCTCGGTGTGGAGCTCGTCCTCGGCGCCCCGGCGACCGCGCTGGACCTGGACGCCCGCACCGTCACGGTCGGCGACCGCGAGATCGGCTACGGCGCGCTCGTCCTCGCCACCGGCGCGGACGCCCGCGCGCTGCCCGCCTCGGTCGTCCGCCCGGACCTCGCCGGCGTGGTCACCCTGCGGACCCGCGACGACGCCCAGCACCTGCACCGGCTGCTGCGCCGGGGCAACCCCCGGGTCACCGTCGTCGGCGCGGGCTTCATCGGCTCCGAGATCGCCGCCGTGGCGCGCAAGCGCGGGCACGACGTGACGATCATCGAGGCGCTCCCGACGCCGCTGGTCCGTGGCGTGGGGGAGCGGATGGGCCGGGCGCTGACCTCGATCCACGAGCGGCAGGGGACGCGGGTGCTCACCGGCGTCTCGGTCGCCGAGGTGCGGGGAAGCTCCTCGGTCGAGGCGGTGGTGCTCGCGGACGGCACCGTCATCGAGACCGACGTCCTCGTCGTCGGGATCGGCGCGGCGCCGAACACCGCCTGGTTGGAGTCCTCCGGGCTGACCCTCGACAACGGCGTCGTCGCCGACGCGACCCTCGCGGCGGCACCGGGCGTGTACGTGGCCGGGGACATCGCGCGCTGGCCGAACCTGCTGTTCGACGACGTCGACACCTCCCCGATGCGCCTCGAGCACTGGACGGCGGCCTCGGAGCAGGGGGCCCGCGCGGCGCGCAACGCCGTGAATCCGTCGGCCGCGCAGGACTACACGACGGTGCCCTACTTCTGGTCGGACTGGTACGACAGCCGCATCCAGTTCGTCGGAATGTCGCGCGCGGGCGAGGGCTTCCCCGAGGTCGACGTCGAGGTCGTGATGGGCGAGGAGGACGGCCGCTTCGTCGCCCTCTACCGGTGCGGGGATCGCCTCGCCGGCGCGCTCGCCGTCGACCGGCCCGCCGAGGTCATGCAGTACCGGCGGCTGCTCATGAAACGGGCGAGCTGGGACGAGGGCCTCGAGAAGGCCGAGGAGCGCAGGCAGCGGGCCGCGAAGAAGGCCGCCGAGGCGGCTTCGGGGTCCGCCGAGTAGGGCTCAGCGCATCAGCGCGACGACGGCGGCGCCCACCAGCCCGCCGCTCGTCGCGGTGAGAACGCGAGCGGCACGAACAGCGCGGGGTTGACCCACGTGCCGACGATCCCCTGAGCGTCAGAAAAGTCGCGTTGCAGACACTGGACGTCCGAGAACCGTCGTTGATCACTCGGGGCCCAGTCGCCCGGCAGATGATCGACGCCGCTTTTCGGACGTCCAGTGTCTGCAACGCGACTTTCCTGACGTCGGGGGCGGGCGGGTCTCAGACGCCGTGCGCCGGGCGGATGTGCTCGAAGATCAGGCTGGTCACGGTGCCCGCGACGTCGCGGTGGCCGTTCAGGGTCGCGACGAGGTCGCGCAGTGCCCCGGTGCCCGCCGTCGCGACGTGGAGCAGGTAGTCGTCCGCGCCGGCCACGAAATAGACGTCGCGCACGGCAGGCAGGCGCCGGACGAGGCCGAGGAACTCACCGAGCCGGTCGCGGGCGTCGCTCTGCAGGCGCACTGAGATCATCGCCTGGAGGCCCAGCCCGACGGCGGCCGGATCGACGTCGGCGTGGTACCCGCGGATGACCCCGCGCTCGCGCAGCGACCGCACCCGCGCGAGGCAGGTGGACGGTGCGATGCCCGCCGCCTCGGCCAGCGCGGCGTTGGTGATCCGGGCGTCGGCCGCGAGGTGGCGCAGCAGCGCGCGGTCGATGTCGTCGAGCGCGGCGGGCTCCGGCCCGCCTGCCCGCAGATGATTCGGCGTGCCTGCCCGCCCGACCCCGACGTCGTCGTGAAATTCACTCACAAGGGCAGGTTACAGAACCTTATTCAGCGATATTCCGGTGTTCACGCAGATCGTTCACCATGGTGTCGACGACGCACGGTGAACGGAGGAGCCAGCCATGAAGGTCGCGGTGCCAGCCGAGGTCAAGGACAACGAGTTCCGGGTGGCTCTGACGCCCGGGGGCGTGCGCGAGCTGATCGCCCACGGCCACGAGGTCACCGTCGAGCAGGGCGCGGGCGTCGGGTCCGCGTTCGGCGACGACGAGTACAAGGAGGCGGGCGCCCGGATCGTCGCGGACCCCGACGCGGTCTGGGGCGACGCCGAGATGGTCGTCAAGGTCAAGGAGCCGGTGGCCTCCGAGTACCACCGGCTGCGTGCCGACCAGACGCTCTTCACCTACCTGCACCTGGCCGCGAGCCGCGCGTGCACGGAGGCCCTCCTCGACGCGGGCACCACGGCGATCGCCTACGAGACCGTGACGCGCGGCGGGCGCCTCCCGCTGCTCGCGCCGATGAGCGAGGTCGCGGGCCGGCTCGCGCCCCAGGTCGGCGCGTACCACCTGATGCGCTCCCACGGCGGGCGCGGGCTGCTGCTCGGCGGTGTGCCCGGCGCCCCCGCCGGTCACGTCGTCGTCCTCGGCGGCGGCGTCTCGGGCCGTGCGGCGATCCAGATGGCGGTCGGGATGCACGCGCGGGTCACGGTGCTCGACACCAACCTCGACACGCTGCGCGACCTCGACGCCCACTACGCGGGCCGGGTCCAGACGCTCTACTCGAACGTCGACAACCTCGAGCGCGCGGTGCTCGACGCCGACCTCGTCGTCGGCGCGGTGCTCATCCCGGGTGCGAAGGCCCCGAAGCTGGTCACCAACGAGCTGGTCGTGCGGATGAAGCCGGGCGCCGTGCTCGTCGACATCGCCATCGACCAGGGCGGCTGCTTCGCCGACTCGCACCCGACGACGCACTCCGACCCGACGTTCGCGGTGCACGACACGCTCTTCTACTGCGTGGCGAACATGCCCGGCGCGGTGCCGAACACCTCCACCCACGCGCTCACCCACGCGACGCTGCCGTTCACGACCGCGCTGGCCGACCGCGGCTGGCGCGCCGCGCTGGCCGCCGACGCGGGGCTCGCCGCCGGGCTCGCGACCCACGCGGGCGAGCTCTACAGCGCCACCGTCGGCGAGGCCCACGGGCTGCCGGTCGTCTCGCTCTGAGGTGAGGCGGAGCCGACGGCGTCCCAGGCGCCGTCGGCCCCGCCGTCCCGCGGGCTCGGCACCGGGAGGGACCGGGCTCCGCGGTCGGCGGCGGGTGCCCGACCGGACCGGGGCCCGGTCATGCCCCGCAGTGCGGCCGCGAGCTCACACGCGGCGCCGACCGACGTGAGGTCGTAGACCACCGTCCGGTCGGCCACCCGCAGCGACAGCCGCCCGAGTCGGCCGCCCTCGGCGCGCTCGCACACCGTCGCCGCGACCTGCAGCTCGTCGTACCCGGCCACCCGGTGGGTGCGACCCTCACGGATCACGACCCGGTCGGGCAGGAAGGCGACGTCGCGGTGCGCGGCGGCGAACGTCGGCACCGGGAGGTCCGCCCGCAGGTGGCGGGGACCGTCGACGCGGCGGGCGACAGCGTGGTGGACCCCGTGCGGGGCGGCCTCCCAGACCGCGGGCTCCCAGCTCGTCGCGCTCATCCGCTGCCGTTCCCAGACCCCGACCAGCCGCTCGTGGGACGACGACGGCGCCGACCGCGGGTGCACGTAGGTGGCGACGACGGTGCGGCGGGCGCGGTCGAGGTGGCCGACGACGGCGAGCGCGGGAACCGCGAGCAGCGCCGCGCCGGGGCCCGCGAGGGCCGCGACGCCCACGACGACGGCGAGGGCGAGGCCTCCGGCGAGCAGGGCGTACCGGTGGGCGCGGGCGGCGTCGTCGAGCCCGCGGACCAGCTCGTCGCTGTCGGCCGGGCCTGCCACGGCGGCCGCGTCCGCGCGGACGCGGGCGGTCTCGACGACGGCCCGGTCCGCGGTGGTGCCCGGGCCCGTCGTCGTCAGGCGGGGCGTGCGGAGCGAAACGGTGGTCACGGTCGGCCTCCTCCTCCGAGGCGGGGGTGCTCGTGACCGTGTGTCGTAAGAGGACTCCGTTCCGTTACGTCAAGCAGAGTCAGACGATCGACTGTTCGGCCTAACGCCGCAGGTCGGCGAGGGTGCTCGCGGGTGGCTCCGCCTGATCAAGGGCACGCCAGGCAGCTCGAGGGCGGGCCGAGGCTGCGTGGTGTGCCCCTCGACGGCCAGGCCAAGTCTCGACGGCCAGGCCGGGCAGGGATGCCCCGTCAGGCGACCGGGACCCGCCAGCCCCGTGGGTCCGCGGTACGACCGAACTGCAGGTCGACGAGCTCGGCGCGCAAGGCCTGCGTGCGCGGTCCCGGCGTGCCGCCGCCGACCGTGAACTCCCCGCCCGGCTCGCGGAAGCGCACGATCGGGCTGATCACCGCCGCCGTCCCGGAGGCGAACACCTCGGTGATCGCCCCGCTCCGCGCGCCGTCGCGCAGCTCCTCGACCGACACCGGCCGCTCCACGGGACGCAGCCCGTGCCCGGCCGCGAGCTCGAGGACGCTGCGGCGGGTGACCCCGTCGAGGATCGTCCCGAGCGGCGGGGTCACGAGGTCGCCGTCGGCGGTCACCAGCAGGACGTTCATCGTCCCGGACTCCTCGAGCCACCGGTGCTCGACGGCGTCGAGGAAGAGCACCTGGTCGCAGTCGTGCGCACGGGCCACGCCCTGGGCCGCCAGGCCCGCCGCGTAGTTGCCGCCGCACTTCGCGTCGCCGGTGCCGCCGGGTGCCGCGCGCGAGAGGTCCGGTGCGATCCACAGCGTGAGGCCCGCGTCGCGCCCGGAGAAGAACGACCCGGCCGGCGAGGCCAGGACCGCGAAGCGGGCCTCGTCCGAGGCGCGCACCCCGAGGAAGGCCTCGGTGGCGACGGTGAACGGCCGCAGGTAGAGCGTCGCGGGCGGTTCCGGCACCCAGGCGGCGTCGAGCCGGACCAGCTCGGTGACAGCGGTGACGAACGCCGAGACGGGCAGCTCGGGCAGCGAGAGCCGGCGCGCCGAGTGCGCGAACCGGGCCGCGTTGAGGTCGGGCCGGAACAGCGCCACCGACCCGTCGGGCTGCCGGTACGCCTTGAGGCCCTCGAAGATCTCCTGGGCGTAGTGCAGGACGGCGGCCGCCGGGTGCAGCGTCATGGGCTCGAGGCCCCGCACGCCGTCGTCGTGCCAGCCGCGCTCCGCGCTCCACGACGCGACCGCCATGTGATCGGAGAACACCCGCCCGAAGCCGGGGTCGGCGAGCAGTGAGGCCCGCTGCTCGTCGGGCGTGGGCTCCGTCGGCGACCGGGGGAAATCCAGGGCGGGGAGGTGAGGATCCGCGACACTGCTCACGACCGCACGATGCCACCGGAGCACCTCCGGACACCAGCGGATTCCGGCGCGCTCAGCGCGGGTAGTGACGGGGGGTGACGTCCGATGGCGGCGCCGCCACTGATGGCGGCACGATGACGGACGAGCGCGGCGCGCAGGTCGACCGGTGGTTGGTCCGGAAGGCGCGCGAGGGTGAGCTGGGTGCCTACGAGGAACTGATCCGGCGCCACCGCGACCGGATCTACCGCATCGCGCTGCGGATCACCGGCGACCCCGCGGACGCCGACGACGTCACGCAGGAGGTCGTCATCCAGCTCTGGACGACCCTGTCGGGCTTCGCCGGCGGCTCCGCGTTCACCACGTGGCTCTACCGTGTCGTCGTCAACCGCAGCCTCGACCTCCAGCGCCGCGCGCGCCGCACCGCCCCCGACGAGCCCACCGACGACGACCTCGCCTCCGTCGCCGGACCGGAGCGCTCGGTGGTGGCGGGCGAGGAGCTGCGGGCCGGCCTCGAGGCGATCGCGCGCCTGCCGGACACCCAGCGGGTGCCGTTCGTGCTCTGTCAGATCGAGGGCCTGAGCTACGCCCAGGCGGCCGCGGTCACGAAGGTCTCCGAGGCCACGCTGCGCGGGCGACTCGCCCGCGCACGCACCACCCTGCTCGCCGAGATGAGGAGCTGGTCCGCATGACGGGGCCGACCGCGCATCCCACACCCGAATCGCGCCTGGCCTGCGGGCGGTGGACGGGCCCGCTCGTCGAGCAGGTCGCCGAGGGCCGGGGCGACGAGCTCGACGAGCACCAGCGCACCTGTCCGCACTGCCGCGCGGCCCTCGGGGAGTTCGAGCGCCTGTGGGGACCGGTGCGCGCCGTCGCCGCCGACCGGCCACGGGCCCCGACGTCCGTGGTCGAGGCGGCCATGCGCCGGGTGCGCGCCGGGTCGCAGGAGCCGGAGTACGGACGGCTCGACTCCCCGCTCGGGCACACCCGGGTGGCGTCGCGCGTCGTGGTTGCCCTCGCCCGGCACCTCGCGGGCCAGGTGCCCGGGGTGGAGGTGGCGCTGAGCGGCCTCGCGGCGGACGGCCACGGCGTCGTCGGGGAGGTCGTGCCCGACGTCCGGGCCGGGGTCACGGGCGGGTCCACGGCCGTGCAGATCACCCTCGCCGCCGCGTACGGTCAGGATCTCCAGGCGCTCGGCGAGCGGATCCGCACCGTCGTCGCGCGGGGCGTCCGGGAGGCGACGGGGTTGGAGCCGGTGGACGTCACCGTGCTCGTCGACGACGTGTGGTGATCCGCCGCGACGGAATAGGGTTCGGACGCGGGGGCGTTCTCGGCTACGGTAGGTGAACGTTCAACCAAGACGGCGAGGGGGTGCCTGCCGTGTCCGGGACGACGAGGACCGTCGACGTACGCCGCGCGGGCGATCGCGCCGTGACGGCCTGGCCGGGGATCGAGAGCAGGCACGCGTTCTCGTTCGGCCATCACCACGAGCCGGGCAACACCCATCACGGGCTGCTGCTCGCCCACAACGAGGACCGCATCGCCCCCGGGGCCGGGTACGACACCCACGCCCACCGCGACACCGAGATCGTCACCTGGGTGCTCGCCGGCGCCCTGGCCCACGCCGACTCCGAGGGGCACGCGGGCGAGCTGCGGCCGGGATCGGTCCAGCGGGTGAGTGCGGGCCGCGGCATCGAGCATTCCGAGCGCCACGCCGTCACCGACACCGCCGACCCCGCCGCCGCGGGCCTGCATCTCGTTCAGATGTGGCTGCTGCCCGACTCGCCCGGCGCCGCGCCCGACCACGAGCAGCGCGACCTCTGCGCGGCCCTCGCCTGCGGCGACCTCGTGGTGGCCGCCTCCGGGATGGCGCGCGACGACGGCGGGCCCGGGGTCCGGCTGGGGATCGCGTCGGCCGCGCTGCACGTCGGGCGACCCCCGGCCGGTCGCGTGCTGGACCTCCCGGACGCCGAGTACCTGCACGTCCACCTGGCCCGCGGCGCCGCGGAGCTCACGGTGGCGGACGGCCCCGTCGCGCTCCGGGCCGGGGACGCCGCGCGCCTGCGGGCCGCCGGGCGGCCCACGCTGACCGCCACCACCGACGCCGAGCTCCTCGTGTGGGAGATGCACGAGGGGCTGGGCGGCTAGAGGCGACTGACGTCCGCGGGCCGACCGCCCGCGGCGATCGAGGAGGAGAACCGACGATGACCACCGAAGCGACCGTCACCCCGGAACCGACCCGGGCGGCGGACGAGCACGAGGGCGGCGACAAGTCGAGCCTGATCACCGAGGACCAGCGCCGGGCCCTCGCCGAGACCCGCGACCGCATCCGCGCCGAGTTCCTCTACTCGCGCGAGAACCGGCCGCGGTCCACCGGCCGCGGGATCCACCACTGCGCGCTCATCTGCGCCGACGTGCGCACCACGGTGGACTGGTACCAGAACATCGCGGGCTTCCCCGTGACGGTGCTCTTCGAGAACCGTGACCTCGCGGGCTCCACCCACTTCTTCTTCGACGTCGGCGCAGGCAACCACCTGGCCTTCTTCGACCTGCCCGGCGTCGAGCCCGGGCCGTACCAGGAGGTCCTCGGCGGCCTGCACCACCTGTGCATCTCGGTGTCCGAGGAACACTGGCACCAGATCAAGGACCGGCTCGACGAGCGCGGTGCCGACTACATGCTGGAGTCGGGCACCTCGATCTACTGCACCGACCCCGACGGTGCCCGCATCGAGTTCATCCACGACCCGCTGGGCCGCATGTACGGCCACGACACCATGTGAGCATCCGTCGTCAGGAGACGATCTGGACCCGGTCGCCCGGTTTGAGCGTGTCGAAGAACCGCTGCGAGGCCGACCGGGTGAGGTGGATGCAGCCGTTCGACGGGACCTTGGGGTTGTCCGCGTGGAAGGCGTAGCCGGGCTTGAAGAAGACCGAGTTCGGCATCGGCGCGTCGAACGCCTTGCTCCAGTAGTTCTTGACCTTCTTCTGGACGGTGAAGGTGCCGACCGGGGTCGTCGCGCCCGATTTCCCGCCCCGCGCGGCGAACGGTCCGCCCACGACGTGGCCCGCGCCGTCGGTGAGCCAGGCCTGGCGGCTCGAGAGGTCCATGCACGCCTTGACGGTGATGGCGCACGGCGTGCCCGCGGTCGTCGCCGGAGCGGGCGCGGTCCCGGCCGCGCCCGGAGCCGGCTGGGCCGAGGCGGATCCGAGGCTCAACGCCACCGTCGCCACGGCGACGGTGCTCGCGGCCGCGAACCGGGCGACCCAGCGGCGCGTGCGGGTGGGAACGGTGCGGTGGTCGTCAGCGGTCACGACTCATCAGCTCCTCGCCTCGGGGACCGTCGGCATCACTGATCGGCTTCCCGAGCGCGCCGGGGCTCACGCCCGCCGATTTTCGCCAAACCGCAGTGATCGGATCGTTGCGCATTCGGTGATCGACACGTCACAACGCGGCCGGTGAGCCGTGCAATTGCCGTCGCAACGCCTGGTTCCGTCTGCGGGCCAGGCGGGCCGCCGCGGCGAGGCCGAGCCCCCAGCACACGATGCCCAGCGCGAGGGTGCCGCCGCGGCCGGTCAGGCCCGCCGCGCGATCCGCGACGCCGAGCGCGGGCTCGAGTCCCAGCACGACGATCCACGGCGCGGTCACGCACACCGTCCAGCGCAACCAGGTGTGCCGCGCGGCGAGGCGGTCCCGCCACGGCAGCGGCCGGTAGGGCATGAGCACCGACAGCACACTGCCCAGGCCCAGCCAGCAGAAGACCGCGCCCACGTCGGCGAGCGAGGCACGACCGAGATCCGGCGCGCGGCTCGCGAGGGCCTGGGCGCCCAGCGTCACCGCGAGCGCGACCGGCGCGATCACCGTGGCGAGCGCGAGGTTCTTCGTCGCGAGGATGCGCGCCACGCCGCGACCCCGGGCCAGCTGGGCCGCCACCTCCTCGCCGTCGGCGCCCAGCTGGTTGGTGTTGACGACGTCGGCCATGATCCACACCACGACCGCCACACCGAGGTGCGCGGCGGCGAACATCTCCGGCCGGTTCGGGTGCCAGTGCGACCAGCCGACGTAGCCCAGCGCGAGCACGAGGTTCGCGACGAGGCCGAGCAGCCGCGTGCGACGCCTGCCGAAGGTCGCGGCCACCTCGGCGGCCACGTCGAGCGCGAAGCCGGGGACGGTCGCGAGCGCGGTGAGCGGGCTCGCCTGCCGCGCGGTCACCGGCGGGTCCCGGCCCGGCGGCGCAGCTGCCATGCCGCCACGGCGACGACCACCAGCACGGCACCTCCCAGGAGCACGACGTCGGGCACGGCCGACCCGATCCGGACCGCGGCGTCCTCACCGGCCTGCGCCACCGCCGGGTCCGCGCCCAGCAGGCCCGCGGTCCCGTCGGCGAGCAGGAACAGCAGCCCGACGCCGATGAAGAGTAGTCCGGACAACGTCGAGGTGGTGTGCAGGCGCAGCGGCCCGATCCGGTACTCACGCCCGCGCAGCCAGCGCCGCCGCCCGAGATCGAAGCGCTGCCAGAGCAGGGCGAGCACGAACAGCGGGAGGGTCATCCCGACCGCGTACACCGCGAGCAGGGCCGCGCCGCGCACCGCGGCTCCGCCGGCGGCGGCCACGGTGAGCACCGCGCCGAGGATCGGCCCGGAGCAGAACCCCGCGAGCCCGTAGGCGGCGCCGAGCCCCACCGTCGAGGCGGCGGTCCCGCGGGCCGCCATCCGTTGCTGCACCCGCGCCGCCGGGCGCAGGCTCCAGCCACCGCCGAGGATCTGCACGACGCCGAGCGCGACCACCAGCCAGCCGACGATCGCGATCAGCAGCTCGCGGTGCAGCGTCACCAGGCCCGCGAGGGCACCGGCGCCCGCGCCGAGGGGGACGAGCATCGCCGCCAGGCCGAGGCCGAACAGGGCCGTGCGGGCGACCAGCCCGGTGCGACTCGCCACCGCGTAGGCGAGGAACGAGGGCAGCAACAGGGCACTGCACGGACTGAGCAGGGCGAGCACCCCGCCGGCGAAGGCGGTGAGGTAGCCGATGTCGATCACGTCGGCGGCCCGGTCACCGGGCCCGGGCGAGGGCGGCGTCGATGGCCTGCTCGAACGTCGCCGTCGGCTGCGCCCCGAAGATCAGCTGGTCCCCCATGACGAAGCTCGGCACCCCGTTCACGCCGATCCGGGCGCCCGCGGCCTCGTCGTCGGCGACGGCCCGCGCGATCGCGGGGTCGGCGAAGTCGGCACGGAAGCGGTCGACGTCGAGGCCGAGACGCTGCGCCTGTGCGGTCAACGAGGCCTCGGTGACCGCGCCGCTGTTCTCCCGGGGCTGCTCGCGGTAGAGCACGTCGTGGAACGGCCAGAACTTCCCCTGGCGCCCGGCCGCCCGGGCCGCGCGGGCGGCCAGGACCGACTCGGGGCCGAGGTAGGCGAAGTCGTGCCACTCGACGCGGACCTGGCCGGTCGCGACGTAGTGCTGGAGCAGGGCCGGCTCGGTGCGCTCGGTGTAGAGCCGGCAGAAGGGGCACTGGAAGTCGCCCCACTCGGCGACGACGACGGGGGCGTCGACGCGGCCGAGCGCGAGCGGGTCGTCGGCCTGCCTGCGGGGAACGGCCAGCCGTGCGGCGGCGACGGGATCGCCCGGGGTCGACGCGGCCCCGGTGGGTGCCGGCCGGTCGACGAGGCTGATCACCCCGAGCACGACGAGCACCGCCACGACCAGGCCCGCGCCCAGCCAGATCCGCCCGCGAGACATGCACTCCCCGTTCGTCGTCCGGACCCCACGGCCTGCGGGTCCGCGAGGGGTTCGGCCGTCCCGGGCGCGCCGGATCGATCGGTGCGCCCGCCGGTCGCCGTCGTGGGAGGCCGCCCGTCGGCGGAGGTCGCCCGCCGTCCGGGGTCGCCCGCCGTCCGGGGTCGCGCGGTCTCAGGAGGCGATCGCGTGCGCCCCGGACTCGTCGGCCTCGGGCATGTGGTGGCGCACGACCGTCACCGCGACGTCGGTGAGGTCGCCGTCGTCGAGACCGCGCCTGCGCCGGGCGGCGTCGAGCAGCGCGGTCGTGCCGTCGAAGGGCCCGTAGGAGTCGATCGCCCCGGTCGCGGGATCGGACACCAGCACGACGTAGGCGTCGCAGGCGTCCAGGCGGTCCTCGATCGCCTCGGCCTCCTCGAGGACGGCGTCCACGAGATGGCGCAGGCCCGGCGGGGCGACCTCGGCGGGCGCGCCGCCGTCAGGTGTGTCGGAGTCGTCGTGGTGGGGCGGGCGGAAATCGTCCACGAAGATCATCCCCCTCGGATCCGGCGGCCGGGTTCCCGGCCGTGCTCCGGACGCGTCCCGACCCCGACATCGTTCGGCATCCTGACAATGACATACGGAGGGTAAGTGCTGCGCGCCGTACCGGGGGAAGGATGACGTGAACGATCACGATCGAGTCACGGAGACATCTCGACACCCTTGGTGACGCTGGTACCGGAAACGGGTGATCGGACAGCGCCGCGTGGGGTTTCACAGCATGGCCCACTGCGACTCTGGTGGTCCTGGCCACCGTGGGGAGGCACCCAGATCAGTGAGACGCGAATCACAGCCCTAGATCCGTTGACAGGCCACGCTGCGCGTTCGCCCAGGCTACGAAGCGTGCTGGGCCCACGCACGGGCGGCGTCCGCGTCCACCCGTGGGATGAGCGGGCGCTCCCCACGGACCCGGAGCTCCTGGATCGCCCAGGTGTTGCCGTCCGGGTCGGCGAAGCCGAAGAACGTGCCGCCGTCGCGCGGGTCGAGGACCTGCGGGTCGCTGACCGGCACGCCGCGCCCAGCGAGCTCCGCGTGTGCCGCGCCGGCGTCGGCGACGCAGAGCTGCAGTCCCCGCATCGAGCCCGGCGCCATCTCGTTCTGGGCGGGCAGGGTCCCGACCACGATCGACGCGCCGGAGCCGCGGGGGGTCAGCTGGGCGACGTCCATGTGCTCGTTCGTGGTGCGGTGGTCGAGGGTGAAGCCGACCTGGTCGCGATAGAAGGCGACCGCGCGGTCGAGATCGCTGACGGGCAGGACGACGACTTCCAGGGTCCAGTCCACGGGGTGCTCCTCGGGTCGGTGGGGTGGCGACATCTCCGCGTCGATCGGGAGCGTCGCGCTTCGACTCGCTGATCTGTGACGGCGGTCACAGTAGTCGGGATAATCGGCTGGTCGCAGGACCGGCGCCCGGCGCACGCTGCGCCCCATGAGCACACCGGTGCGGCCCGCGATCACCTTGCGCCGCCTCGATCGCGGCGACGCCGACGACGTCGCCGCGGTCGTCGCCGCCGCCGTCGCCGGAGCGCTGCCGTGGGAGGTGATGCCGCCGGACGCCGCGCCCGACCCCGAGGACTGGACGCTCGCCCGCGAGCGTGCCTACGCGCGGTTCCTCCGGGCACGCCCGGCGGACGAGGCGTCGTGGCTCGTCGTCGAGGGCGTCGCGGGCGGTGGGGTGGTCATCGGGGTCGCCCGGCTGGCCGGACGCGGAGCCGCGAACCTCGAGGCCGGGGTGTGGCTCGCGCGGACGGCGCGCGGGCGGGGCGTCGGGATGACGGTGCTCGGCGAGGTGGCGGTGCGGGGCCGGACGGCCGGGTAGCGGCTGTCGCCGGGGACGGTGCGGTACAGCGACTCACCCTCGGGGTCGACGCGGGCCGTGCTGGTGCGGGACCGATCGGTCCGCTACGCTGGTCGTCGAGGAGGTGGAACGCCATGGCACGCACGCCCGCACCGGGCACCCGGGAGCGCATCCTCGGTGTCGCGTCCCGGCTGTTCTACGACCACGGGGTCCGCGCCGTCGGGATGAACCGGATCATCACCGAGGCCGGGACCGGGAAGAACCTGCTCTACCAGCACTTCCCCGCCAAGTCCGACCTGGTGGCCGCGTACCTCGAGCGTGCCCGGGAGCGCCGGGCCGAGTCCGCGCGGCGGGTCCTCGAGGCCGCGGGGGACGACCCGGGCGAGCAGCTCGTGGCGCTGATCGCGGAGGTGGCGGCCACGGTGCGCCGCCCCGGTTTCCGCGGGTGCGCCTTCCGCAACTACCTCGCGGAGTTCCCCGAGGACGACGCCCTCGACGGCGACGAGGCGCCCGCAGGCGTCGCGCACGCCCAGCTCGCCGAGACCCGGGCCGCGATTGCGGAGCGGGTCGGGCGCCTCGGCGTCGAGGACCCCGACCGGCTGGTCGAGCAGCTCTGGCTGCTGGTCGACGGGCTCTACCTCCAGGCGGCCTACCGGGACCGCCTCGACGACCGTCTCGATCCGGCCGCCGACGCCGCGGTCGACCTCGCCCGCCGCCTCGTCGGCGCCTGACCCGCTCCGCCCGCCGCCACTCGCCCGCACCCGCATCGATTCGCCCGCCCCGATCCGCCCGCCCTGATCCGGAACGAACGACTCGTTCGTGCACATAGAAGCCACGAACGAGTCGTTCGTTCGGGGGTGGGGCGACCGAGGGACCGATCGGTCCGCCTCCCGAAGGCCCTGCTCTCAGAAAGGGATCGGCCATGAGCACCGCCCGCCCCGGCGCCGTCCTGCTCGTCACCTCGGCCGCGGCGTTCCTGTCGAGCCTCGACCTGTTCATCGTCAACATCGCGTTCCCCGACATCCGCGCGAACTTCCCGGGCACCGACCTCGGCGAGATGTCGTGGATCCTCAACGGCTACACCGTGGTGTTCGCGGCGTTCCTCGCGCTCGCCGGCCGGCTCGCGGACCGCTTCGGCCACAAGCAGGTCTTCCTCGCCGGGCTCGCGGTGTTCACCCTCGCCTCGGCCGCCTGCGCCGCCGCGCCCGGCGTCTGGTTGCTGGTCGCGGCGCGGGCGATCCAGGCGGTCGGCGCCGCGCTGGTCATGCCGACGTCGCTGTCGTTGCTCCTCGCGGCCTACCCCGCCGAACGGCGCACGCGGGCCGTTGGGGCGTGGGCGTCGATCGGGGCGGTCGCCGCGGCCCTCGGCCCGCCGCTGGGCGGCCTGCTCGTCGAACTGTCCTGGCACTGGGTGTTCCTGGTGAACGTGCCCGTCGGCGTCGTCGCGTTCGTCGCCGGCCGGCGCGTGCTGCGCGACCCCGAGGTCGCCCGCACCGGCATGCCCGACCTGCTGGGCGCGCTCGGCATCGTCGTCGGCGTCGGGGCGCTCGCCTTCGCCCTGGTCCGCACGCCCGACTCCGGTTGGGGCGGGCCGGAGGTGCTCGCCGGGTTCGCGGTCGCCGTCGTCGGGCTCGTGCTGGTCGTGCTCCGCTCGCGCCGCCACCCGGTCCCGGCGCTCGATCTCGCGGTGCTGCGCGTCCCGGTCGTCGCCCTCGCGGCGCTCGTCATGGTCGCGTTCACCACCGGCTTCGCCGGGATGCTCGTCGTCAACGTCCTCTACATGACCGGTACGTGGGGCTGGTCGCCGCAGGCCGCGGGACTCGGCCTCGCCGCGGGGCCGCTCGTCGTCGTGGTGGTGTCGCGGCTGGCCGGGCACCTGTCCGGGCGGTTCGGGATCGGGCCGGTCGCCTTCGTCGGCACGCTCGCGTTCGCGGCGGGCCCCGTGTGGTGGCTGCTGAACCTGGGCGTCACCCCGGACTACCTCGGCGGGATGCTGCCGGGCCAGTTGCTGACGGGGCTCGGCGTCGGGCTGATCCTCCCGACGCTGTCCTCGGTGGTCGGGTCTGCGCTGCCGGCGCCCCGGTGGGGGTCGGGCTCGTCGCTGATCAACACCGCGCGCCAGGTGGGCTCGGTGCTGGGAGTGGCGCTGCTGGTGTCGGTGATCGGCGCGCACACCACCGGCCTGCCGTCGGAGTTCGGGTCGGTCCGCGCCGGGTGGGGGCTGCTCGCCGGGGCGGCCCTCGTGGCGGCGGTGCTGGCGCTGGGGCTGTCGGTGGTCGAGCGCCGTCGGGTGGTGCCGGCCCTCGGGGCGGCGACGGTCGTGGTCGGCGGGCAGGACGGCGTTCGGGCGGATGACGGCGACGGCGTCCGGACCGGTGCCGCGGAGGTTCCGGCGGTCGTCGATTCGCGGTCCGCGGTCGTGCGCGGGGTGGTCCGCGACGGGAGCGGGCTCGCCGTCCCCGGCGCGGTCGCGACCATGATCGACGCGGCCGGGGCCCAGCTCGCCCGCGCCGGCACCGATGCCGGGGGCGGCTTCACGGCCAGGCTGGACCCGGCGCGCGTGGGGCCGGGCGAGCACGTGATCGTGCTGGTCAGCGCACCGGAGCACCATCCCCGCGTCGACCGGGTGCCGCTCGACGGCGGCCTCGCGCTCGATCTCGCCCTCGTCCGGCGGGACGCGGCGGCCGTGGCGTGAGACCGCTCAGAGGATCAATCGCATGCGGGACTCCATGACCTCGGGGTCCCCTGGGAGCGGTTGGCGCTCGCCGGTGGCCTCGAAGCCGAGGCGCTCGTAGAGCCCGAGGGCGCGGTCGTTGCCGTCGACCACCCACAGCGCGAGCGTCTGCGCGCCCTCGCGGCGGGCCCAGGCCATCAGCGCGGCGACGAGCAGATCCGACAGCCCGCGCCCACGGAAGGCCGGTTCGACCCACATTCCCACCAGATGGCGCCCGGCCTCGTCCTGCGGCTCGGGGATCCCGCAGGCGAGGCCCACCGCCTCACCGTCGGCCCGGACGAGGAACCAGGCGTTCGTCGTGACCCGGCGCAGCCACTCGGCGTCGTCGAGGGCCTCCTCCTGCTCACGGAAGGCGGCGAAGGCGCCGGGCGCGTCGGTGAGCGCGCGGAGGCGGACGTCACGGGCCTCGTCCCGGTTCTCCGCGTCGGCCCGGACCACCTCGACGTCGGCCACGCGGGTGAGGGTGCCATCGGTGAGGTGGCGGGCGTCGTCCAGGGGCGGGGGATCCAGCGGTGGCGCATCGCTGACATCAGGACCTCTGGACGGGGCCTCGCGCACATCGACGGTGCGTGATCGAGGTGGATCCGACCGTGGCCATGGGTCAGCGGGCTGCCCGTCGACCCGAACGTGTCGCCATGATCGCGATCCGGGTGGCGAAGTGCTCGCTCAGCGAGCACTTCGTCACCCAGATGTCGATCACGCCGGAAGGAGCCGGGACCGACACGGGATGAGGCCGTTCAGCGGGCCCGGTCCGATGACCTCGACGAGCGGGCCGGGTCGCGGGTGCGCCGTCGGGGGATGGAACGCGGGTCGTTGACACTCCCGGACGGGCGACGCGTCACGATGGAGGGGAACGCGTCACGGCCGGGAACCGGCCGCGGCCCGGCGGCGACGTGCACGAGGACCGGGGACACGTCGCGCGCGACGGTGAGGAGACGACGAGCATGGCCGAGCACGGCAAGGGAGCGGGCGGGCGACACGCGGCGCCCGGGGACGCCCGGCCCGGAGCCGAGGCCGGGCCCGGCACGAGTGCGACCGCCACGGTCGGTGCCGGCGAGGCGGCTGCCGCTCCCACCGCGCCGATCGCGAGTGTCGTCGGCCCACCGCCGATGCCGGGTACCGCAGGCGCCGGCCAGCACGGAGCCGGAGCCGGACCAGCCGGGACCGATCAGCGGACCACCGGACAGGCCGCCCAGGCCCCCGCGACCCCCACCGCGACTCCCGCCGTCGGGACACCGGAACCGACCGCGACCACGTCCGTCGTCGGGACTCCCGAGCGGGATGACCCCGACGACGCGGACCTCGCCGCCCCGGTGCGCGGCACCGGATGGGTGCTGCTCGTCGGCGGCCTCGTCGGGGCCGTCGTCGCGCTGGTCCTGCTCATCGAGAAGCTCGACCTGCTGGCCAACCCGGACTACATCCCGAGCTGCTCGATCGACCCGGTGCTCTCCTGCGGGACGATCATGAAAACGGCACAGGCGTCGGTGCTCGGGTTCCCGAACCCGGTGATCGGCCTGCTGACGTTCCCGGTGGTCGCGGCGTGCGGGGCGCTCGTCGTCTCGGGGGCCGAGCTGCCGCGGTGGGTGTGGTGGGCGCTGCAGATCGGCTCGTTCGCCGGTGTGCTGTTCATCCACTGGCTGATCGTGCAGAGCCTGGTCACCATCCACGCGCTGTGCCCGTACTGCATGGTCGCGTGGGTCGCGGTGCTCGCGATCTTCTGGTTCACGACGGTGCACAACCTGCGCGAGGGCAACCTCGGTGGTGAGCCCGCGGGCGAGGGCCTGGTCCGTCGTCACGGGTGGGGTCTCGCGGCCTGGTACGTGCTGATCGTCGTGGCGATCGTCGCGTCGTTCCCGGCCTACTTCGGCGCGATGGTCGGCCTGGGATGACCACCGCGCGCTGAGAGCTCCTACGGGACCTCTGCTCTGATCGGGCCAGCGCGACGACCGCTCGTCGGCCGCGTGGCACCGGTCGACGGGTGGGCGGAGGGCGGTCCTCAGCTCCGACGGATGGGGTCGGCGCCGCTGCCTACCGTCGGCCCGCCCCGGACCCCCGTCTCCCCAGGAGCACGCGCCGATGACGGCCACCTCGTCCCTGTCGTCCCCGCCGGCCGCCCGTATCACCGAGCTCGCCGTGACCGGCATGACGTGCGGCGCGTGCACGTCGCGGATCGAGCGGCGTCTCGGGAAGCTCGAGGGCGTCACCGCGGAGGTGAACCTCGCGACCGGCCGCGCGCGCGTCTCCCACGACGGCGACCCCGACGCGATCGTCCGCGTCGTCGAGAAGCTCGGCTTCGGGGCGTCGGTGGTGACGACGGGTGGAGCGGCGTCGGTCACGAGCACGGCCCCCGCCGTTCCGACCGGCTCCCCTCGTGCCGAGGTGCCCGCCCCGCGCCTCCCGCGCGAGGGGAAGCTCCGGACGCTGGAGGCGCCCGAGGGTTCCCCTCGCGCAGAAGCCGCCCAGTCCGAGCCGCAGCCCGACGACGACCCCGAGGTCGCCGACCTGCGGCACCGCGCCCTGGTGTGCCTCACGCTGAGCCTGCCGGTCATCGCCGTCGCGATGAACGCGGCCTGGCAGTTCCGGTACTGGCAGTGGTTCTCGCTGGTGCTGGCGGTACCGGTCGTCTTCTGGGGCGGGTGGCGGTTCCACCAGGCGGCGTGGCGCCACCTGCGGCACCGGTCGCTGACGATGGACACGCTCGTCTCGGTCGGGGTGCTCTCGGCGGTCGGCTGGTCGGTCGGGACGCTGTTCTTCGGCGAAGCGGGGCTCGGCGGGGTCCGGCACAGCTTCTCGCTGATCCCCGCGCCCGACGTCTGGGGCGGCACCCGCACGATCTACCTCGAGGCGGCGGTCGCGATCGTCACCGCCGTCCTGGTCGGGCGCTGGATCGAGCTGCGGGGCCGACGGAAGGCGATGGCCGCGGGCGGGGCGGGCGTTGACGAGCGGGCGACGCCCGACGCGGTCCTGCTCGTCGCCGACCGCGCGCTGCGCGTGCCGGTGGAGAACGTGGCGGTGGGCGACCACGTCCTCGTCGGCGACGGTGACACGGTGCCGGTGGACGGCGTGGTCACCGACGGCGCCGCCACCCTCGACGTCGCCGCCATGACCGGCGAGTCCGTACCCGTCGACGCCGCTGCCGGCACCCGCGTGCTCGCCGGGACGCGCTGCGCCACGGGACGGCTCGTGGTCCGCGCGACGGGCGTCGGCGCCGACACCCAGTGGGCCCGCCTGACCCGGCGGGTGCAGGACGCCCAGCTCGGCAAGGCCTCGGTCCAGCGCCTCGCGGACAAGATCGCCGGGCGCTTCGTGCCGGTCGTGCTCGTGCTCGCCTCCTACACCTTCGGCTTCTGGTGGTTCGCCGACGCCGACGCGGGCTTCGCGATCGCGGCCGCGATGGCCGTGCTCGTCGTGGCCTGCCCGTGCGCGCTGGGCCTCGCGACCCCGACGGCCCTCGCCGTGGCGGCGGGTCGTGGACGCAAGCTCGGGATCCTGCTGCGCGGTCCGCAGGTGCTGGAGACCACGAAGAAGGTCGACACCGTGGTGCTCGACAAGACCGGGACGGTGACGACGGGCCGGATGGGCCTGCGGTCGGTGACGGTCGGCGAGGGTGTCGACGACGAGGCGGTCTGGCGCCGGGTGCTCGCGCTGGAGACCGACGTGGACCACCCGGTGGCGCGGGCGCTCGTCGAAGCCGGGCGGGACACGCGGCCCGGGCACGCCGACGGCGTCGAGGTGGTCGACGGGCTCGGTGTCCGCGGCACCGTCGACGGGGCCGCGGTCGTCGTCGGACGCCGGCGTCTCGTCGAGGACGAGGGCGTCGAGCTCCCGCCCGACCTCGACCGCGCCCACCGTGACGCCGAGGCCGCGGGCGCCACCGCCGTCGTCCTGGCCTGGACCGACGGCGACGGCCGGCTCGAGGCGCGCGCCGTGCTCGCCGTCGCCGACACCCTCCGGCCGACCTCCGCCGAGGCGGTCGCCCGGATGCGGACGATGGGCCTGCGCCCGGTGCTGCTGACCGGCGACAACACCGCCGCGGCGCACGCGGTGGCCGCCGAGGTCGGGATCGCCGCCGAGGACGTCGTCGCCGAGGTGCTGCCCACCGAGAAGGCCGACGTCATCGACCGGCTGCGCGGCGAGGGCAAGGTCGTCGCGATGGTCGGCGACGGTGTCAACGACGCGGCCGCCCTGGCCCGCGCGGACCTCGGTCTGGCGATGGGCGGCGGGTCCGCGCTGGCCGTCGACGCCGGCGACCTGACCCTGGTCGGGGACGACCTGCGCGGGGTCACCGACGCCCTGCGCCTCGCGCGGCGCACGCTCTCGACGATCCGGGGGAACCTCTTCTGGGCGTTCGTCTACAACGTCGCGGCGCTGCCGTTGGCCGCGTTCGGGCTGCTGAACCCGATGATCGCGGGCGCCGTCATGGGCGTCTCGAGCATCTTCGTCGTCGGCAACAGCCTGCGGTTGCGGCGGTTCCAGCCGCAGTCGGGGTAGATCAGTCCTGGGCGTCGCGCAGCGCCAGCACGACGCGCATGACCCGCTCGACGGCCGCGTCGAACAGGGCGCCCCGGAGCTCGCCGCGGTCGGCCAGGTTCTGCGCCGCGAACTCGAGCATCCGTTCGGGCCCCACGCGGCGGACCAGCAGCGCCGCGATCTCCTCCAGATCGAGGCCGGGGTGGTCCAGGAGCGTCAGGGCGAACTCGACGATCAGCTCCTCGTCCCGCACGGCGATCCCCCCTCGGGGACCAGGCTAGTCCGCCGAGGGCCCGGAACACGATCGTCGCGCGGACTGGGGGGAGATCGTCACGTCGCGGCCTGGGACGGGTGCGGGCGCGGGACCGGGCAGGTCATCGGGTAGCCCCGGCCCTCGTAGTCGAAGCCGTCGAGGGCGAGCTCGGGGCGGTCCGGGTCGACGGGGGAGGCGTAGTACGCGCGGATCTCGCTGATCAGGCCCGAGACGCGGTCGAAGACGTACCACTCGTCGCCGCGCAGGAGCGTGCCGCCCGCGGTCTTGAAGTGGCTCCACTCGATGACGGCCTGGGCGCTCTCCGGGTCGGTGAGGACCCGGTCGATGGTCCAGGCGGAGCCGAGCGTCGCGACCCGGTGCGCCCAGTTCGCGGCGATGGTGTCGGCGCCGCGCCAGGCCCCGCCGTACATCCCCGGCGGGAAGTAGTGCACGGCGTCCGGGGTGAAGCAGGCGACCATGCCCGCGACGTCGGCGTCGTTGCACCCGTCGAAGTAGCGACGGATCAGCGACTCCATGTGCTCGGCGGTGAGCATCGTGTGGCACTCCTCGGGTCGGGCCCTGGAGAGTCTCCTGGCCCGGCCGCCGCCGCGCGAGGGGTCAGGGCGTGGTGGGCACCAGCTTGTCGAGGCGCGTGTCCCCGGGCTGGAGCAGCGCGCCGTCGAGGACGAGGGTCGGGGTGCCGAAGCCGCTCGAGCCCTGGCGCACCAGCTTCGGGTCGTTGGCGGCCTGCCCGAAGTTCGTCGAGATGTCCTTGGCGTGGGCCCCGCTGCGCACGCAGGGCTCGAAGCCCGGCCCCGCCCCGAGGCGCTTGCCGAGGTCGACGATCTGGTCGGCCGTCCAGCCGGCGCCGCCCTCCTCGGGCTGCGCGGTGTAGAGGCTGACGTGCAGGTCGGGGAAGATCCCGTTCTCGGCTCCGCACATCATCGCGTTGCCGCCCAGCGTCGAGTAGCCCTGCGGGGCCGATCGCTGGTCGAGCATGTTGAGCAGGTGGTAGCGGATGCGCATGGTGCCGTCCGCCGCCGCCTTCGCCAGCCGCGCGCCGCCGCGGGACTCGAGGGCCTGGCAGGCGGGGCACAACGCGTCCTCGTAGACGTCGAGGGTGTGCGGCGGCGCCTTCTTGCTGCTCCCCTTCTTCGCGGCCTTGCCGTCCGGTCCCACGGTGACGACGCCCCCGTCGACCTTGGCCGGGAACTGGACCGCGGCGCGGGTGATCGGGATCGGGCCTGCGGTGGAGGACCCGCCGCCGGCGGCGTCTGCGTCGTCTCCCTTGCTGAACAGGGTGCTGCCGATGACGACCGCGAGCACACCGACGACGAGGATTCCGACGATCAGGGGTGTGCGGGACCCGATGCTCAGGTTGCGGCTCTGCTTCACCGCTGAGCGCTTGCCCATGGGTGCCTCCCCGACGTCGGTGGTGACTCGTCCGGTTCAACGCGTCGGGACGGTGGACGGGAGCGTGTCCTGCGGGGTGCGGTCGCCGCGTGTCGCCCAGCGGCGGGTCGGTGAGCTGTCCGGCCCCGGAAGGGTGACCAGCGGCGATCCGTGCCGCGGCCCGGTGGACCGCTGCTCAGTAGCCGGGACCCGGACCCCGGCTCAGGGCCGGCGGCGGGCCAGGTCGGCGAGCATCGCGTTGTAGGCGGCGAGATCCGCGTCGCCGTCCCGGTCGGCGTGGCGGTCGTGACGGGCGCCCTCGCGGCCGTCGTGACGTGACCACTGCACGAGCAGGGCGATGACCACCACGAGCAGCGGCACCTCGCCCGCGGACCACGCGATCCCGCCGCCGAGGCTCTGGTCGGCGAGCAGGTCCGGGACCCACGGCAGCGCGAGGTCGCCGAAGAAGCGGTCCCCGATCACGGTGTCCGCGCCGAGCAGGGCGACGCCGAAGAACGCGTGGAAGGGCATCGACGCGAGCAGCAGCGCCAGGCGCGCCACGTGCGGCAACGGCCACGGTGACCGGTCCACCCCGATGATCAGCCAGAAGAACACGTAGCCGGTGACCACGAAATGGAGGTACATCAGCTGGTGCGCCCAGTGGTACGGCAGTGCCGCGGCGAAGATCGGCGAGAAGTACAGCGCGTAGAACGACCCGACGAACACGACGAGCGCGACCACCGGGTGGGTCAGCAGCCGCGACACCGGTGAGCCGATCAGCGAGAGCAACCATGCGCGGGGGCCGTCCAGGGCGGGAGCCCCGTCGTCGCCCGAGCGGGACGGCGGGAGCGCGCGCAGCGCGAGCGTGACCGGGCCGCCGAGCACCAGCAGGATCGGCACGAGCATCGAGAGCAGCATGTGGCTGCCCATGTGCACGCTGAACATCGCCATCGCGTACTCGCCGAAGCCGCTCGTCGTGGTCCATGCGAGCAGCACGCACCCGGCGAGCCACGCGGACGTCCGCCCCGGTGGCCAGGCGTCGCCGCGGGCGCGCAGGCGCAGCACGCCCGCCACGTAGGCCCCGGCGAGCAGCAGGCACGCCAGGTCGGCCAGCACGTTCACCCGGCCGGGACCGAGCAGCCCGAGCACGCTCGGCGGCCCGGGCAGGTCGAACCCGATGAGCGTCTCCTGCGCCGTCGCCGAGCGCAGCAGCCCGGGGGGCAGGCCGCTCGCCGTGAGGCCCGCGACGACCGCCGTGAGACCGAGCGCGGTGAGGGTCCATCCCGGGGGCAGGCGGGGGACCACGAGCGGCAGGGCGGCGACCAGCACCAGCACCAGCGCCGCGGCGGCGAGCCCGCCGTAGAGGGTCAGCCACCCGTCGCGGACCAGCCAGGCGTCGACGGTCGCGAGCCCGGCGAGCGCGACCGGCGCGGCGACCCGGGTGACCCGCCGCGCCCGTCGCGCGACGACGTCCTCGTCGGGACGACCCAGCGCCCGGTGGCGGTCGACCGCCACGGCCGTACCCAGCCAGGCGGCGAGCGCGACGGCGGCCAGGACCGCGGCGTCGGTGGCGATGTCGTGCCCGCCCCCGACGCTCGCGACGTGCCCCGTGGCGACCGGCGCGATGACGGCGAGCAGCGCCGGGGCCAGTGCCCCCACCGCCGTGCGCCAGGAGAACGTCATCCGGCACATCACGGCGACGACGGCGGCCGCGACCGCTGCGACGAGGAAGCCCGCGGGCTCCTCGAGGGCGCCGACCGAGGCGAGGAACGCGTCGGGGGTGCTCAGCACCCGGGTGTCGCCGCCGGTGCCGACGACGACGGTGAGCGGCACGGCGGCCGACGCGGCGAGCGCCCACAGCGCGGCCGCCGTTCCCGCGCGGCGCACCGCGGCGTATGCGTCGGCGGACAGCGCCCGGGCCCGGGAGCGCCCGGGCAGGACGACCGTCGCGGCGACCAGGCTCCCGAGGGTCAGGCCCGCGGCGAGCACCACGACCGCCCGCAGCAGGGGGACCGCGATGCGCAGCCCCTCCGGGGGCGCGCTGACCCCCAGGGCGCGGTAGGGCACGTCGCCCCAGGCCCCGACGACGAGCACCACCGCGACGACGGCGACGGCGGTCGCGACGAGTCCGACCGCGAGGCGCACCGCCGGGCGGGGCGGCCGGGCCGGGCCGGGAGGAGCGGGGCGTTCGGCCGGGGGCGCGGCGGTGCTCATGCAGCGTCTCGGCGCGGGGGACGGTCGTGGGCGACGGGGCCCAGGTTGTCGCGCCGCGCGGGGGCCGGCGCCGGAGGCGTGCGGGCGAGCCCGGGGCGATCTCCGGGGCCCGTGGCGGACGGGGCGGGGCTCGGCGTGCGGGCGGGGCCGCTGCGCACGACCAGGACGGAGAGCGCGAAGCCCACGAGCAGCAGCGCGTGCGTCGCGACGCGATCGGGCTCCACCCGGCCGGCCGCGAGGTCGAGACCGGAGAGGACACCGAGCACGACGATGAACGCGCCGAGCACCGGGAGCAGCCCGGCGAGGTGGCGGGTCCAGGAGGCGCCCGCGAGGAAGGCCGCCCCGAGCGCCAGGTTCCAGGCGGCGGTCTCGTGGCTCATGTGCGCCATGTCCGCGCCGCCGAGCATCGCCACGCCACCGCCGTGCCCGGCGGTTCCGGCCAGGGAGAGCACCCCCAGCACGATCTGGGCCACCCCGACCGCCACGAGCGCCACCCGCACCCCGAGCCGCAGGCGCCGCGGCCGCGGTGCCGCGGGCAGCACGCGGGCGATCAGGTCGGGGCCCGCCTCGGCGGGACCGGTGCGGGTCAGGCGGGTGACGACGGCGGCCTGCTCCCGCCAGCGGGTGCAGGGCGCGCAGGTCTCGAGGTGGGCGAGCACGGCCGGGCGGCAGGCGGGATCGCCTTCACCGTCGAGCTCCGCCGAGAGCTCCTCGCGGCAGACGGCGCAGTCCATGGACCCCATGGTGGGCAGGTCGCGTGCGGGGGCGCGGGAGTTCCCGCCGTCTGCGCGCCACCGCCGGTCCGCGTCAGGGCTCACGGCTCACCACCTCGGGCGTCTCGGTGCCCGCGTCCAGGGCCTCGACGAGGTCGGCCCGGGCGCGGGCGACCCGGGAGCGGACGGTGCCGATCGGGCAGCCCGCGACGAGTGCCGCCTCGGCGTACCCGAGACCCAGCATCTGGGTGAGGACGAAGGCCTCGCGCCGTTCGGTGGGCAGCGCGTCCACGGCCAGGCGCAGCGCGATCCCCTCCGCGACGTCCCCGGGCCGGGCGGTGACCAGCGGCTGGTCGCCGTCGTGGATCGGGGCGGGGTCGACGGGGCGGCGGGCGCGACGGCGCAGGTGGTCCGCGGCCACGCGGCGCGCGATGGCCAGCAACCACGTGCGCGCCGGGGCGTCGGCGCGGAACCGGCGCAGCGAGCCGAAGGCGCGCTCGTAGGTCTCCTGGGCCAGGTCGGCGGCGGCCCCGTGATCGGCGAGGTGGACCAGCAACCGCCACACCTGCTGCTGGGTGAGCTCCACGAACCGTGCCGCGGCCGCCCGGTCACCGTCGCGCGCGGCCAGCGCGGCGTCGGTGATGACGGCGTCGTCCATCGCCTGCCGAACCTCCGGTCCCGGGGCCGCCGAGGAGACGACGACCCGTCGCCGACAGTCTCCCCGCCGACGGCGGGCCGGGACGACACCACCCGGGTGCTCGTCGTCACGGGGTTCCCTCCGGTTCCCGAACATGAGAGAAAAGCGGGAACACCTCAGGTCGTACGGGTTCGTGGGGTGGACCTCGTACGGTCGGCGGCGGCTCTAGCGCTCCCCGACGCTCCCTGGAGGCCTTGACCATGGTCGACGGCTGGTTCGGCATGGCGGTCGCGACCGTCTTCGTGCTGACGACCGCCCTGTGTGCGGTCTCGCTGGCCGCGCACGGTCCACGTCGTGGGCACCGGATCGCGGCGGCGGAGGCGAACCACGTCGTCATGGGCGTGGCGATGGTCCTCATGGCGACGCCCGTCACGGCGGGCCTGGTCCCGCCGGTGGCCGGGGCGGTCGTCTTCGGCGTCGCGGCGGCCGGCTGGCTGGCGGTGCTGGTGACGGCGCGGGTGCGCTCCGAGCCCCTGGGGTCGGTCATCGGGCTCGACCGGTGCACCGCGCACCCCACGCACCTGCTGCTGGTCGACGCGGCGATGATCGTGATGTACCTGGCCATGGCCCCGGCCGCGGCGTCGTCCGGCGCGGAGTCGATGCCGGGCATGCCGGGGATGGACATGTCCGGGATGCCGATGTCGGGCGGGGAGCACGCGGGCCACACCGCGACCTCGCCGACGCTGCTCGTCCTCGCGGCCCTGCTCGCGCTCTACCTGGTGGTCCACGCGGTCGTGACGATCGTGGTCGTCACCCGGCGGGCCCGTGGTGCGGCGCCGGAGGCGGGTGCCGCACCCGCCGTCGGGACGACGGAGCCGGGTGACGCCGGTACGGGAGCAGACGCCTCGCCGGGCGGGGTGGCCGTGGCCGCTCCGGCGGTCCCGCGCGCGGTGGGGGTCCTCGCGCACGGCCCCGTGCAGCTCATCGGCCAGGCCGGCATGAGCCTCGCGATGGCCGCGATGCTGTTCCTGCTGTAGGTGGCCTCCGGCCTTGTGAGCACTTTCCGGTGCTATGACCCCCGAAAGTGCTCACAAGGCCGCAGGCCACCTGGCGCTCCGTAGACCACCAGCGTGAGATCCGGGCGCTCCGCGGGATGCAGCACGGTGTGGGTGAGCGTGACCTCGCCGAGGCGGGGGTGACGGACCCGTTTGCGCCCCGAGCGGTCGTCGCGGACGTCCTGGCGTGACCACCAGGCGGCGGCTTCCGCGGACTCCCGGAGGAGGGTCTCGACGACGGCGGTGACCCGGGCGTCGTCGGGATGGCGGACGGTGGCCGCGCGCAGGCGGGCGAGCACGCCGCGGGCGACCTCCTCACGGTCCACGAGGACCTCGTCGGCGCGCGGGTCGGTGAACGCCCAGAGCGCGACGTTGCCCGCCGTGCCGGCCATCCCGGTGAACAGTTCCCGCGCTGCGTCGTTGATCGCGAGTACGTCGAAGCTCGCCGCCGTGACGTAGGCGGGCCGCCCGCCGACCGCGTCGACGAGGTCCGCGAGCCCCGGATCGACCCGCTCGGGGCCCGGCGCGGGCGCGGCCGGAGCCAGCCCGCCGAGGCGTAGCAGGTGGTCGCGCTCGTCGTCGGTGAGCGAGAGCGCGCCGGCGAGCGCGTCGAGGACTTGGGCGGACGGGCGGACGTCGCGGCCCTGCTCGAGGAACGTGTACCAGCTCGTGCTCACCCCGGAGATCAGTGCGAGCTCCTCGCGGCGCAGCCCGGGCGTGCGGCGTCGCCCGCCGGGCGGCAGCCCGACGTCGGAGGGGGAGATTCGTTCGCGACGGCTGCGCAGGAACGCGCCCAGCTCGACGGTCGTCACGAGTACTACCAATACCAGGATGAGCGCCCACTGGATACCAGGCTGTGCGCGCCGAAACTGGACCGCATGCGTGCATGGACACTCGAACGCCCCGGCGACGGCCTGCGACTCTCCGAGCTCGACGAACCCCAGGTCCGGCCCGGCGGCGTGCTGCTGGAGATCCTCGCGGCACACGTCCCCGCCTACACCCACGTCGTCGCGGCCAGGCCGCGCGGCCGCGTCCCCACGCCGCTCGTGCTCGGGGCGGGCGGCGTCGGGAGGGTGCTCGCCGTCGCCGACGACGTCCTGGGCCTCGCGCCCGGCGACGTCGTCGCCCACACCGTGCTGCTCTCCTCGGGGGACGTCGCCGACCCGCAGGAGTTCCTCGTCGGGTGGACCGGCATCGGCGGGCGGGGCGAGGTCACCCCGACGGTGACCGCGATGCAGGACCGCTGGCGCGACGGGACGTTCGCCGAGCGGGTCGTGGCGCCGAAGGAGACGCTCGTCCGGCTGCCCGGAGCGGAGACGTGGGCCCCGGAACGGCTCGCGCTGCTGGGCTGGTTCGCGATCGCCGCCGAGGGGCTGGCGTGGCCGGGGATGGCGGCGGGCGACGCGATCGCCGTCCTCGGCGCCACCGGAGGGCTCGGGGGCGCGGGGGTGCGGCTCGCGCTGGCCGGCGGAGCGTCCCGGGTCGTTGCGGTGGGTCGCAACGAGACCGCGCTCGCCCGCCTCGCCGCGCTCGACCCCCGGGTGCGGACCGTCCCCCTGACCGATCGCGAGGGCACCGCTGCTGCGATCACCGAGGCGGGCGAGGTCGACGTCGTGCTCGACGCGCTCGGCGCCGTCGGGTCCCCGGACCCCACGCTTGCGGGCTACGACGCCTTGCGCCCCGGCGGGACGATGGTGCTGATCGGCGGGGTGCGCGAGGACCTCGGGCTGCCCTACGGCGACCTCATGCGACGCAGGCTCACCCTGCGCGGGTCGTGGATGTTCTCCCACCGGACGGCGCTGCGGGTCTGGCGCACGGTGCAGGCCGGGGTGCTCGACCTGGACACGATCCCGGTCCGCACCGTCGGACTCGACGACCCCGCCGGGGCGCTCGCGCTCGCCGCGGAGACCGGCGGCGACGGGTTCGTCGTGCTGGTGCC
>NZ_DASXJS010000245.1:0-14321 GCF_036497245.1 Actinomycetospora sp. | reverse complement strand
CGACTGCCGCTACATGAACACCGGCGAGGGCCTGCACCGGTTCGTCGACCCCGTCGACGGCGGCGTCTACCTCTACAGCCAGTTCGAGACCGCGGACGCCAAGCGGATGTTCGCCTGCTTCGACCAGCCCGACCTCAAGGCCACGATCAGCCTCACCGCGCTCGCGGCGCCGGACTGGGAGGTGATCGCGAACGGCGTGAAGTCCACGACGACGACCCTCGACTCCGGCGCCGTGCACCACGCGTTCGAGACGACCGTCCGCATCTCGACCTACCTCGTCGCGCTGATCGCCGGGCCGTACGCGAAGTGGACCGACGAATACGTCGACGAGCACGGCGCGATCCCGCTGGGGATCTACTGCCGCGCGAGCCTCGCCGAGCACATGGACGCCGAGCGGCTGTTCACCGAGACCAAGCAGGGCTTCGGTTTCTACCACCGCAACTTCGGCGTGCCCTACCCCTTCGCCAAGTACGACCAGCTCTTCGTGCCGGAGTTCAACGCGGGCGCGATGGAGAACGCCGGCGCGGTGACCTTCCTCGAGGACTACGTCTTCCGCAGCCGCGTCACGCGCTACCTCTACGAGCGCCGCGCCGAGACGATCCTGCACGAGATGGCCCACATGTGGTTCGGCGACCTCGTCACCATGCGCTGGTGGGACGACCTGTGGCTCAACGAGTCGTTCGCGACCTGGGCCAGCGTCGTGAGCCAGTCCGAGGCGACCGAGTACCGCAACGCCTGGACGACGTTCGCGAACGTCGAGAAGTCCTGGGCGTACCGGCAGGACCAGCTGCCCTCGACCCACCCGATCGCCGCCGACATCCCCGACCTGCAGGCCGTCGAGGTCAACTTCGACGGGATCACCTACGCCAAGGGCGCGTCGGTGCTCAAGCAGCTGGTCGCCTACGTCGGCCAGGACGAGTTCCTCTCCGGGCTGCGGCTGTACTTCTCGCGGCACGCCTACGGCAACGCGACCTTCGACGACCTGCTCGGGGCACTGACCGAGGCGTCCGGCCGCGACCTGTCCGGCTGGTCGGCCCAGTGGCTGCGCACGACGGGTCTCAACTCGCTGACCCCGTCGTTCGCCGTCGGGTCCGACGGGCGGTACGAGCGGTTCGAGGTCGCCCAGGGCGGCGCGCGCCCGGGCGCGGGCGAGACCCGCACGCACCGGATCGCCGTCGGGATCTACGACGAGGACGGCAACGGGAAGCTCGTCCGCAGGCACCGCACCGAGCTCGACGTGACCGGTGACCGCACGGCGGTCCCGGAGCTGGTCGGCGCCGAGGCCGGCGCGCTCGTGCTGGTCAACGACGACGACCTCACCTACTGCACGATGCGTCTCGACGAGCGCTCGCTGACGACGCTGATCGACCGCATCGGCGACGTCGCCGAGCCGCTGCCGCGCACCCTGTGCTGGTCGGCGGCGTGGGAGATGACCCGCGAGGCCGAGCTCAAAGCGCGCGACTTCGTGACCCTGGTGCTGAACGGGCTGCCCGCGGAGACCGAGGTCGGCGTGGTGCAGCGGCTGCTCCTGCAGGCTCAGACGGCGCTCGCCTCCTACGCGGACCCGACCTGGGCGGTGGAGCAGGGCTGGCCGTCGTTCGTCGCGACGCTGCTCGACCTCGCCCGCCGCGCGGAGCCCGGCTCGGACCACCAGCTGGCGCTGGTCAACGCCCTCGCCGGCTCGGTGCTCACGCCGGAGGCCCTCGAGGCGATCACGGGCTGGCGCGAGGGCACGACGCCGCTGGAGGGTCTCGTCGTCGACACCGACCTGCGCTGGCGACTGCTGCACGCACTCGTCGCGCACGGGGCCGCGGGCGGTGGGGAGGTCGAGGCCGAACTGGCGCGCGACAACACCGCGACCGGGCTGCGGATGGCGGAGCGGGCGCGGGCGCTGGTCCCGACGCCGGAGGCCAAGGCCACCGCGTGGGAGCGGGCGGTCTACGACGACACGCTGCCCAACGCGATCAACATGGCGATCATCATGGGCTTCTCGCACCCGTCCCAGGGCGCGCTGCTCACGCCCTACACGGAGAAGTACTTCGCCTCCGTCGACGAGGTGTGGGGCCGGCGCTCGTCCGAGCAGGCCCAGCCCATGGTGCAGGGCCTGTTCCCGTCGTGGGGCGTGGAGCGGGCGACCGTCGACGCCGCCGACCGCTGGCTGGCCGACGAGCACCCGTCGTCGCTGCGCCGCCTGGTCTCCGAGGGGCGCGCGGGCATCGTCCGGGCCCTCGCGGCCCGGGACTTCGACCGCCAGTAGGTGCGCTGCGCGCTCGTGAGCACTCCATGCGGCGACAGCCGCATGGAGTGCTCACGAGGCCGAAGGCCACCTACCGCTCGTGCTTGGACCCCGCGTGGTCGCCGAGCACGCGCAGGCCCTCGACGATGCCGCCGACCAGGTCCGACTCGGTGAACCGCGAGACCATCGAGCCGACGGCGATCTTGGCGCCCTGGTCGTCGACCCGGCGGACCGACTCCTCGCCGGTGACGACCTCGACCACCCGCTCGCCGGGCGACACCGCGATGAGCACGGCCTCGGCCGCCTCGTCCCCGAGCGAGGCGTGCAGCTCCTCGGCGCGCTCCCGGGAGCGTCCGCCGAGCGCGCCGACCCACAGCGTGAACAACAGCCCGGTGTCGGCCGAGGTCCGCGTGAGGGCCTCGTCGATGCGGGAGAGCTGCGACGACGTGAACGGGGACCGCTCGTCCTCGGCGAGGACCTCGGAGGCCTCCGAGACCCGCCCGGACGCCGTCGGGATGCGCGAGTGACCGGAGACCGGTTCCTCCGCCAGCCCGGGCCCGGTCACCGCCGGGGTCTCGCCGGGGCCCGCCTGCGGGCGGGCCAGGTCACCAGGTGCCACGTGCGCCTCCTCGGGCGGTCCGGGTCGCGGGGCTGCCGACGGGCTCGACGGTCGGCTCCGGCAGGCCGGTGCCCTTGGGGTTGCCGATCCACCACAGCGGCTCGTGCGGCCAGTCGTCGCCCACGCGATACCGCGCCGCCTTGCCGCCCGGACGGCGCACCGCCGTCAGCGCGAACAGCAGCGCCAGGACGACGAGCGGGATCACCCCGTAGATCAGGATCGTCTCGATCGGTCTCACGGGAGCGAACCGTAGTGGAAAGCGGCTGCTACGTCGTGTCGTAGAACTCCTCGTCGCCGAAGAGCCCTCACCAGACCGGCGGACGGCGGCGCGCCCAGGGCCGGGCCGCCTCGAGCTCCGCGCCCAGCGCGACCAGCAGATCCTCCTCGCCACGCCGCCCCCGCAGCGTCACGCCCACGGGCAGCGTCGTGCCCTCCACCTCGGGCCAGCCGAGCGGCAGCCCGATCGCCGGCTCGCCCGTCATGTTCGCGATCGCCGTCCACGGGGTGAACGCGACCTGGCGCGCGAAGTCGGTCTCCGGGCCGTCGGCCGAGAACCAGCCCACGGGGCGCGGCGGCATCGCCACGGACGGGGTGAGCACCGCATCGAGATCCGCCCGTGCCGCCACGATCCGGCGCGTCTCGACCTGGACGGTGTGCAGCGCGCCGAGCGCCGCCATCGGGGCGACCTCCCTCCCCCGGGCGCGCAGCAGCCGCGTCAGGGGCTGGAGGCGCTCCTCGTCGTCGGGGTCGACCGGGTCGGCGAGCGCGAGCACCGCCCACAACGTCACGAAGGCCGCGATCGCCTCGTCCGACAGGCGCACCTCGACCGGCTCGACGGCGTGTCCGAGCGAGGCCAGCACGGCGGCGGTGTCCTCCGCGGCCGCGACGCACACCGGGTCGACGACGGCGGGCGCGGCCTCCGGGCCGAGCAGGGCGGACAGGTCGCCGTAGGGCGGCGTGGCCGTGAGCCCGATCCGCCGGCGGGGCCCGGACCCGCCGCGGGCGCCGCGGGCCACGCCCAGGTAGCCCCCCGCGGGCGGCGCGGCGGGCACGAACGGCTCGCCCGGCCAGGAGCGACCCCCGCACAGGGCGTCGAGCAGCGCCGCCGCGTCGGCGACCGTGCGCGCGAGCGGTCCCGGCACCGACAGCCCGGCCGGATCCCCGCCCGTCGGGCCCGCGGGAATGCGACCCCGCGTCGTCTTGATCCCCACCAGCCCGCACACCGAGGCGGGAATCCGGATCGAGCCGCCCCCGTCGGACCCCTGCGCGACCGGCACCACCCCGGCCGCCACCGCCGCCGCCGCGCCGCCGGACGACCCGCCCGCCGAGCGGCTCGGATCCCACGGGGTGACGGCGGGCGGCGCCCCGTCGGGCTCGGTGTAGCAGGGCAGACCGAACTCCGGGACGGCCGACTTCCCGATGCTCACCGTGCCCGCCGCGCGCAGCAGGCCGACCAGGTCGTCGTCGTGGTCGGGCACCCGGCCGCGGGTGACGACCGACCCCCGCCCGGTCGGCACGCCCGCCGTCGCCGTCAGGTCCTTGATCGCCGTCGGGACGCCCACCAGGGGGCCGGCCACGTCCCCCCGCGTCTCGTCGAGCGCCCGCGCGGCGTCCCGTGCGAGCTCGGGGGTCACGACGGCGAACGCGCCGAGCCGCGTCCCGAGGGTCTCGGCGCGGGCCAGGGCGTGGTCGACGACGTCGAGGACGCGGACGTCGCCCCGACGGATCGCCTCGGCGGTCTCGAGCGCGGTCAGCTCGTGGAGGTCGCTCACGTCGCGCGATCATGCCCCCGCGTCGGTGGCCCGGCAGCGGCGAGCGGGCGAGCACCTGATGAGGGTCAGGCGGCGGTCTCCCCCAGGTAGGGCAGCCACTGCGGGTCGGCGTCGACGAGCCCGGCCAGGAGCCGCCAGTGCCGCCCGCGCGGCGCGTGCGGCATCGTGCGCAACGGCCAGCCCAGCTCGGCGAGGAGCTTGTCGGCCTTCTTGTGGTTGCACCGCGCGCAGCACGCGACGCAGTTCTCCCAGGTGTGCGTGCCCCCGCGGCTGCGCGGCACCACGTGGTCGATGGTCTCGGCCTTGCCCGAGCAGTACGCGCAGCGGAAGCGGTCGCGGTGCATGAGCGCGGCCCGCGTGAGCGGGACGCGGGCCCGGTAGGGCACCCGCACGTACACGCGGAGGCGGATCACGGACGGGACCTCGACGGAGCCGGTGGCGGAGTGCAGCACCAGACCGGAGGAGTCACCGTGGACGACGGTGGCCTTGCCGCAGACGAGCAGCACGATCGCGCGGCGCAGCGGGAGGGCGGTGAGGGGCTCGTAGGTGGCGTTGAGGAGCAGGACCCGCCGCTTGCCCCAGGCGGGCGGCTCGGGTCGGACGGTGACCGTGATGTCGTCGCCCACGCCGGTGAGGGCGGGCGGATCCAGGGGGACGGGGGCGGCGATCGGGATCGCCTCGACCGGACCGGCGGTGGGCTCGTGACCCCCGCCTGCGTCGACCCCGCGAATCAGCGGCGTCACGGTCCTGGGTTGTCGTTCGGGCACACGACCACCTCCCGCCGAAAGTGACCACAGTCGACCACATCCGGGCCCGTTGTGCACCTGTGATAAAGCACCGCCTCGACGTTCCCGGCGACGCACCCCGGTCCGACCCGGGAGCCTCCGCACGGGCCGCGAGCGGCTCTCCGTATCCTCCTCAGGCGTGCTGCCCGCCGCAGGCATGGACATCGCCGCCCAGGCCCCGCTGCCCACGCCGCCGCCCGTCCCCCCGACGACGCCCCCGGCCGCCGAGAGCACGACGACGCTGCTGCCGGGGATTCCCGTGGACGCGCCGGCCTGCGCGAACGACGCCGGGTCGCTGTGCGCCCGGGTCTTCCAGTACACCCACGCGAGCTGGTTGTCCCGGTCGGCCGACTCGATCGTCTCCCACGGCGCGACGGTCGCGATCATCGTCCTGGTGGCCCTGGTGCTGCGCTACGCGGTGCACCGGGGCATCCGGCGGCTGACCGCGGGCGCGAACGCCGGGCGGGTCCCCAAGATCCTGCGCCCGCTGCGCGACCGGGCGGCCGCGAGCCTGCGCGAGGCCGCCCCGCAGATCGTGGAGCGCCGGTCCCAGCGCGCCCAGACGATCGGCTCGGTGCTGCGCTCGTTCACCACGCTGCTGATCTACGGCATCGCGTTCGTCCTCGTGCTCGGCGAGTTCGGGGTGAACCTGGCGCCGATCATCGCCTCGGCGGGCGTCGTCGGCGTCGCCATCGGCTTCGGCGCTCAGAACCTCGTGCGGGACTTCCTGTCGGGGATCTTCATGATGCTCGAGGACCAGTACGGGGTGGGCGACATCGTGGACCTCGGCGAGGCCAGCGGCACCGTCGAGGCCGTCGGGCTGCGGGTGACGACGCTGCGGGACATCGCCGGGACGGTCTGGTACGTCCGCAACGGCGAGGTGCTGCGGGTCGGCAACTCCAGCCAGGGCTACTCCGTGGCCGTCGTCGACATCCCGGTCGGGCACTCGGCCGACGTCGACCACACCCAGGAGCTGGCCCTGGCCGCGGCCGCCGAGGAAGCCGGGGAGTCGACGATCGCCGGCAAGGTCCTCGCGCCGCCCGAGATGCTCGGCGTCCAGTCGGTGACCGCCGAGGGCATCCTGCTGCGGCTCACGGTGCGGACCCGGCCCGGCGAGCAGTGGGCGGTCCAGCGGGCCGTCGCGGGCGCGGTGAAGACCGCCCTCGACGCGGCGGGGGTCCCCGCGCCGACGCCGTTCGGGGCCGTGGCGCCCACGGCCGGGCGCTGACCGCGCAGGCCACGGGGACACGGTGCGCGGGGATTTGAGACGGTGGTGGGTGTGAGCAGTCCCCAGACCTTCTACGACGCGGTCGGCGGTCACGATACGTTCCGCCAGATCGTGCACCGGTTCTACGAGCAGGTCGCCGACGACCCGGTCCTGCGGCCGCTGTACCCCGAGGAGGACCTCGGACCGGCGGAGGACCGGCTGCGGATGTTCCTCGAGCAGTACTGGGGCGGCCCACAGACCTACTCCCAGCAGCGGGGGCACCCTCGGCTGCGGATGCGGCACGCGCCGTTTTCCATCGGCCCGCTGGAGCGCGACGCGTGGCTGCGCTGCATGCGCGTGGCCGTCGACGAGGCCCGACTCGATCCCGAGCGGCAGCGCCAGATCTGGGAGTACATGGAGATGGCGGCGACGAGCATGATGAACAAGTCCTTCTGAGCCGGCGGGTTCCCCCGGCGCGGTGCCAGGGCGTTCCGGCCGTCTGATGGGATGGCGGGCATGGCAGAGAACCCGCTGCAGAACGTCACCTTCCCGTCGGGCGGAGGCACCGCCCACGGCTACCTCGCGCTGCCCGAGTCCGGCGCGGGCCCCGGCGTCGTCGTCATCCAGGAATGGTGGGGCCTGACCGCACACGTCGCCGACGTGACGAACCGGCTCGCGGCGGAGGGCTTCGTGGCGCTCGCGCCCGACCTCTACGGCGGCACCACCACCCACGACGCCGACGAGGCGGGGAAGCTCATGGGGCAACTCCCCGTCGAGCAGGCCGCCGTCGACCTGGGCGGCGCGGTGGACTTCCTGCTCGAGCACGAGGCCGTGGTCGGCCGGAAGGTCGGCGCGGTCGGGTTCTGCATGGGCGGCGGCTTCGTGCTCGTGCTCGCCGCCCAGCAGGGCGACAAGATCGGCGCCGCGGTGCCGTTCTACGGCGTGCTCGGTGAGGACTACCCGAGCTTCGCGAAGCTCTCGGCGCCGATGCTCGGCCACTTCGGCGCCGAGGACTCGATGGCGCCGCCGGATGCGGTGACCCAGCTCGCCGACCGCATCGAGGCCGAGTCCGGGCGCCGCCCCGACTTCCGCATCTACCCGGCCGGGCACGCCTTCTTCAACGACGAGAACCACATGGGCACCTACGACCCGGAGCAGGCGACGATCGCCTGGAACGAGACGCTGAACTTCCTGCGCAGCACCCTGCGTTAGGCCAGCAACGGCAGCTGGGCCCGGCGGCGGCGCACGACGGCGCCGCCCCGGGTGTCCAGCCGCAGCCACCCGCCGTCGGTCGAGACCCGCACCGTCCCGTCCGTGTCCCCCGACCCCGCGCCGACGAAGCCCATCCCGGACAGCGCGAACACGCACCGCATCGGGACGCGGACCTCGGTGCCCGAGCCGTCACCGGTCACCGTGAGTACCACCTGGTCGAGCAGGGCCGCCGACGGACGCCCGCCCGGATCTCCCGCCCGGGCCGCCGCGACCCCGCGCTCCGCGAGCCCGTCCAGCTCCGCGGCCGGGACCTCCCCGACGACCTCCCACCGCCGATCGGCGCGCAGCGGGGGCAGGGGTCCTCGCCACCGGTCGTCCACGGCGGTGCCGGGTTCCACCGACGGCGCGACGGCGACCGCCAGGGCCGCGAGCAGATCGGATCCGACGACGGTGACGTCGCCCGGCGTGACCTGCCCCGGCGCGGCGCGGGTGACGAGGGCGTCGAACGGGGTCGGCGCCCAGGCCTCCACCGTGTCCGGCTCCCCGTCGGTACCGGGACGGGCCCGCAGCCGCACGACGACGGCGGCGTCGAGGCGGACGGCACGCCCGACGAACCCGGCGAGGTCGTCGCGCTGGGTCCGGTCGGGCACCGTCAGCCTGCTGCCGGGTGCGCGCACGCCGGAGACCGCGGCGCCGGAGCCGTTCGGGCCGTTCACGCGACCGTGTACCGATCGAGGAAGGACCGCTCCTGGGCCGTGAGCCGCCGCGGGCGCTCCGCCGCGAGGTCGTAGGGCACGAGCTGGGTGTCGGCGACGACGGCGGGCTTCGCGGCGTCCCAGTCCCCGTCGTCCGGGCTGTCCGAGGCCCCGTCGCCCGAGTGGCTGGGCAGGAGCAGCTCGTAGCCCACCGTGAAGGACGCCGCCCGCACCTGTTCGCACCACATCCGGGCCCGGACCCCCCGCGGGTGCCACGGGATGGGACGGCGGTAGGCGACCGCGACCTTGGCCACGAGCAGCCCCGCCTCGAACGCCGAGACACCCGCCTCGACGGCGGCGTCGAAGAGCAGTGCCGCCCGCGCGTCCTCGAGCAGGGTGACGACCTTGGCGTGGTTCACGTGCCGGTACGCGTCCTGGTCGGACCAGCGCAGCGGCACGGTGACGTCGTACGTGGTCACGGGGCTCCTATCGCACCATGCTGCGGATCTGGCGGGCGGCGACCGAGACGGTCGCGAGGTCGCTGCGCCCGGACCGGGTGATCTCACCGAGCGAGGTCCGGGCGCGCATGAGCCGGGAGGCGTTCGCCTGCTCCCAGTGCTCGATCTTCTCGTCCGCGGTCTCGGTGTCGTCGGTGTCGGCGAGGACGCCGAGGGTGACGGCGCGCAGCGACGAGTACAGCTCGTCCCGCAGCGACAGCCGGGCGAGCGCGTCCCACCGGTCGGCCCGGGACAGGCCGGCGACGGCGGTCAGCAGCCGGTCGAGCCCGAGGTGGTCGGAGAGCGCGTAGTAGAGCTCGGCGACGGCGAACAGGTCGTCCGGGTCGCCGTCGTGGTCGGCCTCGGCGATCTCGGCGATCTCGGTGACGTCGAGCAGCCCGAAGCTGTAGAGGCCGCCGACGGCGCGGTCCGCGAGCCCGATCGGCGCGCCGAGGTCGACCATCGTCTGCACCCGGTCGGCGAGGCCCTCCGCCTCGACGCCGCGCAGCATCGCGGGCACCTGCGGGTCGAGCGCCGCGACGGCGCTCGAGAACCGCTGCGTCTCCGCGCCCACCGCCAGTGGCTGCGGGCGGTGGATGAGCAGCCACCGCGACGCGCGGTCGAGCAGGCGCCGGGCGGCGAGCGTCAGCCGGTCCGCGACGGCGGTCGGGAGACCCCCGGCGGTGGCACGCGCGATGTCGGCGGCGAGCGCGTCGAGGCCGAACACCCGGGTGGCCACCTGGTAGGCGCGGACGGCGTCGGACGGCGTCGCGGACACCTCGTCGACCAGGCGGTGCACGTAGGAGAGCCCGCCCCCGTCGACGACGTCGTTCGCGAGCATCGTCGTGACGATCCGGCGGCGCAGCGGGTGCGCGGCGACCGCCTCCGGGTAGGTGCCGGCCAGCACCTGCGGGAAGTACGACGGGAGCCTGCGGGCGAACACCCCGGCGTCGGGGAGCTCGGTCCGCGCCAGGGACTCGGTGAGGTCGAGCTTCACGTGCGCCATGACGGTGGCGAGCTCCGGTCCGGAGAGCCCCTCGCCCGCGGCGCGGCGCACCTCGAACCCCTCGGCGTCGGGCAGCACGTCGAGCTCCCGGTCGACCTCGCCCCGGGCCTCGAGATCCCGGATGAGCGACTCGTGGACGTTGAGCATGTCCGGGCCGTGGGCCCGCGCGACGCCGAGCAGGTCGTTCTGGGCGACGTTGTCGGCGAGCACCAGGGCGGCCACGTCCTCGGTGGTCGCGGCGATCTGGGAGTCCCGGCGCTCGGCGGCGAGCTCACCGCGCTCCACCAGTGAGTCCAGCAGAATCTTGATGTTGACCTCGTGGTCGGAGCAGTCGACGCCCGCCGAGTTGTCGACGGCGTCGGTGTTCACCCGCCCGCCGGCCCGCGCGTACTCGATGCGGCCGCGCTGGGTGAGGCCGAGGTTGCCGCCCTCCCCGACGACGGCGACGCGCAGCTCGGCGCCGTCGACGCGCACCGCGTCGTTGCCCTTGTCGCCGGCGTCGGCCTGGGTCTCGTCGGAGGCCTTGACGTAGGTGCCGATCCCGCCGTTCCACAGCAGATCCACGCGGGCCCGCAGGATCGCGCGGATCAACCGGGCGGGGTCGAGGCCCACCGGGTCGGCGTCGATGCCCAGGGCGGCCGCGACCTGGTCGGTGACCGGGATCCGCTTGAGCGTGCGCGGGTGCACCCCGCCGCCCGCGCTGATCAGCGACGGGTCGTAGTCCGCCCACGACGAGCGCGGCAGGGCGAAGAGGCGCGTGCGCTCGGCGAACGAGATCGCGGGGTCCGGATCGGGGTCGAGGAAGACGTGGCGGTGGTCGAAGGCCGCGACGATGCGGAGGTGCTCGGAGAGGAGCATGCCGTTGCCGAACACGTCGCCGGACATGTCGCCGACCCCGACGACGCTGATCACGTCGGTGGCGACGTCGCGCCCGAGCTCGCGGAAGTGACGCCGTACCGACTCCCACGCACCGCGCGCGGTGATGCCCATGGCCTTGTGGTCGTAGCCGACCGAGCCACCCGAGGCGAACGCGTCGCCGAGCCAGAAGCCGTAGTCCTTCGCGACGCCGTTGGCGATGTCGGAGAACGTCGCCGTGCCCTTGTCCGCGGCGACGACGAGGTAGGTGTCGTCCTCGTCGTAGCGCACGATCCGGCCGGGGGTCCGCGCCGCCGAGTTCGCCGCGTGCCCCTCGCGGTTGTCGACGAGGTCGAGCAGGCCCGAGATGAACATCCGGTAGCACGCGACACCCTCGGCACGCTGGGCGTCTCGGTCTGCCGCGGCGTCACCGCTCGCGGCGGGCGGGAGCTTGACGACGAACCCGCCCTTGGCTCCGACCGGCACGATGACGGCGTTCTTCACCGCCTGGGCCTTCACCAGGCCCAGGATCTCCGTCCGGTAGTCCTGCAGCCGGTCCGACCAGCGCAGCCCGCCGCGGGCGATCGGCCCGAACCGCAGGTGCACGCCCTCGACCCGATGGGAGTGGACGAACGTCTCGATTGCGGGTCGCGGCTCCGGCACCCCGGGGACCTGCGCCGGGTCGAGCTTGAACGCCAGGTACTCGCGGGGGGCACCGTCGTCGTCGCGGAGGAAGAAGGTGGTGCGCAGGGTGGCGCGGACGAGCCCCAGCATGGCCCGGAGGATCCGGTCCGCGTCGAGGCCGGTGACGGCGTCGACGGCCGCCTCCACCTCGCCGTCGAGCTCGGCGACGAGGTCCGCGCGACCGTTCGGGTAGCGGGTCGGGTCGGGCACGAGGTCCGGGTCGAAGCGGGCCTCGAAGAGCCGGACGAGGCCGACCGCGACCTCGGCGTGCGCCCCGACGACGTCGGTGATGTAGCTCTGGCCGTACGGGCTGCCGATCTGGCGCTGGTAGCGGGCCAGGGCACGCAGCAGCGCGGTCTGGCGCCACGTCAGTCCCGCGGTGAGGACCAGGGAGTTGAACTCGTCGGTGCCGGCGAGACCGCGCCACGCGGCGGTGAACGCGTCCGCGAACCGCGTCCGCAGGTCCTCGGGGTCCGTCCCGTCCGCGCCGTCCGCGTGCCCCATGCGCAGGCCGAAGTCGTTGATCCACCCGACGGCGCCGTCGCTGCGGCGGACCTCGTAGGGCCGCTCGTCGATGACCTCGATCCCGAGCGAGCGCAGTACCGGCAGAACCGACGACAGCGTGATCCGCCTGCGGACGAGGAAGAGCTTGAGCCTGCGGTCCCCGGCCTCGTCGTCCTGCGTGGACTCGGGCGGCCGGTACAGCCGGACGGCGACGTCGTCGGGACCGGTCAGGCCGTCGAGCACGAGCAGGTCCTCGAGACCCTGCTGGGGGTGGAAGTCCTCCTGGTAGGCCTGGCTGAACGGCTCGGCCGTGGCGCCGAGAGCCGCCAGCGCGGCCCGCTCGGCGGGGCCGGCGGCGGCGCGCAGGCGGTCGTTCCAGGTGCGCGCGGCCTCGGCGAGCTCCGCGGTCAGCGCCGGGATGTCGGGGCGCACGGGTTCGCGCTGACCGGTGTGGACGGTGACGTGCAGCAGCGCGAGCTGGTCCTCGGTGACCCGGGCCGTGTACTCGATGTCGGTGCCCTCGAGGCGGTCGAGGAGCAGTTGCTGCATCCGCAGCCGTGCCGCCGTGGTGTAGCGGTCGCGAGGCAGGTAGACCATGGCCGAGAAGTAGCGACCCCACCGGTCGCGGCGCAGGAACAACCGCACCCGTCGCCGCTCGGCCAGGGCGAGCACACCGGTGACGGTCTCGAGGAGCGACGCCCGGTCGGTGCACAGCAGCTCGGCCCGCGGGTAGGTCTGGAGGACCTCGAGCATGCGCTGCCCGGACCACGACTCCACGGGGAACTCGGTCTGGCGGATCACGTCCCGCACGCGTCGGGAGACGACCGGGATGCCCATGACGTCGGCGCTGCGCGCCGCGACGGTGAGCACGCCGAGGAACCGGTGCTCGCCGACGATGTGGCCGTCGGGGCCGAACACCCGCACGCCGACGTAGAGCGGATGCACCGGCTCGTGGACGGTCGAGCGCGCGCTCGCCCGGGTCAGGACCAGCAGCGCGGACTCGTCGCTCCCGGTCCGGTCCGGTGCGGAGGCCTCGGACAGCGTGTCCGGGTCGAGTGCCTGCCGCTCGGCCAGGTCGGGCCCCGCGGTGAGAGCGCGCGCCGCGGCGCTGTCGCGGCGCAGGATGCCGAGTCCCGGTTCCGCCCGGTCGCCGGCGGTGCGAGCCGTGCCGTACCGGTAGCCGAGGAGGGTCAGGTTGCCCTCCGCGAACCAGCGCAACAGCGCCACGGTGTCGTCGGCGCGGTGCTGGGCGACCGGTGGTGGTGAGGACTCCAGGTCGTCGGCGACCGAGCGCGCCCGCACCAACATCGCCTCGGCGTCGTCGACGACGTCCCGGACGTCGGCGAGCACCGAGGTCAGCCGCTCGTGCAGGTCGATGGCGAGCTCGCGCACGGACTCCGAGCCGGCGTCGGCCTCGAGCTCCAGGTTCATCCAGGACTCGGCGACCGCCCCCGGCGGCAGGTCCGTGGGGTCGGCGTACGGGAGGATCTCGCGCAGGGCACCGTCCGGGGCGCGGCGGACCACGACGACCGGGTGCACGACCCGGTGCACGACCGTCCCGGTCCGGGAGAGCTCCGCGATGACCGAGTCGATCAGATAGGGCATGTCGTCGGTGACGACGAGGACGAACACCCGGTCCGAGTCCGGCGCAGCCGCGCCCGGCAGGGACTCCGCGCCGGCGCCGAGCACGGCGGTCACCGGCTGCCCCGGGACGTGGAGCCGGGCGAGGCTGCGGTGGGCCCGGACGATCGCCAGCGCCTCCGCGGGGTCATCCACCCGCTCCTCCGGCGGCAGCCGGTCGAAGTAGTGGACCGCGAGCTCGGCCAGTTCGGAATCGTCGGCCTGCTCGTGAGCGGCCCGGCGCAGCGCCTCGGGCCCGGAGCCGACCGGAGCGTCGATGCTCGTCATCGGGTCGCCTCCGCCGGGCGCTGCGATTCCGACGGCGTGACGAGCCACCACAACGAGGACACGGCGGCCACTGTAACGAGCCGCCGGCGGCCCAACGGGCTCCACCGACCAGGGGAATCGTTCTGCCTCGATTCCGGCCCCGAACACACGTGTGCCCCCGGACGGTGTGTTGTCCGGGGGTGTGGTGGGGGTGGTTGGGTGTTCCGGCGGTGTCCTACTCTCCCACGACCTGGCGGTCGCAGTACCATCGGCGCTGGAGGGCTTAGCTTCCGGGTTCGGGATGGGACCGGGCGTTTCCCCTCCGCTGTGGCCACCGGAACACCGAACCACCCCCACCCATG
>NZ_DASXJS010000244.1:0-23842 GCF_036497245.1 Actinomycetospora sp. | reverse complement strand
CCTGAGCAACCTATGAGGGCGAAGTCAAGGTGGGGTGTTTCGGGCGGTGGGCGTGCGGCATCGCCCCGCCTGCGTGAGCGGGTTGATGTTGTGGGTGGCGGTGATCGACGTCGTGGTGGCGGGTGCTGCCGCCCACTCTGCGTGCTCGACCTAGCGGGCAACCGGGTTCGGCCCAACAGCCCTCATGCGAGCTCGGGTGCAGGGTGGGCGGGGCGCCCCTGCTCAGGTGCGGGTTCTACCCAAGGGCGAGTGGGGTTCGCCCCGCCCGATGTCATCGTCGCCTCATGCGGCCATCGGCGCCACCAGCGGGTTCGTGGACAGCTGGGGGGCGTGTCCGGAGGCGATGTCGGGGTCCCAGGCGACCCGTCGGGTGATCACGATGAACAGTTGGCGCAGCAGTGCGGCGGCGATCGCGGCGCGGGCCTGGCCGTCGCGCAGCGGGTGGTGGCTGCGGCCGGTGAGGTGTTCGTAGCGGGCCCGATAGACCCGGTTGTGGCGCAGCGCGCCCCAGACCGCACGCCAGGCCGCGGTGCGCAGCGCGGGCCGTCCGCGCCGGGAGATGGTGGTGGTGCCGGCGAAGGTCCCGGACTCGTTGTCGCGTGGGCAGAGCCCGGCGTGCTTGACCCAGGTGCGGGCGCTGTCGTAGCGGGCGGGGTCGCCGGTCTGGGCCAGGATCGCTGCGACCCCGACCGGGGAAACTCCGGGGATCGAGGCGGCGAGCTCGGTCAGTTCCAGGGCGTCGAGGCAGGTCAGCATCCGGGTCTCGACGCGCTCGATCTCGCCGAGGGCGCGCTGCCAGTCGTCCACCATGAACCCGGCTCGCTCGCAGGCGGCGGCGCGTTCGGCGGGAATGCCCCCCGGGTCGGCGGCGGCGGCGTGGATCGCGCGCAGGACGCGGTGATTGCGCCGGGTGCCGCCCCACCGGCCCAACTCGGCGGCGACCGCGTCGGCGAAGGCCTCGTAGCTCATCCCGGCGATCACGCCCGGGTCGGTCGATACGCTCATCGCCGCTCGCCAGCTCAGCGCCTCCATCGGCTCGACCGCGGCGCGCAGCACCGCCGGCCAGGCGCATTCGAGCAGGTCACGCACGCACTGGCGGGCCGCGGTGGCGGTGACGAGCTGGTCGTCGCGGCGAGCGGCGAGATGGCGCAGCCGAGACCAGTGCCCCTCGAGCTGATAGGGCACATAACAGCGCAGCTCGGCGATCCGTTTGGCGATGATCGTGGCGTCCTTGAAGTCCGAGCGGTCGCGGGTGAAGTCCTCTTCCTCGCGGCCGCGGTTGACCAGCATCGGGTTGACGCAGACCAGCTCGATGCCGCGGGCCCGGGCCCGATCCAGCAGCGGCTTCCAGCGATGCCCGGTCGGCTCGCAGCCCAGCACGATTCCGGCGAAGCCGGCCTGGGCCGCGATCGGAGTCGCCCACTCGAGGATGTCCTCGATGATCCAGGCATCCCCGGTGAACATCCTTCGGGCCAGGACCCGAGAGTCGTGATCACACAGCGCCGCCGCCTGCTTGCCCGAGGCCAGATCGACCCCCAGCACCGCGAAGTCCCGGCGCACGATCGACCGCAACCGACCCAACCGCTCGTTGCGCCGACGGTCACCACGAGTGAGCTTCCCGCCTCCAGACACCGCTGCCTCCCGATAGTGATGGCCCGACCCGAACCCGAACCAACACCAAGGAGCACCCCGATGACCGAGCCCAGATCAACCGCTACCGGCACTTACTAGAGGTCTGCCCGGGGCAGAGGGGAACGATGCTCGGCGAGGTCGCCAACGCCCCGAACCCGACGTTCACCGGGATGCCGGCGTTCGATCAGCTCTCCGAGATCGGGCTGCGGGCGGAGTCCGACGGCGTCCACCGAATGATGGCGGCGTCGAGGATGGGCGACGCGTTCGGTGGCGGCTTCCGACGAAATCCTCGGCCCGGGAGTTTGTTCGCCGGGCACCGGTGGTCGACGACCCGGCGTCAGTGTCAGCCGCCCACGCGGTAGCGCACGTGCGTCGCGTGCGGCGAGTCGACGACCTCCACCGGCGTGAGGACCGGGTCGCCCACGTCCTCGAGCAGGCGTTCACCGGCGCCGAGCAGCACCGGCACGATGTCGAGCATCAGCTCGTCGAGCAGGCCTGCCCGGAAGCCCTGCCGCACCGCCGACGCCCCGCCGGCGATGTCGACGTCGCCGTCACCCGCGACGGCCCGCGCCTGCTCGTGGGCCGCCACGAACCCGTCGGTGACGAAGTGGAACGTCGTCCCGCCCTTCATCTCGATCGGCTCGTGCGCGTAGTGGGTGAGCACGAAGACCGGGGCGTGGTACGGCGGCTCCTCCCCCCACCAGCCCCGCCAGTCCTCGTCCCACTCGCCGCGGACCGGGCCGAACATGTTGCGGCCCATGATGTAGGCCCCGACCGGGCGCAGCAGGTGGTCGCGCACGGGCTCGCTCGCTTCGTACGCCGGGTCGCCGGGGTGGAAGTGCCAGTCGTGCAGCCGGATGCCGCCGACCCCGAGCGGCTGGTCCCGGCTCTGGTCCAGGCCCGCGACGAAGCCGTCGAGCGAGACGGACATGTGACTGGTCGTGATCCCCACGGCTGCTCCCCGGTCTACTGGTTGCGATCTGCAACTGGTGAGGAACGTAGCGGGTGCCGGTATCGTTCTGCAACCACCGAGTACGGCCCCGGCCGATAGCGTCGGGTCGTGGTGACGGGGGCGAGGGCGGCGCGAACGGTGGCGCGTGCTCCGATCCGGCTGTACGACGCCGGGATGGGCGAGACCTCCGACTGGTACCGCAACGTGGCGGAGGACCCGCACGTGCGCGTCTGGGTGGGTCGGCAGCGCGATGTGCCGGGAACGGTCGTCGAGCTGGACCTGGCCGTGGACGGCCGGTGAGCGGAGCCGTCGCAAGGATGGCGCGCACGGCCGCGACGATCGTCGACGGTGACGTTCTGTTCCGGTGCCGGACCAGCGCTCCGCTCTTCGCCCTGACCTTCGACGACGGACCCAGCGTGCACACCACCCCCGGCCTCCTCGACGCCCTGGCGGAGCACGGCGCCCGCGCGACGTTCTTCGTCCTCGGGAGCAGGGCCGAGCAGGACGAGGACCTCACCCACCGCATCGTGAGCGAGGGTCACGAGCTCGGGAACCACACCTGGGACGACGAGCCCAGTGCCGACCTCGACCCGGCCGACTTCGTCGCGAGGCTCGATGCCGCGCAACGGGTGCTCGCGCGACACGGCGGCACCCGGTGGTTCCGGCCGGGCTCGGGGTGGACCGACCGGACGATGCTGCGCGAGGTCGCGAGCCGCGATCTCCGGTGCGTGCTGGGCAGCGCGGTCGCCGTCCGCGACCACGGCGCCGGCGACGCCGGGACCGGGTCCCGGCTCGCCCGGGCGACCGGGAGGGGCTCCATCCTGGTCCTGCACGAGGGGACCCCCGAGCGGAGGTCGGTCAACGCCACGGTCCGGTCCCTGCTGACCCTGACGGACGCGCGCGGCCTCCGCCCGGTCGGCCTCTCGGAGCTCGTCATCGGGTAGTCGGGAGCAGCCCCTCGGAGACCGTCCACAGCCGGGCCGCGTTCTCCGGGTCCAGCGCGAACGGGGCCACGCCGTGGCGGCCGTCGGACTCCGCGCGTTCCCCGATGACGGGCGCCTCGTGGCAGTCCTCGAAGTATCGGCCGCCGACGCCCTCGAGCAGCGGCGAGACCGCGAGCAGGACCGAGGTGGCCGCGCCCTGCTGGGGCGTCTTCAGCACCTCCGACGCCCCCGCCTCGCGACGTGCCGCCATCAGGGCCTCCAGGTCCACGTACCGCTGCAGGCCGGTCGCGATGCCGCCGGGCATGAGGGCGTTGACGGTGATGCCGTCGTCGGCCCAGCGGCGGGTCGCCTCGACGGCGAAGAGCACGTTGGCGGTCTTGGACTGGCCGTAGGCGAGGAACGGGTCGTACGGCACGAACGAGAACGCGAGGTCGTCGAAGAGCACCGGGCAGCGCAGGTGCGCCGAGGAGGACACCGACACGACGCGGGCCCCGTCGGCAGCCGCGAGCGCGCGGTGCAGGCCGGTGGCCAGCGCGAAGTGCCCGAGGTGGTTCGTCGCGAACTGCATCTCCTGCCCGTCGACCAGCGTCCGCTCGGGCAGCGCCATCACGCCCGCGTTGTCGACGAGCAGGTCCAGCGGCCCGTCCCAGCCCTCGACGAACGCGGCGATCGAGGCCCGATCCGCGAGCTCGAGCGGACGGACGTCGACGCGGGCGTCGGGCGCGCCGGCGCGGATGTCCGCGGCGACCTGCTCGCCGGCCTCGGTGTTGCGCACGGCGAGCGTCACCTGCGCGCCGTGGCCCGCGAGCGTCCGGGCGGTCTCGACGCCGATGCCGGACGAGGCGCCGGTGACGACGGCGCGGCGCCCGGTCAGGTCGATGCCCTCGGCGACCTCGTCGGCGGTCGAGAACTCGCCGAACGGCGTCTCGACGAGGGAGGGCGCGGTGGGGGTCACGGTCATGACATCTCCCGGGGTGAACGAAACGTAGGCTCCCTACGCTTGTGATTAGACCCTACCACCGAACCGTAGGCCGCCTACGCTTGTTCCCGTGCCCCTCCGAGCCGACGCCCGCGCGAACCGCGCCGCCCTTCTCGAGAGCGCCGCGCGCCTGTTCACCGAGCACGGTCCCGACGTGGCCCTCGAGGCGATCGCGCGTGACGCGGGCGTCAGCATCGCGACGCTCTACCGGCACTTCCCGAGCCGGGAGGAGCTCGTCGCCGAGACCTATCGCGCGGAGATCGCCGCGCTCGGCGAGGTCGACCTCGACGAGGGCACCGCGGCCGATGCGCTGCGGCGTTGGCTCGCGCGGTTCGTCGAGTACGCCCGGACGAAGCGGGCGCTGGGGGATCTGGTGCACGCGCTGCCGGAGGGTTCGCACCCGCCGGTGCGCGGGGTCCTCGTCGACGCGCTCGCGCGCATCCTCGCCGCGGGCGCACGCGACGGCAGCCTGCGCGACGACCACGACGCCGAGGACGTGCTCGCCCTGCTCGCGGGCCTCTGGACGCTGCCGAGCGGGCCGCAGTGGCTCGGGCGGGCCGAGCGGCTGGCGGGCTTCGTCGTCCAGGGACTCACCACGGGCTGAGAACGACCCGAGCCCCCGCCCACCTGCAGGTGGACGAGGGCTCGCGGGATCGGGACGAGGTCAGCCGATGGCCGGGTCGATCGCGACCGGCTCGCGGTGCGCCTCGTGGTGGTTGGCGTTCTCCGGCGTGGCCAGGAGGGCCTTCGTGCGGTCGTCGAGGGTGGCCTCGGAGAGCAGGCCGCTGCCGGCGAGCACGGTCTCGAGGGCGGTCAGCCAGTGCTCGTAGTAGCTCCAGGGCTCCTCGCCCTCGTGGCCGCCGTCGGCCTCCCAGCGCCGGATGGACTCGATGAGCGAGAGCTGGAACTCCGACCACTCGTACTGGCCGGCGTGGTACGCCGCCACGGCGACCGGGAACGCCCGCAGCTCCCACGGCTCCCGGAAGGCCTGCTCCTCACCGTCCGGGCCGCCGGGCGTGCCGGCGATCAACGACTCGACCCGCCGGCGGGCGTCGCCGACCTCGGTGCCCTGGTGCGCGGGGGCGCTCACCCGGCCGCCTTCGTCGGGCCGACACCGATCAGGGACTCGCGGGTGACCAGCGCGGCGAGCTGCTCCTCGGTGTAGCCCTCGGTCCCCGCGGGACGCTGGGGGAGCACCCAGTAGCGCAGCTCGGAGCTGGAGTCCCACACCCGGACCTCGGTCGAGTCGGGGACGTCGTAGCCGAACTCCTCGCGGAGCGCCTTGCGCGGCTCGCGGACGATGCGCGCCCGGTAGGCCGGCTGCTTGTACCAGTTCGGGGGCAGCCCGAGCACCGGCCACGGATAGCAGGAGCACAGCGTGCAGACGATGACGTGGTGGACGTCGTCGGTGTCCTCGACCGCGACCATCTCCTCGCCCTGCAGCCCGCCGATGCCGAGCTCGGCGCACGCGGCGGTGGCGTTCTCGAGCAGCCGTGACTTGTACTCGGGGTCGCTCCAGGCCTTCGCCACCGCCTTGGCGCCAAGCTGCGGGCCGACCTCGTACTCGTAGATCTCGGCGACCCGGTCGACGGCCTCGGTCGACATCAGGCCCTTCTCGATCAGGATCGACTCGACCGCCTTGACGCGGGCGGCGACCTCGGCCTGGTGCTCCGGCGTCGCGGCGGCGGCGACGGTGTGGGGCACGGTCATGCGGCACTCTCCTGGCTCGTGGCGGGGACGATGTAGGGCTCCCAGACGTCGAACGTGACGGAGCCGTTCGGCTCGGCCGCCTCGGCGCCCCAGAGCTCCTCGTTGGTGAACTGCACCGTGTAGACGTGCTCCGGGGCCTCGCCCTGGCCGTTCCCGGCCGCGTCGGGGTAGATCATCTCGCCGTGGGCGAGCACGATGACGCCGGTCTTCCCGCGGACGTAGGCGGCCTTGCGCGTGTGGCCGCGGGGGGCGTCGGCGACGACGGAGACCCGGTCGCCCACCGCGAACTTCGCGACCTTGCCGGTGTCGCGGACGGCGGTGGCGCCCGCCGGGATGACGGCCTCGATGAACTCGACGAGGGCCGGGTCCTGCTGGTCGGGCAGCGGGGCGTCGGGGTGCTCGAGGTAGTACTGGTAGCGCTTCTCGATCTCGGCAGGGTCCAGCGCGCCCGCCCGCACGCCGTAGTGCTCGACCGCGTGCAGCCAGTGCTCGTAGTAGGCCGAGGAGAGGTACTCCACCGGATCCATCTGCTCCATGGCGTAGCGGAACTCGTCGAGGCCGAAGTGCCCGGCGCGGAAGCACAGCGGGAACATCGCGTGGGCGTGCTTCTCCCACTCCGCCTTCCACACCGGCTCGACGCCCGGCGGCGGTGGGTCGACGGCGCCGAGGCCGTCCCGCCCGCCGAGATCGTGGATGCCGTTCATGAAACCTCCGGGGTCGCTCGTGCTGGACTGGTCAGACGGCGGCGGTGGCCGAGGCCGGGGCCGGGAAGCCCCCGACGGCCTGCTCGTAGGCGTGGGCGGCACGCAGGACGGTGGCGTCGTCGAACTGGCGGCCGACGAGCATCATCCCGACGGGCAGGCCGTCGGCGAGGGGAGCGGGCACCGAGCACGCGGGGTGGCCGGTGACGTCGAACGGGCTGGTGTTCGCGAGCATCTCCAGCGCGCAGCCGAGGATCTCCGGCGGCCGGGCGTCGGGGCCGGGGCGCTCCGTGGCGCGCATCGGCAGGGTCGGCATGACCAGCACGTCGACCTCGGCCAGCGCGGCGTCGTAGGCCGCGGCGAGCTTGGGGGCGAGGTTGCGGGCCATCGCGTAGTGGCGGCCGTGGGTGGTGTCCAGCCCGTACTTGCCGGCGAGCAGCACCAGGTTGACGGTCTCGGGGAAGCGGCTGCCGTCCTCGGTCCAGCGGCGGCCGTAGTGGTCCATCACCTCGGGGTCGTAGAGCCCCTTCCAGTTCAGCCCGTACCCGTAGGTGTCGATCATCTGCGCGGTGGCGCCCTCGGTGGCGATGACGTCCCAGATGCGCGGCCCGTGCAGGTGCCAGGGCACCGACACCTCGCTGACCGTCATGCCCGCGTCGGCGAGCGCCGAGACCGCGGCGCGCACCGACTCGTCGGTCTCGGGCTCGGACCCCGCGAGCCCGAAGCCCTCGCGCACGACCCCGACGCGCAGGCCCCGGGCGCCGGCCCCGAGCGCGCCGAGGTAGTCCTGGACCTGGAGGTCCGCGGGCTGGCGCGGGTCGTTCCCGTCGCGGCCCGCGATGACCGAGAGCATGAGCGCCGCGTCGGTGACGGTGCGGGTGATCGGCCCGACGTGGTCGATGGTCGCCTCGATGGGGAACGCGCCGGTATAGGGCACCAGGCCCCAGGTCGGCTTGTGGCCCACCAGCCCGCAGTCCGAGGCCGGAATGCGGATGGAGCCGCCCTGGTCCCCACCGGTGGCCATGTCGACCAGGCCGCCCGCGACGAGTGCCCCGCTGCCCCCCGAGGAGCCCCCGGCGTGACGGGTGCGGTCCCAGGGGTTCTCCACGTGCCCGGTGGACGCGGTGATGCCCGCCCCCGAGAAGCAGAGGTCCTCGCAGACGGCCTTGCCGGCGATGGTGGCGCCCGCGTCGAGCAGGCGGCGCACGATGGTCGCGTCGGTACTGGGGACGAACCCCTCGACGGCCATCGAGCCGTTCGTCATCGGTACCCCGGCGACGGCGGTGTTGTCCTTGACCGCCACCGTCCTCCCGGCCAGCGGGCCGGTGCTCGACTCGGTGATCGAGGTCCTCACGTACCAGGCGTTGTACGGGTTGTCGGCGGCCTCGGGACGCGACCAGGGCCGCTCGGGAACGGCGGGGGCGTCGGCTTCGTAGAGCTCGGCGACGACGTCCCAGGAGCCGAGCAGCCCGGCCACCACCGGGGCGTACTCGTCGACCTCGGCGGCGGAGAGACCGAGGCCGTAACCGGCGGCGACGGCGGCCAGGGCGTCATGGTCCGGGGTGGGAAGCGGCATCAGGCGGGCTCCAGGGGCGTGGACGGCGGCCATCCGGCTGTGAACGGGGCCACACTAGGAACTCTCCGCCGCACATGTCAACGATCACCGACACATCAACGTGTTTCGGTCTGATGACTGCGTTGACGTCGTGTTGCGTGTGTCGACGACTATCGACATGTGAAGGCGATCGGGCTTAGGGTCCCGGCCGCCGCGGGCCGTGTCCCGGGGTCACGTCCGCCGGCCCGAGAGGACCACCGTTGACCTCGAGCGCTCTCGCGTCGTCGATGAGCTGGTCGCGCAGCCAACGCCTGCAGCTCTCCGGCATCATCGCCGTGATCGGCCTGCTCCACGTGGTGGGCTGGACGCTCTACCTGTCGCTGACCGCCGGGCCGCTCGGGGCGGGGGCCTTCGCCGGGGCCGGGGTGCTGGCTTACGTGCTCGGCGTCCGCCACGCCTTCGACGCCGACCACATCGCCGCGATCGACGACACCACCCGGCTGATGGTCCAGCGCGGCCGCCGGCCGGTGGGCGTGGGCTTCTTCTTCGCGATGGGCCACTCGTCGGTGGTGGTGATCCTCGGACTGGTCGTCGCGACGGCCGCGGGGCTGGCGAGCTCGAGCGGCGTGGACACCTTCCGTGAGGTCGGCGGCACCGTGTCGACCGTCGTGGCGATGGTGTTCCTGGGCCTGGTCGCGGTGCTCAACGCGATGGTGCTCACCGGCATCGTCGGCTCCTGGCGCCGGCTGCGCCGGGGGACCCTCGACGAGGCCGAGCTGGAGCGCCAGCTGCTCAACCGCGGCCTGGTCAACCGGATCCTGGGCGGGCGCGCCCGGACGCTGATCCGCCACTCCTGGCACATGTACCCGCTGGGTCTGCTGTTCGGGCTCGGGCTGGAGACCGCCTCGGAGGTCACGCTGCTGACCCTGTCGGCCTCCACCGCCTCCGGCGCGGGCGGGAGCGCGGGCGGGGCCCCGCTGCTGGCCGCCCTGACGCTGCCGCTGCTGTTCGCCGCGGGGATGAGTGCCTTCGACACCGCCGACGGGCTGCTGATGTCGATCGCGTACTCCTGGTCGAACCGCAGTCCCGCGCGGCGGCTCTTCTACAACATCGCGACGACGGCCGCGACGGTGACCGTGGCCGGGTTCATCGCCGCGGTGTACCTGGCCGGGGTGCTGTCCGACGATCTCGGGGTGACCGCGCTGGCCGGGTTCGCCTCGATCGCGGACGACTTCGAGCTGCTCGGTTACGTCATCGTCGGGTTCTTCGTCCTGGTCTGGGGCGGTGCGGCTCTGCTCTGGCGGCTGGGCGGGTTCGAGCGCCGCCACGGGGCCGCCGCGCCCCCGGCGCCGGTCGGCGCCCTCGACATCCCGCGCGCCGCGGCGTTTGCTGAACACCTCGACGTCTCCCGGAAGGATGTGCCGTGACGATCTCCGTCGGCGAGAAGATCCCTGATGTGCCGCTCAAGGCGGTGACCGCGGGTGAGGTGACCGACGTCCGCACCGGTGACGTGCTCGGCAGCGGGAAGGTCGTGCTCTTCGGGGTGCCCGCCGCGTTCAGCCCCACCTGCAGCGACGCCCACCTGCCCGGGTTCGTGATGCACGCCGCGGAGCTGACCGGGAAGGGCGTGGCGAAGGTCGTCTGCGTCTCGGTCAACGACTTCTTCGTGATGAAGGCCTGGGCCGAGGCGCAGCACGCCGGCGACATCGTGATGCTCGCCGACTCCGCGGCCGCGTTCACCACGGCGATGGGGCTGGACCTCGACACCGGGGACTTCGGGCTCGGAGTGCGGTCCCAGCGCTACAGCGCGGTGATCGAGGACGGCGTCGTGACGTCGGTCGAGGTCGAGGCCGGGCTGGGCGACCACGACATGTCCTCGGCCGAGCGGGTGCTCACCAAGCTCTGAGTCCCGGCCTGCGGACACTCCTCAGCGCGGGCGCCCGACCTCGCTGAGGATCCGCAGGGTGGACCCGTGGGCCTGCGCCACGTACAGCCGCGGTCGCAGCAGGTCGCGGCGCCCGATCGCATCGGGGGCCCGCGCGGCCCGCTGCGCCCGCAGCGCGCGGCCGTGGGCCGCCGCGGGTCCGTCGGGGTCGAGGTGGACCACGCGCGCGTACTGGTGGATCGACTCGTAGACGATCTCCGAGAGCGCCGTGACCGCCGGTGCCCACACCCCGTAGGCCGCGCGGTAGCGCCGCAGCAGGTCGGCGTTGCCCGCGACCGGGACGTCCTGGAAGTACCCCAGCGCGGTCTGCAGTCCCTCGCCCGCGCGCGGACCGATGTGGGCGAGCGTCGCCTCCTCGAGGGCGAGCGACACGGTGCGCGTGGACGCCCGGAGGCCCGCCGCGTGGCTCTGGCGCTCGAACGCCACCTCGTCCGCGCCGACCAGGCTGGACAGGATCAGGTCGGCTCCGGAGCGCTCGATGTGCGCGACGGTGTCGGAGAAGTCGCTGGTGCCCAGCGGGCGGAGGTCCTCACCGGCCACCTCGCCCCCGGCGCGGGCGATCGCACGCTGCGCGGCGGCGTGGGCGCCGTAGGACCACACGTAGCTCTGGCCGACCAGGAACCACCGCCGTGCGCCCGCGGCCGCCATCGCCGGCGCGACGAGCGCGTCGAGCTGGGCGTTCGGCCGCTCGCCGAAGCGGACCGCGGTGGGCGAGAGACCGCCGCCCTCGTTGAGCACGGTGTGCACCACGAGCACGTCCCACCCGGCCACGGCCCGCCGCACCGCCTCGAAGCTCGCCGAGGTGCTGTTGACGAAGATCGCGCGGCATCCCAGCCGGGCCATCCGTTCGGCCTCGAACGCGGCCTGCTCGGCGTCGGTGGCGTCGTCCGCGGTGACCAGGTGCACGGCCGACCCGCGGATGCCGCCGTCGGCGTTGACCTCGTCCACGGCGAGCTCGGCCATCAGCTCCGCCGACATCGAGTACACCGCGCCGGAGCCCGAGGCGTTCGTGATCGCCCCCAGCCGGACGGCGCCGTCGTCCGGTGGCTCCGGCAGCGGGATCCCGCGCCGGTGCAGGAGCCACTCCACGCCCTCGCCGGGGACGTGGGCCCGGACCTGGAGCCGGGTCTCCCGCGGGCCGCCCGGGGTGAACCGCAGGCTGAGCCGTCCCCGCCACGGCTGGGTGTGCTCGATGTCGATCACGGCGCCCGGGACGACCCGCGCCAACGTCCCCAGCACGTCGACGGCGTGACCGCCGAGCCCGTCGAGGGGCAGCCGCAGGCTCACCACCGCGCCGGGCCGGACCTCGTCGCAGTGGGCGTCGAACAACCAGCCCGCGCCCTGCGCCGTGCCGAACAGGGCGAACACCTCGTGGGGTGCGAGGCTCACCGTGCGCTCGGCCGCGATGGTGACGGTGTCCATCATGCGCGCCGCCGCAGCGCCTACCCGGCGGCCTGCCGCCGAGCAGGCCCCGACGGGTCCCCGTCCTCCTCGGAGGCGGACCCGGTGGTGTGCTCGACCGCCTCGACGCCCTGGCGCAGGATCGACTGCAGGAACACGAACGCGTCCCGCACCGCCCCGTCGACGTCGAGGGAGTAGAAGCGGTTCCGGCCGTCGCGACGTTCGTGGACCAGTCCCGAGGTGCGCAGCACCCGCAGATGGCTCGACACCGTGGTGCGCCCCACGACGTCGATGCGCCCGGAGATCTCGCCGACGCTGAGCTCGCCGTGCTCACCGAGCACGGCCAGGATTCGCCGGCGGACACGGTCGGACAGAGCGTCGAACGCCAGGTTCTCGTTCGGCTCCACGGCGCCACGGTAACACTCGTCGATGTATAGCCACATGTCGGCGATCCGTTCGGGCGGGCGAGATCCCACTAGGCTGGCCGCTGTGCCCGACATCACGACGCTGATCATGGAGGACCACGCGTGGTTCCGGCGGCAGTTCGCGGCCCTCGACGACCTGCAGGCCCGTCCCTCGTCGGATCCGCGCGAGCTGTCGGCGATCTGGGCCCCGCTGGCGGCCCGGCTCGACGTCCACGCCCTCGCCGAGGAGAAGATCTTCTACCCGCAGCTGCTCGAGCACGGTGAGAATCCCGAGGACGAGACGCTCGACGCGATCGGCGACCACAACCAGATCCGCGACGGCGTCGCCACCGCCGAGCGGAACCCGGTCGGCAGCCGCGGGTGGTGGGACGGCGTCTGGGCCGCCCGCCGCGCGAACGACGAGCACATGGGCGAGGAGGAGAACGAGGGCCTCGCCGACTTCCGCCAGCACGCCACCACCGGGCTGCGCGACGCTCTGGGCGTCCGGTTCCAGGAGTTCCTGGACGCCCACCCCACCCCCGCCGGTCTCGACAACCGCGACAAGGACCCCGCGGCCTACGTCGCCTCCGTCGAGAGCGAGCTCGACTCCCCGGCCCCGACCCGTGACGGTCTCGGGATCGGCAGCCTGAAGGGACAGCCGTGACGGTCCACGACCACCTCCTGCGCGACAAGGCGCCCATCCCGACGACCGCCTGGGCCGCCGTCGACGACGAGGCCCGTGAGCGGCTCACCCCGCTGCTCACCGCCCGCCGCCTCGCGGACTGGACCGGCACGGCCGGCTGGGCGACGTCGTCGGTCGACCTGGGCCGGTCGCGGCGCCTCGACGGTCCACCCCCGGGGGCGCCGGCGGGCAGCGCCGTCTCCCGGCTGCGCCGGGTCCAGCCGCTCAGCGAGTTCCGGGTCCCGTTCACGGTCTCCCGCGCCGAGATCGAGAACCGGGCGATCTTCCACGGCTGGCCGGATGCGGGCATCACCGGGATCACCGCGATCTCGCCCTACGACCCGGTCGCCCTCGGCGACGACCCCGACCGGTACCCGGCCGCCGTCGCGCGTGCCGTCGACCGGTTGCGCTGCGAGGGCATCGAAGGGCCCTACGCGCTCGCCATCGCCCCCGCGGGCTACACGCGCATCGTCGAGACCACCGAGCACGGCGGCTATCCGCTCTTCGAGCACCTCAGGCGCATCCTCGGTGGCCAGGTGCACCGCGCGCCCGGGCTCGACGACACCCTGGTGATCAGCCAGCGCGGCGGCGACTTCCTGCTCGACGTCGGGCAGGACCTCGCGATCGGTTACTCCGACCACGACGTCGAGGCGGTGCACCTCTACCTCGAGGAGTCGTTCACCTTCCGCACCGTCGAGCCGGACGCCGCCGTCGTGCTCCGCTAGCCCCGGGTCAGGACGGCCGGCCCTCCGGTGGGTCGGCGGGTTCGACGTGCAGGACGACGACGGCGGCGTCGTCGTCGTTGGTGGCGCGGGTGTGACGACGGGCGGCGCCGACGAGAGTGTCGGCGATGCCGTCGGCATCGAGCGGGTCGTGCCCCGGGGTGCCGAGGGCGCGGGCGACGCCCCACTCGTCGAACTGGACGCCGCCGGGATCGCGCGCCTCGGTGATGCCGTCGGTGTAGACGACCAGGGCGTCGCCGGGGCGCAGCTCCACGGTGTCGGTCGCGGTGAGGTGCTCGACGGTCAGGCCCAGGACGCGGCCGCCGCCGGGACGCTGCTCGACGGTGCCGTCGGCACGGCGCACGAACGCCGGCGGGTGCCCGGCCGTCGCGATCCGGACGGTCCAGCCGTCCCCGGCGCGGGTGAAGGTGGCGAAGAGCGCCGTCACGAAGCTGTGGCCGGCGCCGAACCACGACAGCAGGACCTCGTTGACCGTGTCGAGCACCGCGGTCGGGTCGGGCTCGGAGTGTGCCGCCGTGCGGACCGCGGAACGCGCCATCGCCGTCGTGCGGGCGGCGGCGGCGCCCTTGCCGCAGACGTCGCCGATCACCACCCCGAACCCGCCCCCGGGAAGCGGGACCACGTCGTAGAAGTCCCCCAGCACGTCCACCCCGGTACCGCCGGGGGAGAAGCGGGTCGCGATCGTCATGCCGGGGATGCTCGGCGCGTGGGCGGGCAGCAGCGACTGCTGCAGGGTCTCCGCGAGCTCGGCGGTCTCCTCGGCGTAGTGCTGCAGGTGCTGGGCAGCCAGGCGCAGCCCGATCCCGTCGTTCGCCGCCGCGGCGAGCGTCCGCATCGCGCTGAGATCGCCCACGGACCACTCCCGCACGCGGGTGTCCATCGCGCACATGTTGCCCAGCACGAAGCCGTCGGGGTCGAGGACGGGCACGCCGAGCCAGGCCCGGGCCCCGAACGCCTTGATCTGGACCAGGTCGCGCAGTCGGGGGTCGGCGGCGGTGTCGGCCGAGACGACCTCCTCCCCGCTGTCGACCACCAGCTGGCACGCGGCCTCGCGGGCGGGCGCCTCGAAGGTGCCGTCCGGTCCGCACAGCGCGGCCGAGTTCGGGGCGCCCTTGAGGAAGGACCGGACCTCGTCGACCACGGTCAGATAGGTCATCGGCGCGTCGAGGATCGTCGCGGCCAGCGCGCACAGCCGGTCGAACGACTCTTCCGGACCGGTCTCCAGCATGCGCGTGGCGCGTACCGCCGCCGCGCGGGAAGCGGTCTCGACGCCGGTGCGCCCTACGGTCACGACTCCTCCTGCACCGACGGTTCGACACCACACTATCGGCGCGATCGGGAGGAACGCTCCGCCCGCGGGCGTGGTGACCGCCCGCAGCAGACCGGACGCGGCCGGTGAGATCGTGATGAACCGGTGGCCGCCCGGGAGCCGAATCGCAGGTGGGTCGGCCCCGGCCGCCGCACCTGGTGGGGGGTACCGGGCGGCGGTCGGGGCCGACCCGTCTCAAGGTGCCGCACGTCGCCGGGGAAGTCACCGGCCGACGTCCAGGTTCTTGGGGCGTCGTGCGGTCAGTGGTCCGTCCTGTCAACGGACCATGCAGTACGTCATTCGTACGTCGACGGTTGCGACGACGATGTTCGCGTCGCCGCGCTGAGCGCACGCGGCCGTACGCTGCGCCGGTGCCGCATCCGGTGTGTCGGCGCCGCGCTCCCGGGGCGGTGGCGCTCGTCGTCGCCACCGTGCTGGGCCTCGGTGCCGGTTGCGCCCCGTCCCCACCGCCACCGGTCGCGGCCTCGCCGACCGACCTGCGGGTCATGACGTGGAACGTGCTGACCGCGCGCCACGACCCGCCGGAGTGGGCCGCGACGATCGCCGCGTCGCGCCCGGCGGTCGTGGGCCTCCAGGAGATCTGCGCCGGGGAGGCCGTCGCCCTGGCGCAGGAGCTGCGCCGGGATCACGGGCTGCCCTACGTCGCGGTGCCCGGACCGGTCCGGCCGACCCCCGCCGAGGACGCGGAACCGGTCAACGCGGAGCTGCGGAGCCCCTGCCACGACGGCGCCGTCGTGTCGTACGGGCTGGCCGTGCTCACCGTGCTGCCGGTGACCACGGCGACGACGGCTCTGTACGCGCCCGACCACCGCGACGAGCAGCGCGGATACCAGCGACTGACCCTGCGCGGCCCGGACGGAGCACCCCTCACGCTCTACAACACCCACATCGGGCTCGCCGGCGTCCAGGCCGGGCAGATCCGGGACCTCGCGGGCCGGGCGGGCGCGGAGTCCGGACCGACCGTCGTCGTCGGCGACCTCAACGAGCCCCAGGGCCAGGATCCGGCGGCGATGGCCCCGCTGCGCGACGGTTTCGCCGAGGTCGATCCCGACGGCAGGTTCCCCACCTCCGGGAACGATCCGGAGGCCCCGGACGCCCCGGCCCAGGAGAAGATCGACTACGTCTTCTTCCGGGGGCTGTTCTCCGCCGGGCCCCCGACGGTGCCGTGGGTGCCCGGATCGGACCATCGTCCCGTGATCGGGACGCTCCGGCCGCCTCCCCCGGGCTGACCACCCGGGTCGACAGAACGTCGTGGGGCGGGCACAGTCCCCCGCGACGGCCCAGCCCACGCCGCCTCCTGCGCTCGAACCGGCACCGAGCACCTTCGGTGAACCAGTCCGGCGACGAGCGTCCGAGTCGGCGTAGGGATCCACCGTGGGCCTCCTGCCCAGAGAACAACGCCTGGTCGAGGCCATCGTCGACGTCGCGGGCAGCGTCGAGTCCCGGCTCGACGTCCCCGAACTGCTGTACACCCTGGCCGCGACCAGCGTCGACCTCCTCGACGTCGAGACCGCCGCCGTGCAGCTCGTCGACGACCGGGGCGCGCTCGACACCGTGGCGATCTGCGGGCGGAACGGCCGCTCCAGCGGGCTGTTCGGTGACGACGTCGACGACGGCCCGGGCGTGGCGAGCTACCGGCAGGCGGAGGTCGTGTCCTCGTCCGACGTCACGCTCGACGGGGACCGGTGGCCCGCCTTCACGGCCCAGGCCCTACGCCTGGGCTTCCGCTCGGTGCACGGCATCCCGATGCGCTGCCGCGACCAGGTCGTCGGGGCGCTGACCCTGGCCCGGACCCGCGTCACGCCCCCGGCCGAGGCCGACCTCGCCATCGCCCAGTGCCTGGCCACCGTGGCGACCCTGACGATCGTCCACGACCGCGCCCAGCACACGCACGCGCTGGTCCGCAAGCAGCTCGAGGAGGCCCTGGAGAGCCGCATCATCATCGAGCAGGCCAAGGGCTACCTCGCCCGCAGCCACGACGAGACACCCGACCTGGCGTTCACCAGGCTGCGGGCCCACGCGCGCAGCCGCGGTCGGCGCCTGGCGGCCGTGGCCGAGGACGTCATGACCCGGGGCCTCGAACTCGCCTGAAGGAGCTCAGCTCATCCCGGAGGCGGCCAGGGGGTCGTAGCCGGGGGAGAGGAAGAGGCTCTGGAGCTGGCGGCGCCGGACCCCGATGTTGCTGCCTTCGATGATCGGGTAGGCGAGGGCCTCGTTGAGGAAACCGACGAGGGGGAAGTCCCGGTCGTAGGCCGTGACGCCCACGACCTGGACCAGCTTGTTGATCACCTCGACCGCGGACTCCGAGCCGAGGACCTTGGCGTGCAGGGCCAGCTCCAGCGCGGACGGGTGCTGCGCCATGACGGCGTCCAGTGCGCGCCAGGCGAGCAGGCGGACGGCCTCGATCCGGCCCTTGGCGTCGGCGAGGGCGTCGGAGACCGCCTGGTGGGAGAGGATCGGGCCGGCGCCCCCGCGGGTCTCGGTCCGGGCGAAGCGGTAGGCGACGTCGAAGGCCTCGCGCATCGCGGCGACCGCGAAGACGCCGATCGAGGCGCCGCTGGGCAGGAAGGCGTTGCGGGTCAGCGCGGCGCCCTGTCCCTCCGCGCCGAGCAGGTTCGCCTTCGGGACGCGGACCTCGTGGAGCCTGACCCGCGAGGTCAGGCAGCCGCGCAGCCCCGGCAGGTCGTAGTGCTCCTCGACCTCGAGGTGCCCGGCGAGCTGCTCGCGCTCGGCCACGAGGAGCGAGACACCGCCGGGCGCGCGGCAGACGATGGTCATGAGGTCCGGTCCGTCGCCGTCCCAGCCCGACAGGTGCGACGCCCACGCCTTCGTGCCCTGGACGACGTAGTCCTCGCCGTCGGGGGTGGCGGTCGTGGTGATCCCGGCCGCGGGAGCCTCGGCGTCGAAGTTCGCGCTGCCCGCCGGTTCGCTGAACGCCATGGCGGCGAGGGGCGCCCCCGAGTCGGCGAGGAACGGTGCGACGAAGCGCCGGACCTGCTCGGGCGTGCCTGCCTCGTACACCGGAGTGAGCGCGATGAGGGGCCCGGCGAAGGAGATGGTGAAGTCCGGGCTCCGCGCGGCCCACTCCTCGATGAAGACGGCCGCGTCGACGCCGCCGCCTGCCGCACCTCCGACGGCCGCGGGGATCAGGCCCTTGAGGAAGCCGAGCCCGACCGCCTTCTCGAACACCGGCCGTGCCAGCAGCGCCCGGGTCAGCGGGTCCGGCTCGGCGCGCACGGCGGACGCGAGCCCGCGCAGGTGCTCGTTCGCGAAGCCGCGGGCGGCGGCCTTGAGCTGCTCCTGCTCGGGGCTCAACTGGAACGACACGGTCATGGCTGCTCCTCCGGTGCACGGACTCCCGCGGTCGGGGCGGAGCCACGAGCATCGCCGGGAGGACGACGGCGGTCTCGGCCGGACGTGCACGGTGAGCTGGCAGTTCGTGCAGGCCGTCGGGTCAGGCCATGACCTCGCGCGGCGAGACCCCGAAGTGGCGTCGGAAGGCGCGGCTGAACGACGTCGGGTCGTCGAACCCGTGCGCGGCCGCGACGGCGGTGACCGTCGCCCGGTCGGTCGGATCGGCCAGCCGGGACGCGCACCGTTCCAGTCGCAGGCGGCGCACCGTCGCGGCGAACGACCCGTCGCCGTCGGCGAACAGGGCGTGCAGGGTCCGCGGCGAGATCGCGAACCTCCGGGACACTCCCGGCACGGTCAGGTCCCGGTCGCCGAGGTGGCGCTCCACGTAGGCGAGGACGGCGGCGCGCGTCACGCCCCGCGGATCGCCGGGCTCGACGGCGGCGTACGTGTCACCCGCCGTCGCCGCCGCGACCGCCGCCGCGAAGGACTCGGTGAGGTCGCCCGCCCCGGGCGTCGTCGTCGCGAGGGGCCACAGCGCCGCCATGAGGGCGGTGACCGCGGATCCCGACCCGGTCGGGTCGACCGGCCTGCCGAGCGCGGGACGACGTCCCCGGAGGGCCTCCGTCAGCGTGGCGTGGGGAAGTCGGTAGGAGAGCATCTGCCAGGGCTGGTCGAGGTGGAAGAAGTAGGGCTCGGTGGTGTCGACGACGACGAACTGGCCCCGCTCGACGACGGAGGACTCGCCGCGCACCGTCGTGAGGCACCGACCCGCGAGTTGGAGGTTCACGAAGTAGTAGTCACCGTCGGTGCGGGCGACCTCGCGGGGACCGTGGTCGGTCCGTTGTGGCCGCGAGCTGAGGCGGGCGCGGCTCAGCGCGGCGAGCGGACGGGTCTCGACCCGGGCCGAGAAACCTTCCTCGTCCAGCGTCCGGTGGGGCGTCAGCGGGACGAACGCCTGGCAGATGACCTCGTGCCAGTAACCGAACTGCTCACGGGGCGGAAGCGCGGCGATGTCCCAGACCCCCACCCCGCACCTCCCGTGGCCGCGTCGGACCGTGGGAGCCATTCCAGCGCATCCCGATGACGACGGCGTCACGACGGCGCCGCGGCACTCGGGACCGCCCGCTGCGACGGACGGCCCCGAGCCGGGATCAGAAGTAGGTCTTGCGTCCGACCGGCCGTCCGACCGCGCCCAGCAGCGTGAGGATCAGGCCGACCACCAGGAGGATCCAGCCGATGGTGGCGATGATGCTGGGGACGGGCGCGACGTAACCCAGGACGATGAGAATGATTCCGAGAATGATCACGAGGATGTCTCCGATCGCGGGGAGCGTCTGACGAACTGATCCGGGCCTCGTGGGTGAAGTCCGTTCCAGGTGACGTGTCAACGAGTCCCGGCAGTTCGGCGGTGCTGGCGCGGCACAGATCTGTTCAGAATTGCGCCGGTCGCCTCGACAGCCACGGCGAGTGGCCGAACGGCCCTGGCGTTCTCCCCTGCCGGAGCGGCGATTGTTTCAGTTCGACATCAGAACTCTCGATATGTTCGCCCGCAGTCCTGCGCGGAGCAGGGGCCTCGTCGGCGTCCGGGAGCGAGCCGGACCCCGCCGCCCGGAACCACCGTCGAGCGGGCCGGGGGGAGGCTCGCTCGCCGTTCGGTGGCCCGGGGGCGGGGCGGGGCGGGCCACGAGGGCCGCCGGTCGTGAAACGTACTCGTGATCTCGCTGTGCGGACAAGACCGACGGGGTCAGCCGCGCAGCGTGTCGCTCGGTGGGTGTCCGAAGCGCCCGCGATAGGCAGCGGTGAACCGCCCGAGATGGGTGAAGCCCCACCGGCGGGCGATCGCGGAGACGGTGTCGCCGCGGCCCGGGTCGCCGTCGGCCAGATCGTGGTGTGCGCGCTCCAGCCGGACGGCGCGCAGGTGCGCCAGCGGCGTGGTGTCGCGGTGCTTGCGGAAGCTGTGTTGCAGCCCGCGCGCTCCGATCCCGGCGGCCGCCGCGATGTCGGCGACGTCGATCGCCTCGCCCGCATGGCGCTCGATGTAGTCGATCGCGCGGCGCACGACGGCGGGCTCGGCATCCCCCGGACCCCGGCGGGTCCCGTCCGCGAGCGCGTCCAGCGCGGTGTTGGGGAAGGTGTGGATCACGGTGGTGGCCAGCAGGCGGAAGGCCTCCGCACGGGCGATCGGGCTGGCGGCGATCTCGTCGTCCCCCAGGACGTCGCGCCGGACGTGCTCGGCCGCCGCGTGCCAGTGCCGCTCCCGACCCGCCGACACCGGCCGCGACAGCCAGAAGCGCACGGCTCCCGGGGAGAGGCCGGAGAGTTCGGCCGCGATGCGCGTCGTCGCGTCCAGATCGAGCCGGACCACGTCGTAGTCGACGTCGTCGAGGCACACCTGCAACGGGCGCAGCGGATCGATCAGGACGGTCTCGCCCGCTCCGAAGCGCACCTCCCGCTCATCGGTGTGCACGTCGCACCGGCCGGCCCTCGACCGGGCCACGAACAGCGCGCCGCTCGGCGCCGCGCTCGTGTGGAACGCGACCGACTGCCGCATCCGCTCGACCGAGAACCGGTCGGTGTCGGTGCCGCGCACGCGGAGCCGGAACCGCTCCCGATGGCCGGAGATCCGGAACGTGCTGTCCGAGTAGCGGGAGCGGATCATCTCGTAGGCGACGTCCGGGTCCTCGGTGGCGAACTCCTAGGCCTCCGGCTCCGACACCGCCGTCACGCGACCCCGTCCTTCCTGATGAGTCCCCGAGCTCCCCGATGATGGTCCACGATCGTGTCATCGGCCGGACCCCACCGCCGCCCGACTCCGCAGTCGCTACGCTCTCCGGGTGATCGTTCACGCCGATCGGTCGACGAGCGAGCTGGTCGTCGACGAGGCCGCCGATGCACTCGACGCGTTGCTGCCGGGGCTCAGCGCCGCCGTGATCGATCTGGTGGACGCGATCCACGACCGGGCCGACGACCTCGGCCTGTCCCGCCCCGAGCTGCTGACCCGGGTCGCCGAGCAGCTGACCCGGGTCTGGGTCCGGACGCCGGGGGCGGAGCGCCCGTTGGTGGTGCTCGACGCCGTGCGGTGCGTCGTGAACTCGCGTCCCTGAGCTCGGCCGCCGCGGACGCGCATCGACCGTGATGTCACCCGTTGCGATGAATGGGTGACGGAGGCCGTCACCGCCGGGCCGGGTCGACTGTTTACGACACGTAATCAAGACGGTCGCGCGGTGTGATCATCGCCGGCCGGGCCCCCGTTCAGAAAGGACCCGCCGCTCATGGCGACCCTGCGCAAGGCCGTCCTCGCGACGGCCATGATCTCCACCGGCCTGCTCTCCACCACGGGCATCGCCCTGGCCGGCGACAGCACCGACAGCGGCGACCACGGTGACCACGGCGTCTCGCGTCACCACGACGAGGGCTCCACCACTCAGAAGGGCCTCGTCAACTCCAGCGACTTCGCCCCCAACACCACCGGCGACCTGTGCAACAACGACGTCCCGGTGAACGTGCTGGGCGTCCAGGTTCCGGTCCAGGACAACGCGGGCTCGGTGCCGATCCTGTCCAAGGCCGGTCACGGCAACGCCGCCGCCAACGCCAAGAGCTGCAGCAACGGCATCGACGCCGCCAACTAGGACCGTCCGCTCGCCTCGCCCGGGGGACGGGAGACCCACCCGGGCGGGACCGGTCGGCGGACCCGCGGGCCCGGTCACCAGCTTCCCCCCGATGCCTGGTGACCGGGCCCGACGTGTGCGTCCCCGGCAACGATTGGGCGGCGGACACTTCTCGGGGCCGAGGGGGCGTGGTGTGCTCGTCACCCGCCTGCTCCTCCGGGAGGTTCCGAGATGCCTGCACCGACCGACGCCCAGGACTTCGCCCTGGGCGACGTGACCCTGGCGAGCGGCGCGACCCTGCGCGGCGCCCGGCTGGCGTACCAGACCTACGGCACGCTCAACGCCGACAAGAGCAACGCCATCCTGTACCCGACGTGGTACTCGGGCTGGCACACCGACAACGAGTGGCTGATCGGCACCGACAAGGCGCTGAATCCCGACGAGTGGTTCATCGTCGTGCCGAACATGCTCGGCAACGGCCTGTCGACCTCGCCGTCGAACGCCGCGTCCCCCTACGACCACGCTCGGTTCCCGCTCGTGACCTTCGCCGACCAGGTGGACTGCCAGTACCGGCTGGTCACCGAGCACTTCGGCATCACGACGCTGCCGCTGGTCACCGGGTGGTCGATGGGAGCCGGTCAGACCTACCAGTGGGCGGTCGCCCACCCGGAGATGGTGCAGCGCGCGGTCCCGTTCTGCGGGTCGAGCGTGACCGCGCCGCACAACAAGGTCTTTCTCGAGTCGCTGGCGACGGCGCTGGTGGCCGACGCCGCCTACGCGGACGGCGACTACACGGCCCCGCCGGTCAAGGGTCTGCGCGCCTTCGCCCGGATCTATGCGGGCTGGGGCTTCTCGCAGGCCTTCTACTGGCGCGAGGAGTGGCGCACCCTGGGGTTCACCTCGTTCGACGACTTCCTCTACGGCTTCTGGGAGCAGTTCTTCCGCGACGGACGGGACCCGAACAACCTGCTCGCGATGATCCGCACGTGGCACACCGGGGACGTCGGGAACACGCCCGGCTTCGACGGGGACACCGAGGCGGCGCTGCGCTCGATCCGCTGCCCGCTGCTCGCGATGCCTGCCGAGAAGGACCTCTACTTCCCGCCCGAGGACGAGCAGTGGGCGACGCAGTTCATCCCGGACGGCCAGGTGCGGGTGATCCCCGGGGTGTGGGGCCACTTCGCGGGCGGCGGCAAGAACCCCGAGGACACCGACTTCATCGACGCCGCCATCGCGGAAATGCTCGCGCGGCCGGGGTACGTCGGCTGAGCCCGCGGTTCCGCGGCCGACGCGTCTCCGGCGAGGGCCGCGGCCCTCCCATGATCTCGCCGCGGCCCGTTCCGGAGCAGACTGCGCAGCATGGCCGACGCCGAAGCACCCCCGGGACCGACGCCGGGTGCAGCGACAGGGGACCGTCCGACGCCGCGGGGCCGGTCGGGCGGGGTCGAACATCCGGCGTCCCTGGGTGCCGGCGTCGCCGGCCTGGCGCTGGGGGCGCTGGGCGTGGTGTTCGGGGACATCGGCACCAGCCCGCTCTACACACTCAGGACCGTATTGGATCTCACCGGCGACGGCAGCCCGGCAACGGTGCTCGGGGTCCTGTCCCTGATCGTGTGGACGCTAATCGCGATCACCACCATCAAATACGTCACCATCGCCATGCGGGTCGACAATGACGGCGAAGGCGGCATCCTCGCCTTGATGGCGTTGCTGGGCGTCAAGCGTGAGAGGCGGCCGGCGATCGTTGCGCTCGGCCTGTTCGGGGCGGCTCTCATTTACGGGGATGGAGCCATCACGCCCGCAATTTCCGTGCTCTCGCCTTCGCCGTTCTCGGCGGCGTGTTCCTTTGCGTCACCGGCGCTGAGGCCCTCTACGCCGACATGGGCCATTTCGGCGCCAGGC
>NZ_DASXJS010000243.1:0-36974 GCF_036497245.1 Actinomycetospora sp. | reverse complement strand
GGGGCGTTCGGCCGTGGTGCCGAGCCCATCGACCGCGCTGGACTCACCGCATGATCGAACGAGACCTCGATGTCCCGGCCGGCGTCGACGCCGTGCGCGCCGTGGGCATCGTGACCCCCCAGGACTATCAGGACGTCGTCGTCCCCCTGCTGGCCAGGGCGACGGACGAGCACCGGCGGCTGCGGTTCCTGTGCGTCGTCGACGAGGCGTTCACGGGGATGACGCCTGCCGCGATGTGGGACGACGTCCGCCTCGGACTCAGCGCGATGCGCAACCTCGCCGGGTGCGCGGTGGTCTCGGACCTGCCGTGGGTCCGGGAGATGACGCGGTTCTCCGCCTTCTTCCTCCCCGGCCACGTCAGAGTGTTCGACATGGCCGAGCGCGCCGAGGCCGTGCGCTGGCTGGTGGAGCTGCCCGGCGCACTCGCCGATGTCCGGCTGCGCACCGAACAGGGAGTGGTCGTCGTCGACATCGACCAGCCCCTGCGCCGCGAGGACATCGACGCCATCGCCACGCAGGTCGACCGGTGGCTGGCCGACCACGCCGACCTGCCCGGCCTCGTGCTTCACGCGCGAGGGTTCCCCGGCTGGGAGAACATCTCCGGGCTGCTGCGCCACCTGCGCTTCGTCGCCGGTCACCAGGGCCGCATCGAGCGGCTCGCGCTGGTCGTCGATGCCCCCGGACTCGACGTCGCGGCGCGGGTCGCAGGCACCGTGCTCCACCCGGACATCCGGCACTTCCCGGCCGCCGCGATGGACGGGGCCATCAGCTGGGCGGCCGCCCGGCCCGTGGGGGTGGGGTGAACAACGCCCCGAGGTCCTGGGCCCCGGGCCCACCACCCGCCGGCAGCGTCGCCGGATGGTCGTCCACCTGGACCCCCAGCCGGGTGCTCACCGCTTGGCGGGCGCGCCGACGCGGACCCCGGCGAAGTCGACCACGTCGCCCTTCGTCGTGAGCATGCCGAAGCGCACACCCGCGAAGTCGACGGCCCATCCGTCGGCGTCGACGGTTCCGATCGCCACGCCGGCGAAGTCGATCACCCTGCGCTTGTTGTCCATGGCCTCGCTCCTCTCCTGCGGATTCGCCTCGAGCGTGGTCCGGGGAAGCGCGCCCCGCCCGGGTCTTTCGGACCCGGACGGCCGCCATTGGTCGGCCTGGGCCGAAGCTTGTGCACGTCGAGGTCGGGTCGTCGCCCGTCGCTCAGCGCCCTTCGGGCTGCCCGGCGTGGAGTTCGTCGCGACCCCCTCGTGGTGGGGTGATCCGACCGCCCACTTTCGATCTCAGGTCCGGGTGCGGATGTGGGGCTCTCGACTGTCCACCACGGCCTGGGGGTGGCTGTAGCCGATCATCGCGCAGCCGAAGACGCTGATGGCCCGTGATCGCCGAACGGGTTGGCCGGACGATCCCCGGCTGCGACGCCACCGGTTATCGATCACGACGGACCGGGGACCCGCGCCTTTCGTAGTCGAGGCACAGGAGGCTCGCATGACTGAATCCAGCGGCACGAGTACACCGCGGCCGAAGGCCGACAACGACCAGGACGCGTCCCGCAAGGACGTCAACCCCGACCTCCACGGCCAGGCCAAGGACGTCGAGGAGAAGCGGGCCAACAACGACCCGGAGACCACCGGGGCGTGATCAGGCGGCGGGCCGTGGACCTCCCGGTCCGGGCCCGCCAGCCCGCTCGGCAGCGTCCGGGCCGCGACCGCGGACCGGGCATGACACCCGAGTTGGTGCCGTACCCCGCCCCCCACCGAAAGGTGCCCTCGTGAGCGACCCCCGCCCCGACACGCCCCCCGACGATGGCGCCGAGAGTCGTGAGCTGGACTCGGTCCCCGCGGATCAGGACGAGAACGACGACCGCGACTCCGCCGACCCCCGACCGACCGAGGATCAATGACGTCGAGAGGCACTCCGGGCGCCTGTCGTCGACCCCGTGACGGGTTCAGACGGTCACCCGCGGGCCCGCACGCGGCGGGTTGATCACGCGCGCTACCCGGTCCGGGCGGGCCCGGTGACCGTGACACGTCGCCGGGGCGCTCGGCGAGAGAGAGACGGTGACGTCGCCAAACCGGGGGGCCGACGACGCCACCGCTCCCGTCATGTTCGGGCGGCCGGGCCCCGCGGGCCGGCACACTCGCCCGACCGCGACTTCAGCCCGTGCGCGCCCCGGTCGCGGCGAGGACGAGGTCCACGGCCTCCTGCGGAGCGTCCCACTGCGGGAAGTGCCCGCACTTGTCGAACCAGTGCACCTCGGCGTCGGGGAAGGCCGCCTGGGCCCTCGCGGCCTGCCGCGGCAGCGTCACCCCGTCGAACCGTCCCCAGCCGATGGTGATGCGGCCCGGTGCGGTCCCGCGCGGCATCCCCTGCTGCGTGGGGCCGTGCGTGAGGGCGCCAAGGGCGTCGTCGAAGGACGGCGAGCTGATCATCCGGCGCAGCTCGGTGAGCGGCACGTCGGGAGGCAGGGCCCAGGGACGCGCGGAGAACTGCGCCAGCAGTGCCGTGCGGGTCACGGGGTTGCCGAGCAGCATCGGCAGCGCCCGATCGAGCCGGCGCACCAGCGCGATCGAGGCCCGCAACGACACTGAGAAGAGACGCTGCTCCCCGGACGTCCAGAAGCCACCCGGATCGAGGGCGACCACGTCGCGACCGACCCCGCGCCGCGCCAGTTCGAGCACCATCCGGGCGCCCATCGAGCTGCCCACCAGGTCGGCGTCCCGCAGGTCGTGCTCGTCGAGGAACCCCTCGAGCGCGTCGGTGAGCGTGGCGATGCTGACCTCGCCGACGAGCGGTGCACTGTCCCCGAAGCCGGGGAGATCGGGGGCCACCACCTCACGCCTCGTCGCGAGGTCGTCGAGCACCGTTCCCCACGAGCGCCACGAGCCGCCGAGTCCGTGGACGAGGACCACGGGGGCGCCGCTCCCGCGTCGGAGGTAGTTCAAGGTCATCTCACGCTCTACCCCGCGCTGCCGTGCTTCACACGCCGTGGCGGCGAACCGGAGCGACTCTGACTATTCGCGGTTCTCCTCGCGCACCGTGCCGCCCTGCCCCGAGGTCTGCATCGCCGGCTCCGGAGCGTCGTCCGGGGCGAGGTGGTGCAGATTGCTGCGGAAATACAGCAGGATCCCGACGAAGCAGGCCGCCGAGACCACGTAGGACATCTGCAGTGAGCCGAGCACGTCCGACACCGCGCCCTGCACCACCGGCACGACGGCTCCGCCCACGATGGCCATCACCAGGATCGCGCCGCCGGTCTCCTGGTAGCGCTTGTCCTCGATGGTGTCGAGGGTCTGCCCGAAGATCGTGGGCCAGCACGGTCCCATCAGCAGGTTCGAGGCGATCACGAACCAGATGGCGGACCCGGCCGGGCCGAACGCGGCCACCAGGAGCAGCGCCGCGCCGATACCGCAGTACACGACGAGCACCCGCGCGGCGGAGTACCGCGCGATGAGCGCGTTCGCGACGAACTTGCCGCCCAGGAAGCAGGTGAATCCGACGATCATGAAGTTGGTCGCCTGGCGCTCATTCATCCCCGGGTACAGATCCAGGGCCAAGCGGATAGTGAACGACCAGACCGCGGTCTGCAGGCCCACGTACAGGAACTGCGCGACGATGCCCTTGCGGTACTGCGGGATGCGGACGAGCACCCGCAGCGTCTCGGACAACCCGGCATGCTTCTCGGCGGCCTCGCCGACCGGTTTGCTCCTCGGATACTCGGTGATCAGGAACAGCACGAGCAGGCAGACCAGCACGATCAGGATGTACTTGTAGGGCAGCAGGGTGTTCAGCAGGAGGTCGTGACCGAGGGCGAGCTTCGCCTCGGGCGTGGGGGCCGCGTCCAGCTGCGCCTCGATCGAGTCCCCGGTGTTGAAGATCAGGTACTTGCCGAGGATCACGCCCAGCAGGTTGCCGATCGGGGTGAAGGTCTGCGAGATGTTCAGGCGCAACGTCGAGGTCCGGCGCGGGCCGAGCATCGACGAGTAGGTGTTCGCGCTGGTCTCGAGGAAGCTCAGCCCGATCGCGACGGCGAAGATGCAGAACAGGAACATCCCGTAGGTCGCGAGTGTGCTGGCCGGGAAGAACAGGCCGCAGCCGACGATGTAGACGGACAGGCCGATCAGGACGCCGACCTTGTAGGACGTCCGCCGCACGATGCGCGACGCCGGGATGGCGATCAGGAAGTAGCCGCCGTAGAACGCCGACTGGACGAATGCGGTCGCCGCGTCGGACAGCTCGAAGACGTGCTTGAACTGGGTGATCAGGATGTCGTTCAACCCGGCGGCGGCGCCCCACATCGGGAACAGCAGCGACAGCAGGATGAATTGGAAGATCGGCACCCGGTCCAGATAGCCGGAGTCCAGCTGTCGTGCGGGATTCTTGATCAGCATCGGCTCATCCCATCCGGACGGTCTCGGAGGTACCGAATCGTTTGGCGACGAGTTGCTTGACGCCGCGCGGGAAGTCGCGCTCGCACGCGAGGTGGGTCGGGGTGAACGCGCGCATGGCCTCGCCGTCGCCGGCGAACGCGGCGACGCAGAGCTCGGGGGCGACGTTGGCCAGGGCGAGGATCCCGCCGGCGCAGCCGAGCACCCCGGCCTGGTGGATCAGGGCGGGGTTCCCGGTCCAGACGGGGCCGTCGTAGGACTCGACGGTGGCCAGCAGCCGGGTCGGGTCGCCCGAGGAGTCCTTGATGCCCGCGACGGGCAGCGATCCCAGCAGCTCCACCGGGATCCCGGGCGGGGACACCGCCGGGAAGTGGTAGGCCAACACCGGCACCGGCCCGGCCGCCGCGGCCACCGCCTCGTAGTAGCCGCTCGGGTCGACGAGGCCGCGCGGGGTCCGGCCGATGACCGCGTCCACGCCGGTGTCGCCGGCGCGGGCGGTGAGCCGCGCCGCCTGGTGGGTCGAGGCGGCGCCGGTGCCGCCCACCACGACGGTGTCCCCGACCGCCGCCCGCACGGCGGTGAACAGCCGGAGCCGTTCGTCGTCGTCGAGCGCGTCGGCCTCGCCGGTGGTGCCGGCGACCACGAGCGCGTCGACGCCGAGCTCCACGAGTTGGGCGGCCAGCCCGGCCGTCGCGTCGGCGTCGAGCTCTCCGTCGGCGTCGAAGAGCGTCACCAGGGCGACACCGATGCCGGTGAACACGGGTTCCATGTCGTTCCTCCTCCGGTTCTCGGGCAGCGTCAGTGGGACTCGCGCGGCACGTCGGCTCCGCTGCCGCCGACCAGGAAGTCGAGGTCCGCGCCCTGGTCGGCCTGCAGCACGTGCTCGGTGTAGAGCCGGGTCCACCCGCGGCCGGTCGGCGCCGGGGGCGGTTGCCACCGGACGCGGCGGGCGGCCAGCTCGTCGTCGTCGACGTGCAGGACGAGCCGACGGCCGGGGACGTCGAGCTCGATCTCGTCACCGGTCTCCACCAGTGCGAGCGGCCCCCCGACGGCGGCCTCGGGGGCCACGTGGAGGACGACCGTGCCGTACGCGGTGCCCGACATCCGTCCGTCGCACACCCGCACCAGGTCGCGCACCCCGCGCTCGAGGAGCTTCCGGGGCAGTCCGACGTTGGCGACCTCCGGCATGCCCGGGTAGCCGCGCGGACCGCAGTGGCGCAGGACCAGGACCGTCGACTCGTCGACCGGGAGGTCCTCGTCGTCGGCGACGGCGCGGTACTGCTCGGGGGAGTCGAAGACCAGCGCCCGGCCCCGGTGGCGCGCCAGCGTCGGCGACGCCGCGGACTGCTTGATCACCGCGCCGTCGGGGGCGAGGTTGCCCCGCAGCACCGCGGTCCCGCTGCCGGCCGGGGCCATCGGCCGGTCGAACGGGTGGATGACCTCCCGGTTCCAGCACGCGGCGTCCGCGATCGCGTCCTTCACGGTGCCGCCGGCCACGGTCGGGCGCTCGAGGTGGAGCAGCTCGGCGATCTCCCGCATCACCGCCGGGAGCCCGCCCGCGTAGCACAGGTCCTCCATGAGGAACCGGCCCGACGGCTCCAGGTCGACCAGCGTGGGCACGTCGCGGCCCAGCGCGTCGACGTCGTCGAGCGAGAACGGCACTCCGAGGCGCCCCGCGATCGCGGCCAGGTGGATCACGGCGTTGGTCGAGCCGCCGATGGCGGCGTTGATCCGGACCGCGTCCTCGAACGCCTCCCGGGTCATGATCGTCGAGGGGCGGACGTCGTCGGTGACGAGCTCGACGATGCGTTGCCCGGCGCGCTGCGCGGTCTGGTCGCGGCGGGCGTCGACGGCGGGCCACGTCGCGGAGTACGGCAGCTGCATGCCCAGTCCCTCGGCCAGGCAGGCCATCGTCGACGCGGTGCCCATCGTCATGCAGTGCCCGGGCGAGCGGGCCATCGCTCCCTCGGCGACCGCGCACTCGGCCGGGGTGATCGTCCCGGCCGCCAGCTCCTCCTCGAAGCGCCACACCTGGGTGCCCGAGCCGAGGTCACGGCCCTGGTACTTGCCGCTGAGCATGGGGCCGCCGGTGACCATGACCGCCGGGAGGTCGACGCTGGAGGCGGCCATTAGCAGCCCGGGGGTGGTCTTGTCGCAGCCCGAGAGCAGCACCAGCCCGTCGAGTGGGTTGGCGCGCATCAGCTCCTCGGCCTCCATGGCGAGCAGGTTGCGATAGAGCATCGCCGTCGGGCGCAGGAGCGTCTCGCCGAGCCCGGTGCACGGGAACTCGAGCGGGAACCCGCCGGACTGCCACACGCCCCGCTTGACCGCGTCGGCGACGCGGTGCAGGTGGGCGTTGCAGGGCACCAGCTCCGACCACGTGGTGGCGATGCCGATGACGGGACGTCCGTCGAAGACCTCGTCGGTGACGCCCTGGTTGCGCATCCAGGAGCGGTGGATCATCCCCGAGCGCCCGGCCGCGCCGAACCAGGCCGTGCTGCGCCCACTCATGCCGAGCCTCCCGCGGTCGTCGTGCGCTCGGGTTCGACCGCGGCCGGCCCGGGATTGGCCCGCCCTCTCAGCGTGATCATCACGAGGCCGCCGAGCACGAGGGACACCGCCAGCACGACCGACGTGGACAGGAAGCTGCCGGAGAGGTCCTGCAGATAGCCGCCCAGGTAGGGCCCGACGAACCCGCCGAGGTTGCCCAGCGCGTTGACCAGACCCATGGCGCCGCCGGCCAGGGTCACCGGGACGGCGAGCGACGCGCTCGCCCAGAACGGTCCGTCGTAGGCGAGCGCCCCGGCCATGGCCACGCAGATCAGGGCGATCGACAGCGCGGCCAGGTTGCCGAGGGCGACGGAGGCGACGAGCGTGACGGCGCCGATCGCCAGCGAGCCCAGGACGTGGAGGCCGTAGCGGCGGTTGCGGTCGGCGGCGCGGGCGTTGAGGTACATCGCGACCGCGGCCACGACGTAGGGGATCGCGGTCAGCCAGCCGACGAGGGTGCTGTTGCCGCCCGTGGTGCTCTTGAGCAGCGTCGGCAGCCAGAGGGTCAGGCCGTAGAACCCGACCTGGACGAAGAAATACACCAGCACCAGACGCCAGACCACGCTGGAGCGGAACACCTCGCCGTAGCCGGCGAAGGGCGGGGCGTCCCGCTCGTCCTCGACCAACGACGTCTCGATCCAGTCGCGCTCGCCGGGCGAGACCCAGGACGCCTGGGACGGGCGGTCGGCGACCAGCAGCCACCACAGCGGCAGCGCGATCAGGAACGGGAGGGCACCCTGGATGAAGAACAGCGCGCGCCAGTCGGAGAACGAGAGGATCCAGCCCGACAACGGCGCCGTGATGATCGACGAGATGGGGATGTTCATCATCCACACGCCGAAGGCGCGAGCGCGCTCGCGACGCGGGAACCAGTGGCTGATCAGCACCAGGATCGCGGGCCAGATCCCGCCCTCGGCCACCCCGAGCAGCGCCCGCACCACCAGTAGCTGACCGAAGGTCTGCACCACGCCGGAGAGCAGCGCGAAGACGCCCCACAAGACGATCATGATCGCGACGAACTTCTTCGCGCTCCACCGTTCGGCGAGGTGGCCGCCCGGGATCTGCAGGACGAGGTAGCCCAGGAAGAACACACCTCCGGCCAGGCCCTGCTGGGCCTTGTCGAGGTGCAGGTCCTGGCCCAGCCCCGCGAACGCGAAGCTGATGTTGGTCCGGTCCATGTACGAGATGACGTAGACGATCACGGCGACGGGGATGAGCCGGACCCATCGCGCTCGTCCGATCGGGGCTGCTGTGGCGGTCATCGTCGACCACCTCCTTCTCCGGTGCCGTTCGGGCCGGTGAGGCGGGCGCGCACCCACTCCTCGACCTCGGTGACGTGTGTGGTGGCCGCGGTCCAGGCGGCGAGCGAGTCACGGGCGCGCAGGGCGCGCAGGATCGCCGTGTGCTGGTCGTGGGTCCACGAGACGACGTCGGCCTCGACGACCGCGCGCCAGATCCGCACGCGGGCAGTGCGCCCGGCGACGGCGCCGGTGAGCGAGGCGAGCGTGGCGTTGCCTGCCGCCGTCGCGATCGCCCCGTGGAAGTCGAGGTCCTCGGCGACGAGGCGTTCGGGCTCGTCGAGCCCCTGCATGCGCTCGAGGCGGGCGCCCAGGTCGGCCAGACCGGCCTCGTCGATGCGCGTCGCGGCCAGCGCGGTGACCCCGGGCTCGAGGACGCGGCGGCACTCGAAGAGCTCCGCCACGCCCTGCTCCCCGACGAGGTCGAGGAACGTCCCGCTGGCCCGCACGAGGCGGTCGGGGCGCAGGTCGGTGACGAACGTGCCGGTCCCCCGGCGCACCTCGAGCACCCCGGCGCCGGCCAGTGTGCGGACGGCCTCGCGCAGCGAGAGCCGCGACACGGCGAGGTCGGCGGCCAGGTCCGCCTCCGGGGGCAGGCGCTCGCCCGCCGAGAACTCCCCGTTCTCGACCCGCGCGACGAGGGCCCCGATCACTCGGTCGACGACGCTGTCGGGCCGCGCGTCCGCGGCGGACGTCTCCGTACGCATCGGCTCAGCCCGCCCAGACCGCGCCGTGCGGGAAGGCGTACGCCTCGCGCGTCGCCGCCAGGATCTCCGCGCTGTAGCCCGGCGCCGTCGGCGGGAGATAGGACGTGCCGCGCATCCGGACCGGGTCGACGAAGTGCTCGTGCAGGTGGTCGACGTACTCGATCATCCGGTCCTCGCGGGAGCCACTGACAGCGACGTAGTCGAACATCGACAAGTGCTGGACGAGCTCGCACAGCCCGACGCCTCCGGCGTGCGGGCAGACGGGGACGTCGTGGGCGGCGGCGAGCAGCAGGACGGCCACGGCCTCGTCGACGCCGCCCGGCCGGGTCGCGTCGAGCTGGCAGACGCCCATCGCACCCGTCGCCAGGAACTGCTTGAACATCACCGCGTTGTGCGCGTGCTCGCCGGTCGCGACGCGCGTCGGCCCGATGGAGCGCGCGATCGCCGCGTGCGCGAGCACATCGTCGGGGCTGGTCGGTTCCTCGAACCACCAGATGTCGTAGGGCGCGAGTGCGCCCATCCACCGGATCGCCTCGGCGGCGTCGAGGGTCTGGTTGGCGTCGATCATGAGCCGCCGCCCGGGACCGAGGACCTCCCGGGCGAGCCCGCAGCGGCGCACGTCGGCGTCCAGGTCGGCACCGACCTTCAGCTTGATGGACTCCCACCCCTCGGCCACCGCCTCGCGGCACCGGCGGACGAGCTTCTCGTCGTCGTAGCCCAGCCAGCCGGCGCTGGTGGTGTAGGCGGGGTAGCCCTCCTGGCGCAGCAGCGCCTCGCGCTCCGCGCGGCCCGGGACCTGCTTCTCGAGCAGCTCGAGGGCGTCCTGGGGGGCGAGGGTGTCGCGCAGATAGCGCCAGTCGACGAGGTCGACCAGCTCCTGAGGGCTCATGTCGGCGAGCACCTTCCACACCGGCTTGCCGGTCGCCTTGCCGATCAGGTCCCATGCGGCGTTGACCACGGCGGCGAGCCCCAGCTGGATCGTGCCCTTGGCCGGACCGAGCCAGCGCAGCTGGCTGTCGGCCTGCAGGTGGCGCGAGAATCCCCCGGGGTCGGCGACGAGTTCGGCCACCGACCAGCCACGGGCCCGGCGACCGATGACGGCGGCCGCCTCGACGGCGAGCTCGTTGCCCCGTCCGATGGTGAACGCGAACCCGTGCCCGGCCGGCACGTCGTCGCCGTCGGTGTGCAGCACGACGTAGGCGGCCGAGTAGTCCGGCGCGTCGTTCATCGCGTCGGAGCCGTCGAGCTCCCGCGACGTCGGGAACCGCAGGTCGACGGTCTCCACGTCGACGATGGTCGCGTCCATGACGCTCCCTCCGAGCCGGGTCGACATCTGATCTGTCGCCGGGCGCGGTCACACTGAGGTGTGAATCACGCACCGTCAGCCACCATGCCGCTGCGAGACATCAGATGTCTACCGCCGATCGGCACAGGAGCCGCGCGCGCACAGCGGCGCCGGGAGGGGGCAAGCCGGCCCCCGGGCGGAGCAGACCTGCCACGTGCTGGATCTCGGCCGAGGTCGCGGTCACACTTCTCGCACATCACCGACGCTCACCCGAACCGAAGCGAGGCTCCCGGATGCCCGTTTCACCAGCGGAACGCAACACCCAGATCATCGTCCGTTCCTATCTCTGGTTGCGCATCTCGATCGGGTTCGTCGCACTCATGCTGCCGCTATTGGTGATCGCGGTCTTCACGTTCTCGAACCATGCCCTGCTGCCCTCGATCAGCGATTCGTATCACCATCCGGTGACCAATAGCATCTTCATCGGGAGCATGGTCGCGTTCGCGACGTTCCTGTGGGCGTATCAGGTCCCGCGCGAGAACATTCTGGCGAACATCGGGGCGGTGTTCGCGACCTTGATCGCAGTGGCACCGAACCTACCGCAGCCGCGGGCGGGAGTCGCCCAGGTCCATGTCGTGTGCGCCGGAATCTCATTGAAGGGGTCGAACTGCTGGCAGGCGATCGGCAATGTCGTACACTTCGCCTCTGCGGCGGCGTTCTTCTTCACCCTGGGACTGTTGTGCGTCTGGAAGTGGGCCACCGATTCTCAAGATGACGCGCACCGCGCCTACCGGGTGGCCGGCATCGGAATCTGGATCGCCCTGCTGGCCGCCGCGGTGACCAGCCCATGGGGCTGGAACGGGTTCTTCATCCTCTGCGAGATCGTCATGGTCGAGCTGTTCGGTCTGGCGTGGCTCATCCGGGGCGGTGTCCATGTGGGTCGCGGGATGTGCGCGCTGGCCAGTGCCGCGGTGCCGACACTCGCGCTCTGGGCAGGGTTCGTCGTCGGCGTACTCCCGGGACCAGCCGCAGCGGTGACGGCCGTCGTCGCCGTGGTGGTGGGCGGCGGAGCGCTCTACATGTCGCTCCGGGATCAGACGCCACCGACCGTGGTCGACGAGGTCCCGGCCACCGGGAATCGCTTCGCCGACTGGACCGGCGGCACCAAGGGCCTCGGGATCGGCTTCCCGGCGCCGGCTGAGGTGGGGTCGCCGTGACGGGTGAGCCGGCCCTTCATCGAGGGCCGGCGGCGTCGCAGCTCGATCAGGCCCAGGTCGTCGACCGATGGACGTCGAGGTTGTGGAACGTCGCTTCCCCCTCGCACAGTTTCGCGAGGCGGTCGGCGAACTCGGCGGTCGCCGGGTGGGTGGAGTTGCTCATCGCTGCGGGGTGGTCGGGGAACTCCACGACCTGCAGATAGGTGTCGGGGCGGTCGCGATCGGCGGCGGTGAGCGCCCAGCGGGCAGTGCGGGCGTCGCCGATGGCGTCGGCCCACTGGTCCTCGGTGGCCTCGAAGTCGGCGATGCGATGGGTGCGGAACTCGATGAGCTGGACGAAGGCGCCCGGACGGCTGGGCGCCTCGGCGGCGTCGCGCATCCCGGCCCGCAGGCCCGCGCGGAGCTCGTCGTCGTCGCGGTGGCCGTGCACATCGACCGCGTGGGCGGCCGCGAGGCGTAGGACCTCGTCCTCCTCTCCGCTGATGACCACCGTGCAGCCCACATCACTGGGCATGTCCCGGCAATCGATGGTCTTCCTGGTCATGGCTCGTCCTCCGGGTGTCGTCGGTGGTCCCGCCCCGGTGCTGTCGTGGCAGCGGCAAAGGCGTCGGCTCCAGCGTGGTCCGCGCTGAGCACGTCGGCTATACGCGAGTCCGCGTACCGGTCGCCGCGGCGGCGGGGATGCGTGGTGTCGCGTATTGCCTCCTGCGCGGGCCCCGTCTGGGGTGGTGAGCAGTGCCCGCACCGCGTCAGGAGACCGAGATGACCGTCATGCTGGATCAGAGCCGCGTGGAGCAGTTCATGGGGCAGGTGATCACCGATGCCGCCGCGGCCATCTCGGGGCTGACCGTCGCGCTCGGCGACCGGCTCGGGCTCTACGAGGCGATGGCGGGCGCAGGTCCGCTGACCTCCACCGAGCTCGCCGGGCGCACCGCCCTCGTGGAGCGCTACGTCCGCGAATGGCTCGCCTGCCAGGTGGCCGGCGGCTACGTGGAGCACGATCCCGCCGACCAGACCTATACGTTGCCCGACGAGCACGCCGCCGTGCTGGCCGACCCCCTCGCCCCGACCTACCTGGCCGGCGCCTTCCTCCTCCTGCACGCCGCGTACGCCACCGAGGAGGCGCTCCTCGAGGCCTTCCGCACCGGCGCCGGGGTCGGCTGGGACGCCCACCCCGAGTCGCTGTTCACCGGCACAGCGAAGTTCTTCCGTCCCGGTTACCTCGCCAACATCCTCGGCGACCACGGCTGGCTGGCGGCGCTCGACGGCGTCGAGGACAAGCTGATCGCCGGCGCTTCCGTCGCCGACCTGGGATGCGGATTCGGTTACTCCACCCTGCTGATGGCCGAGGCGTTCCCCGCCTCGCGCTTCGTCGGATTCGACTACCACCGGCCGTCCATCGAGGCCGCCCGCGCCCTCGCCACCGACGCGGGAGTCGGCGATCGGGTCCGGTTCGAGGTGGCCAGTGCCCATGACTTCCCGGGCACCGGCTACGACCTGCTCACCTGCTACGACTGCCTCCACGACATGGGCGACCCCGGGGGCGCCGCGGCTCACGCTCGGGCCGCGGTCGCCGAGGACGGGACCTGGATGATCGTGGAACCCAACGCGTCGGAGAACCTCGCCGACACCGTCGGCAACCCGATCGCCCGGCTCTTCACGGCCGCGTCCGTCGCGATCTGCCTGCCGGCGGCCATGGCCCAGGGCGGCCCCGTGGCGCTCGGCAACCATGCCGGCGAGGACGCGGTCCGTGACCTCGTCACCGAGGCGGGCTGGAGCCGGTGGCGTCGGGCCACCGAGACCCCGGTCAACCGGGTCTACGAGGCCCGGCCCTGACGCCGACGATCACAGTGAGTAGGCGTCTGGCGGATTGACTACCCCATTCGTGGGGGTCACCGTCATTGAGGTGGCACACCTCGAGCTGAAGGGGCTGCGGCGGATCCTGACCGTGGTCGATCTGCTGCTCGACGCGACCTGTGAGCCGACGCCGCTGTCGTCGCTCCTCCCGGCGCTGCTGCCCGCGCTCCAGCGCGCGATCCCCGCGGACAGCGTGGTGTGCGGTCTGGCTTCCGCAGGTCGGCGAGAGGTGCTCACCGAACCCGCAGGGCTGCTGGGGCACACCGAGCTCGACGAGTTCGAGCGTCATGCCCACGAGGACCCGCTCGTCGCCCACACCCGGTCCGGACCCGGGTGGCCGGTGCGCCGGTCGGACCTGCAGACCCGGCTCGAATACCGAGCCCTGGGCACCTACGCCCACGTCTACCGCACGCTCGGCGCGGACCATCAGCTCGCCCTGTCGCTGCCGGCCGCCTCCGGTCGCCATGCCTGCTTCGCGTTCAACCGGTCCCGCGCCGACTTCGACGACGACGACGTCAGCGTCGCCGACGCGTTGCGGCCGCGGCTGGCCATGGTGATGACCCGGCTCGAGCCGCCACGACCGCACGGCTCGCTCACCGCGCGGGAGACCGAGGTCCTGGATCTGCTCAGCGTCGGTGCGGACAACCACCACATCGCGCAGCGGATGGGGATCAGTTCGCGCACCGTCGACAAGCACCTCGAGCACGCCTACACCAAGCTCGGCGCCCACGGGCTGAGCCGCGTCGCCGTCGCCCGCCGGTGGCTCACGATCAGCGATACGGGTCGGGAGGAAATGGGGATGTCCACGACGCCCTGACGGTCTGCTTCGTCTCAGGACGACGGACGCCGGCGGGTCCGGTAGGCCGCGACGCTCGCGCGGTGGGCGCAGCCGCGGCTGCAGTACTGCTTCGAGCCGTTCCGCGACAGGTCGGCGAAGGTCGATCGGCAGGTGGGCGACGAACACACGCCGAGACGGTCCGGCCCGAGCTCGGTCAGGACGGCGGCGAGCGCGTCCAGGGCCCGCGCCGCCACGGTGGGCGCGTACCCGCCGGTCTCCGGGGCGACCTCCAGACGCCAGCCGTCGCCGTCGGGTCGCAGCTGCGGGGCCGCGCGGCATTCCCGCAGTCCGTCGTTGACGAGCCGCGCGGCGTGTCCCGGCTCCTCGGCGGCCCGTTCGAGCGTCTCGCGCACCGTCGCCCGCACCGCCCGCACCGCCTCGAGGTCGTGGGCAGTGGGGGGCTCGGCGCGCTCGTCGCCCGGCAGGTGCCGGTCGAGGAACGCGCGCAGCGCGGAGACGGAGTCGAGCAGGTCCTCGCCCTTGACGGGCTTGAGGGTGTTGGCGAGGTCGACGGCCAGGTCCACCCCGCTCTGGTGATACGCGTCGAGCATTTGACGTGTAACTCCTCTGACTCTTAGCGTGACACGCGTTCTGTTCTTAGTGTGTCACGACGACGGTCCGGCGGCACTCGCCGCGGGTTCGGCGAGGAGCTTCCGATGACCGATGCCCCCGATCGCCCGCGCATGACGGCGACGGCACCCGGCGACGAGGCGAGCCCCGCTGCGGAGCGGATCGGCGCTCGCCTCGGGCTGCTGCTCGGGGTGGCCGTCCTGCCGCTGTTCGTCTCCGTGGGCGCCCCGGCGGTGACGCTGCCCGGCGTCGCCGCGGCTCTCGGGGTGCCGTTCGGGGCAACGGCATGGATCCTCGCGGGGTGGTCGCTGACCTCGGCGGCGACCATGCCCCTCGCGGGGCGGTGGGCGGCGCGCCGGGGAGCGCGCGGGCTGCTCGGTGCCGGCATGGCACTGGTGGCGGCGGGCTCCATCCTGGCCGCCCTCGCGCCGACGCTGGCAGTGGTCGTCGTCGGCCGGCTGATCGGCGGCGCCGGTGCCGGGGCGGCCACCATCGGCGCGTTCACGCTCCCCGGCGCACTGCCGACCCGGGCGCGGCTGCGCGCCCTCGGCGCCGTCGCGGCTGCCGCGGGAACAGCGTCGGCCCTGGGCACGCTTCTGGGCGGCGCGCTCGACGCATGGGCGGGGTGGCGCGCGGTGCTCGCGTTCCCCGCGGTCGCGCTCCCCCTCCTGCTGCTGCTCGGCGTCCTCGGGCGGCGGACCCTGCGGGCGGTCCCGGGCCCGCACGACGCCGGGGTCGGCCGCACCGATGTGGTGGGCGCGGCGGCGCTGACGACGCTCGCCGCCGCGGTGGTCGTCCTCCTGCAGGCCCGGGCGGTCGGGCTGCCGACGGGCGCGGCCGTCCTCGTGGGCGTCGCCGGCGTCGTCGCGGTGGTGGTCGTGCGGCGGCGTCTGCGCACCCGGCCCGACGGCTTCGTGCCGCGACGGGTGGTCGCGGCACCGGGTCTCGTGGTCGCCGGGGCGGCGGGTGGAGCGGTCTTCGCGGGCTATTACGGCGTGCTGTTCGTGGCCCCGAGCCTGGTGCAGCACGCCGTCGGCGGCGGCAGCCTGATCGCCGGTGTCGTGCTCGTGCCCGCGGCGGCCTGCGCGGTCCTGACCGGCCGGGGCGTCGGCCCGGTGGTGCGGCGCTGCGGTGCGTGGTGGGTCCTCGGCGGGCTCGCGGCCCTGACCGCGCTGGGCGCCCTCCTCGTCGCCGTGCCCGTCGCGGGCGCCGGGGTGATCGTCACCGTCGCGGGCACGGCGCTCACCGTGGTCGGGTTCGCGGGCGCGCAGGCCGTCGTCACCGGTCTCGTCCCGGACCTGGTCGCCGCGGACGACCGGACCGTCGCCGCGGGCCTGCTCAACTTCGTGGTCTTCGAGGGCGGAGCGGTCGGGCCGGCCGCGGTGGGCGGCCTGCTCGGCGTCGTCGGGGTGCCCGGGGCACTCGGCGCCGTGGCGCTCCTACCCGCCGCGGCAGTCGTGGCCGCCCTCGTGCGGGCCAGGCGCGGGGACCGGTCGAAGGCGTCGTGACTTGGCCTCCGTCGCCCCTGTCGGATCTGACGGCCCTCAGGCCCTGCGCCGGGGTCACGACCCTGGTGGAGCGACCCCCGATGCGGTACCTGTAGTCACGTGACCCCCGGCCGGCCCTTGGTGCGACGTCTGCACGTCGACCTGTGCCGCCTGGCCGCGATCTGTTGTCGCCCGGGTCCCCGCCGCTCGCGTCCCTGATCGGCCTCGTCCCGCGACCCCTTGCCCTCGACGGCTGGGGCGGCTTCGCGACGACGCCGTCCGCCCGCGCCCGTCGCCCCCGCCCCGGTGCGCGGCGGGCGGCACGGCACACCACCCGAAACGGCTCCATCGTGACACTCCTGTCCGATCCCCCGTCCGACCGCCCGGCCGTCCCGGTATGCCGACACCGGAACCCGACCTCCGCGCTGCTGCGTGCCGTGATCGTGGCGGTCACGAGCCTCGACGAGGTCGACTACGGCGCCTCCACCTTCGCCGCCCGCCGTCACCTCGACCGGATGCTCCGTGACGCCCTCGACCGCCACCTCGAGCGCGTGGGCGACGACGGCCCGGTCGCCGCCGTGCCCGCGGTGCGCGTCGCGTGCGCGCACCTGGCCGCCGGGGACGTCGAGGACGCCTACCTCGCTCTGCTCACCGCCCGGGACCTGCTGCGATGAGCCGGCCCGGCCGCCGCCCCGGCACTCGTCGACGGGCCGGCCCCGCACGGTCCGGACCCACCATCGCGCCCTACCTGGCGCCCGCCGTGCCGGAGGTCGCGGCGTTGCTCGGCGCCTCCGAGCGCGTGCTCGTGGCCTGCGGGCGCGCCGAGGACGACCACGCGGACCGTGCGATCCGGATCGCCGCGACGGCGGACTCCTGCACGCTGCCGGTCACGGCCATCGTCGGGCCCGCACTGCCGGTCCCGCTCGCGTCCCGCGTCGCGTTCCGCGCGCTCCGGCGCCTGGCGGTGGCCCTGCGCCCGGTGCTGCGCGAGACGGCGGGCTCCTGGACGGCGTCGAGTGGCAGCGACGTGATGGCCTTTCGGGCGCTCCGCGTGGACACCACCGACCTCGCCCTCCTGGGACGGGCCGCGACACGGCTGACCCACCCGCGTCGGGCACGGGAGGGGACCCTCGGCGCCGCGCTCGGAGCCCTCCTCGACGGGAGCGGCGAAGCCCCCGACCACAGACACCCGGAGGCTCTCGGCTGCCTGCTCGCGGTGCTCGTGCCCGTCGACGATCCGGCTGCCGTGACGGTGCACGAGGCCGCGCAGCGGCACCCGGACGTCCTGGTCCTCGACGCGACCCTGCTCGAGGCATCCCGCGAGCTGGGCCGGCGGGTGGTCGCCCGGGTAGGTGCCTCCGGCCGCCCTTGAGCACCACGTCCCTCGCCGGCACGGGGCAGGCATCCGGGCCGTCCTGTCGGGCCTTGCCCTCGGCCTCGGTCGCGCACGGAGTTCGCCCGGACACTCCCGGTTGCATCGGAGCGCCCGATTACGCACGATCAGGGCATGGCCCGGGGTTGGCAGTTCGCGTGGCGTCGCCACGTGGATCTCATGCGCCTCAACGCCACCACCTGTCGCTGACACACGCCCCCACCCCGTCCTTCCGACGTCCGGAGTCCGTGTGTTCACGACCTTTCCGGGCGCGCCCGCGCGCGCCTCGACCTCTCCCCCGACCCCTTCCGCTCCGCCGCCTGCCCGCCGCCGGTCGGTGTCGTGGCAGCGCTGGATCAGCCCGATCGCGATCGTCGTCGTGTGGCAGCTCGCCTCCTCGACCGGCCTGCTCGCCGAGGACGAACTCGCCTCGCCATGGCGTGTCGCCGCTGCGGCCGTGGACGTCACCGCGAGCGGTGAGCTGCCCGAGGGCCTCGCGATCTCGCTGGCCCGGGTCGTGGTCGGGTTCCTGCTCGGCGCCGCTCTCGGGCTCGTGCTCGGTGTGTGGTCCGGCCTGTCGCGCTGGGGCGGACTGCTCGTCGACCCGCCGGTGCAGATGCTGCGCACGTTGCCGCACCTCGCTCTGGTGCCGCTGTTCATCCTGTGGTTCGGGGTCGACGAGACGCCGAAGGTGCTGCTCGTCGCGCTCGGCGTGCTCTTCCCGATCTACCTCAACGTCCACGCCGGTGTGCGAGGCGTGGACCCGAAGCTGTTCGAGGTGGCCCGGGTGTCCGGGTTCGACCGGCGCGAGATCGTCCGCCACGTCGTGGTGCCCGGCGCACTCCCGTCCGCGCTGACCGGGCTGCGGCTGGCGCTGGGCATCGCCTGGCTCTCGATCGTCGTGGCGGAGACGGTGTCCGCCGACACCGGCCTCGGCTACATGATCAACAACGCGCGGGAGTTCTTGCGCACCGACGTCATCGTCGTGGGCCTCGTCGTCTACGCACTGCTCGGGCTGGGCACCGATGCACTGGTACGTCGCGTCGAGCGGCGGGCCCTGCGCTGGCGTCCGACGATCGCCGGGACCCCGTCGTGAGCGCCCCCGCGGACACCGCATCCGCACACGTCGCCGGACTCGTCCGGGACTTCGGCGGACGCCGGGTCCTCGACGGCCTGGACCTCACCGTCGCCCCGGGCGAGTTCGTGGCCCTGCTCGGGCGCAGCGGATCGGGCAAGAGCACCTTGCTGCGTGTCCTCGCCGGGCTCGACGACACCGAGGCCGAGGGTGTCTCGGGCACCGTCGAGGTACCGGGATCGGTCGCGGTGGCCTTCCAGGAGCCGCGCCTGCTGCCGTGGCGCGACGTCCGCGACAACGTCCGGCTCGGACTGCACCGCGACGACGCCGCGGAGGCGGCGGATCGCGCGCTCGGCGAGGTCGGCCTGACCGGGCGCGCCGAGGCCTGGCCGCTCACGCTCTCCGGGGGCGAGGCGCAGCGGGCGTCACTGGCCCGCGCACTGGTTCGCGAGCCGGACCTGCTGCTGCTCGACGAGCCCTTCGGCGCGCTCGACGCGCTCACCCGGATCGCGATGCACGACCTGGTGCTCGACCTCTGGACACGCCACCGGCCCGGGATCCTGCTCGTTACCCACGACGTCGACGAGGCCCTCGCGCTGGCCGACCGGGTCCTCGTGCTCGACGACGGGCGCATCGTCGCCGACCACGCACCGGGCCCCAGACCGCGCCACGACACGAGCGCCTTGCGCGCGACGGTGCTCGCCGAGCTCGGGGTGGTCGACGATGCGGCGACCTAGGGCCGCGGGCCTCATCCTCGTAGCACTGGCCCTGCTCGTGGCCGGGTGCTCCTCGGTGCCGCGGTCGCGGCCGCCCGTGCAGCCGCCGGCGGACCCGACGGGCGTCGTCCTGCGGGTCGGCGACCAGAAGGGCGGCGCGCAGTCGCTGCTGCGCGCCGCGAACCTGCTCGCGGGAATGCCGTACCGGGTGGAGTGGACGACGTTCACCGCCGGTCCGCCGCTCATCGAGGCCGCCCGCTCGGGCGCGATCGACCTCGGCCAGACCGGCAACACGCCGGTGATCTTCGCCGCCGCGGCGAGGGCCCGGGTCCAGCTCGTGGCGGCCTCGCAGGGCAACGTCGTCTCCGACGCGATCCTCGTACCGGCGAACTCCCCGATCCACACCGTCGCGGACCTTCGCGACAAACGGATCGCGGTCGGCAAGGGCACCTCGGCGCACGGTCAGCTCCTGTACTCGCTGCGCGCGGCCGGGATGACCCTCGATGACGTCGACCCCGCCTATCTCGCGCCGAGCGACGCCTACGCGGCGTTCAAGCAGGGCCAGGTCGACGCGTGGGCGACCTGGGATCCCTACACCGCGCAGGCGCAGCTCGAGGCAGGCGCGCGAGTGATCGCGACCGGGGACGGCACCGCGAACGGCTACTCCTTCCAGGTCGCGAGCAACGAGGCGCTCGCCGACCCCCGCAAGCAGGCAGCGATCGCCGATCTCCTGGGCCGCGTCAACGCGGCCATGCGCTACTCCGACGCCCACCACGACCAGCGCGCCGCCGTCTGGAGCAAGGAGACCAAGCTCGCGCTGCCGGTCACCCGGCTCGCCGCCGACCGCGGCCCCGACCTGCCGGTAGCGATGGACGACAAGCTCGTCCGCTCCGAGCAGGACCTCGCCGACGCCTTCTCCGATGCCGGGGTCATCCCTGGCCGGGTGCGCTTCGCCGACATCGTCGACCGCCGATTCGAAGCCGAGAGGCGCATCCCATGACCTTCGTCCCGCACTGGTTCCTGCCCACCTCCGGGGACGCGCGCGGCATCGTCGCGCGTCGCCACGCCGACCGGGGTGACGTCGGCGCCGCCGCCCGTGGCGCCGACATCGACTACCTCGCCCAGATCGCCCGGGCCGCCGAGCGCCTCGGCTTCACCGGCGTCCTCACCCCCACCGGCACGTTCTGCGAGGACGCCTGGATCACGACGGCGGCACTCCTGCGTGAGACGAGGAGGCTGCGCTACCTCGTCGCCTTCCGCCCCGGACTGATCTCCCCCACCCTCGCCGCCCAGCAGGCGTCGAGCTACCAACGCATCTCCGACGGCCGGCTGATGCTCAACATCGTGACCGGGGGCGACGCGGTCGAGCAGCAGCGGTTCGGCGACTGGTCCGATCACGACTCCCGCTACGCCCGCACCGACGAGTTCCTCACGGTCCTGAGAGGGTCGTGGGGCACGGAGCCGTTCGACTTCTCCGGGGCTGAGTACCAGGTCGTCGGTGCCTCCACCTATGCCCCACCGGACCCGACCCCACCGATCTACTTCGGCGGGTCGTCCGACGCGGCACTTCCCGTGGCCGCCCGCCACGCCGACGTCTACCTCACCTGGGGCGAGCCGCCCGCGCAGGTCGCCGAGAAGATCGGGAGAGTCCGCAAGCTCGCCGACGAGATGGAGCGCCCGATCCGCTTCGGTATCCGGCTCCACGTGATCACCCGTGACACCGCCGAGTCCGCCTGGGCCGAGGCGCGGCGCATGCTCGACGCCCTCGACCCCGCCGCCATCGAGCGGGCGCAGGCGGCGCTGCGCACCAGCCAGTCGGTCGGTCAGCAACGGATGCTTGCCCTGCACGGCGGCTCGGCCGACGACCTGGAGATCAGCCCCAACCTCTGGGCAGGCATCGGGCTCGTCCGCGGCGGCGCGGGCACCGCACTCGTCGGGAGCCACGAGCAGGTCGCCGAGCGGATCGCCGAGTACCAGGAGCTCGGGATCGACGAGTTCGTGCTGTCCGGCTACCCCCACCTCGAGGAGGCCTACCAGGTGGGCGAGGGCGTGCTTCCCCTCCTGTGAGCGAGGCCGGGGCTCGGCCCCTGGCCGGTGCTGGTCCGGCCAATCCGTTCGGTGTGGTCCGGACCGGCGCTCAGGGTGGGGACAACCCGATGTCGGTGAGCCCGTCGATCCCCGCCAGCGGTGCGGCGAGCGCCGGGGACAGGTGGTGGCGGGCCGCGAGCTCGGCGGGCGTCACGTAGGAGACCTGCGTCTGGCCCTCGTCGTCCCAGACGAGGAGCTTGAGCGGAAGGTCGAGCGCCGCGAGGGGCGCCGCCTCCATGACCGGGGTGCCCGCGGCCGGGTTGCCGAACAGCAGGAGGACGGTGTCCCGGAGCTCGAGCCCGGCGTCGCGGGCGGCAGCGCGTTGATCGATCGTGGCGAACAGCGTCATGCCCCTGGCGGCGATGAGGGTCGTCAGCCGCTCCGCTGTCTCCTCCACCGACCAGGGGCTCGGCTTGGTCGTGTACGGCTGCTCGGCATCCACGGCTCCACCTCTTCAGCGCCGAGCATGGCACGTTGTCCGGGCGTCGACGATGTTCGCCGGGCCGGTCTCGCGCGGGAGCTCCGACTCCGTCCCGGTCAGTGGTTCACGGCCCTGGGCCCATCCGCTTCCGGGAGACGCCAGAAGTCCCCGAGCAATCGGAAGAAGGTGCCCCACGCGGTGGTCGGTCCTGGTTCTCGTGACGGGTCGGAACCGGAGCCGAGCTGTTTCGTCGAACGGTGCCGGCCGTGCCGGAGGCTTCGTGGCCCGCCGGCGGGCCGGTGATCGTCGCCCCGTCCCGAGACGGTGCTGGACAGCGCCGGCTGAGGCTCCTCGACCGGGGCCGGGTCGATGACGTACTCGTCGGGCCACTCGATCCAGAGCGGCTCCAGGAGCCTGACGTCGATCCACTGGTTGTCCCAGGTCAACGAGGCGACCTCGACGGCCGGTACCCGAAAGGCCGCCGCGAATCGCTCCGTCCGCTTCGCGAAGTCGCCCGGCACCTGGCCGGGCCGCAACTTCACCGAGAAACGCGCCGGGACGGAGTCGAGAGTGATCGCGCCGAGAAGAGGCGTCTGGAGGATCGCACCGGGCGGAGGGATCACCTGCGCGAGGTGGGTGACCAGGCAGACGTTGGTCCAGATGTCCTTGATCTCGCGTTCGGTGGCGGCCACCTCGCGGCGGTGCCAATAACGATCGGCCCGGCTCGCCCCGGGCGGAAGTGGAGGAATGACCCACATGCCTGACCCCCCTGGTCCCTCACGCACCCCGGACGCCGGGCTGCGAGAAAGGCGGGGCCCCTCCTGACGTGAACCGCCGGTGGTTCCCCCCACAGAGCAGAGTAGCCCCGGAATAGGCTGCACTCTGTAGTCACTTCGGCTTGTTCAGGACCACGAACGGCCTATCGTCCGCCCTTGCGCTCGTGCACGTCTCTCAGCCAAAGAAGACCGCGGCCTCGGCGTAGAGGGCGGGGTCGACGAGCTTGAGCTCTCGAGTCGCCTCCTGCAGCGGCACCGTGACGATGTCGGTGCCGCGCAGTGCGGTCATCGTTCCCCATCGGCCCGCGGCGACGGCGTCGATGGCATGGAGCCCGAAGCGGGTCGCGAGCCAGCGGTCGCGCGCGGTGGGAGTGCCGCCACGCTGGACGTGGCCGAGCACGGTGGTCCGGGCCTCCTTACCGGTGCGCGACTCGATCTCGCGGCCCAGCCAGTGTCCGACGCCGCCGAGCCGGACATGACCGAAGGCGTCCTCGCCTCCGGTGAGCAACACCTGCTCGCCGTCCTGGGGCATCGCTCCCTCGGAGACCACGATGATCGGTGCGTAGTCCAACCGGAACCGGCTCTCCACCCAGTCGCAGACCTGGTCGATCCCGAAGCGCACCTCGGGGATGAGGATGGCGTTGGCCCCGCCCGCCATCCCGGAATGGAGCGCGATCCAGCCTGCGTGCCGGCCCATGACCTCGACGATCAACGTGCGGTGATGGGACTCGGCGGTGGTGTGCAGGCGGTCGATCGCTTCGGTCGCGATCGTGACCGCGGTGTCGAACCCGAAGGTGTAGTCGGTGCCCGAGAGGTCGTTGTCGATCGTCTTCGGGACCCCGACGACGTTGACGCCCAGCTCATGCAGCTTCGTCGCGACCCCGAGGGTGTCCTCGCCGCCGATGACCACGAGCGCGTCGACGCCCAGGCTCCGCAGGTTCTGCTGGATGCGGGCGACCCCGTCCTCGACCGCGAACGGGTTGGTCCGCGACGAGCCGAGGATCGTGCCGCCGCGAGGGAGCAGCCCACGCACCGCTGAGATGTCCAGCGGCCTGGTCAGGGCCTCGAGCGGGCCACGCCAACCGTCCAGGAACCCCAGGAACTCGTAGCCGTGCTCGGGGATACCGCGCCGGACGATCGCGCGGATGACCGCGTTGAGACCGGGGCAGTCGCCGCCACCGGTCAAGATGCCCACGCGCATGGTGGCTACTCCCTCGCAGTCCGTGCAGGATCCCCATGCTAGGAACCTCGCGCCTCACCCCCGTGGGCGGCCGGCATCACCGGTCTCGCCACGGGGCGCGAGACCCGCTCCTCCCCCGAGGAGACGAACGAGGGAGTCCCGGGTCGAGGCGGGGTCGCGGCTCCGGCGCTGACGAAACGGATGCCGTTCCGCTCTTGGGTCCGGGTCCGCGGCGCCTTACTGGACTGCTCGCCCCTGTCGGCGCCATCTCTGGTCTCCGGCGACACCGACACCTGCTGCGCCCGACCGACCAGTGCCGTCGTCCTCGACATGCGATCGAGGCGGGATCCTTCTGAGCGTGAGGACCTCCACCGATGCCGTGGTTCCCCGACTTCGTCAGTGCCGTGGAGCTGGCCCGCCGTCAGACCCGCGCCAACGGTCAGGCTGACCCGACCGCCGCGTACCTGGCCGCCCTGGAGCGCGGCGACGCCCGCGACCTCGAGACCGCGTGGCCCGGCGAGGTGGTGATCCAGGATCCGCGGGCCGGGACGGTCCGCGGCCATCGGAAGATCAAACAGTTCGTACGGAGGAACGGCGAGTGGCTGGCCGGGCTGCACGCCCGCACCGAGACCGTCGCCTCCACCGCGTCCGGTGGCCGGGCCGTGCTGGAGCTGCTGGCGTACCTGACCCAGGACGGACAGGAAGTGGCGTGGCCGGTCGCGGTGGTCGCCGAGGCCGGTGATGATCGTTCCGTCGAGTTCCGCACCTACTGCAGCCAAGCGCCGGTCACCGGAGCGCATCACCTCCGACCTCCGGTGCTCGCGCCGGGAGACGACGGTCCCGGAGGCGTCGTCGGCGGCTACCTCGCGGCGCTGGCCGCCGGTGACGCCGACGCGGCCGTGCGGGCGTTCGGGCCCGAGGGGTACCTGCGCGAGCCGAACGCCCCCGCGTACACCCATCGCGGCGCCGCGCAACTGCGCCCGTACTTCGCCCGGTGCTTCGGCGACGGCGGCAGCGTCGCGCTCCAGTCCTGCGCGACGACCGACGACGGCCCGCGCTGCGCCCTCGAGTACATCTGCGTGCGCTGGGGTGATCGCGACCTGCCTCCCGAGGCCGGGCTCATGGTCTGCGAGCGGGACATCGCGGGGCGGTTGGCCGCCGTCCGCCTCTACGACGACATCGACACCCCGGTGAGAGACGCATGAGGGCGCCGGTTCCCGTCCTGATCCCAGCGGCGTCGTGGACGATCGTCATGTCCTGCGGCGTCGTCTCGATCGACCTCGACACCATCCACCAGCCGGTGCTGTCGGCGATCATGCTCTGGTTCGCCGCGGCTGTCTGGCTGCTCCTGGTCGTCGTGCTGGGCGCGCCGCTGGCCTACCGGCGCGGCCAGTTCCGACGCGAGGTCCGCTCGCCCGTGGTGCTCGCAGGTGTGGCGGCCACCGCGGTTCTCGGTACCCGCCTCGCCATCGGGGACCACCGCGTCGCCGCGGCGCTGCTGGTCGTCGCGGTGATCGGTTGGGTTCTGCTGGTGCCACCGGTCCTTCGGCACTGGCGAACGCCGACGACGGGGATCTCCTTCATCCTCGGTGTGTCCACCGACGGCCTGGCCCTGCTCAGCGCCACCCTGGCCGTCGCCTTCCGTGCGGGATGGCTCGTCAGCGCTGCTGCCCTGCTCCTGCTGCTCGGACTCACCTTCTACGGCTTCACCGTCGCCCGGTTCGACCTCCGGCAGCTGGTGAGCGGGCACGGCGACCACTGGATCGTCGGAGGAGCGCTGGCCATCGCCGCTCTCGCCGCCGGCCGACTCACCGAGGCCGCCCAGGCCCTGGACCAGTTCGCCCCCCTGCACCAGGCCTTCACCATCGGCACCCTGGTGCTCTGGTGCTTGGCCGTGGCCTGGGTCCTCCCCTTGGCCATCGGCGAGGTCGTCAGGCCCCGCCTCGGCTACGACGTGCGCCGCTGGGCCACCGTCTTCCCACTCGGGATGTACGCCGCGTGCAGCTTCGCCGTGGGCCGGCTCACCGGCATCACCGCCCTCACCGCCATCGGCCGGACGGGGACGTGGATCGCCTTCGGCGTCACCGTGATCGTCCTCGCCGGCCTGATCCGCCGGATCCGTCAGACCTGGTCACTTCCGGGTGCAACCACCATTCCCCCCACGGCCGAGGAGCCATCGTGTCCAACCACTACAGCGCCGCCAACCTCCGATTCCCCGGCGACGACGCCCGCCTCGACTTCACCGACCTCTACGTCTTCGAGAAGTTCGGCGAACCGGGCACAACGACCCTGATCATGAACGCGAACCCGTACACGACCGGCATCAGCGCCATGCCGCCGTTCCTGATGAAATCGGAGTTCCACCCCGACGGCGTCTACCGGATCAATGTCGACAACGACGGCGACGCCCACGCCGACGTCGCGTTCACGTTCACGTTCTCCGAGCTCCGGAACGCCACCCAGACCGGCACGGTCCACTACGCCGTCGGCGACCAGGCACGGCAGCCCGAGCCGGCCGGTGACGTGCTCATCTCGGGCACGCCGGTCGGCTTCGACGACGCCGCGCAGCCTGTGCAGGCCGGTCCGGTCCGGCTGTTCGTCGGCGTCCGCAGCGACCCGTTCTTCGCCGACGCCGATGGCTCCTTCCACGGATTCCGGTGGACCGGGCAGGACGCGTTCGCCAACCGGAACGTTCTCTCCATCGTGCTGGAGGTGCCCAACGACATGCTCGGTCCCGGCCCGGCGATCGGGGTCTGGGCAACCGTCAGCGTGCGCCGCGACGGCGAGCTCGTGCAGGTGGACCGTGGCGGGCATCCGACGATCAATCCGTTCGTCAACCCGAACGACGTCAAGGACCGGTTCAACGTGCGGCACCCCGCCGACGACGTGGCGAACTACCTGGAGCCGTGGTCCAGGCTCCTGCAGGACAAGGGCGGCTACACACCCGACGAGGCGAGGGCGACGGCCCTCGTCGTGCTGCCCGACATCCTGCGCTACGACCGGGACCGGCACGCCGCCTACCCCAACGGCCGCGCCCTGGACGACGATGCCTTCAGCGCGCGCTTCGCCTGGTTGTCGAACGGGAAGATCCCTCCCCAGGGCCTCAAGCCGCACGATGACCTGACCGCCGAGTTCCCCTACCTCGGCCCACCCAACCGGTACCCGGCGGGCTAGCGACGACGACGTCGATGGTCTTCGCTGCGCCCATGGCCGAGACCGATGCGTTCACCGGGCTCATGGATCACGTCGCCCAGGGGTTCGAGGCGCTGGGGGCCGCGATCCTGGTCCTCGGGGCGATCTGGTCCGTGGTGCTCGCCGCGACCACGGCGTGGCGGTCCAGGTCGTCGGCCAGGGCCTATCTCGTGGCCCGTCGAGCCTTCGGTGGGACCTTGCTGCTCGGACTGGAGGTCCTGGTCGCGGCCGACCTGGTGCGCACCGTGGCGGTCTCGCCCACCGTGGACAACGTCCTGGTGCTCGGGTTGATCGTCGTCATCAGGACGTTCCTGAGCTTCTCCCTGGAGACCGAGATCGAAGGTGTTGCGCCGTGGCGGCGGGCCCTGACGAGCGGTGCGAGGACGATCCACCGGGCCACGGAGAACGCGCGTGATTCCAGGACGCCCCCGGGCCCAGAATCGTCCGACCGGAGGTGAGAGCCGCGAATCCGGACGACCGCACGTCCTTCTTCATGCCGTCCCGCACCCCGAGGAGATCTCCATGACCGAATCCAGTGCTCCCGTGGACCCGGTAGGGCCCGCCGACCACCGCCTCGGCCCGGCCGACGCAGCGGTCACCCTCGTCGAGTACGGCGACTACGAGAGCCCGGCCTGCGGCGAGGCCTACGTCGAGCTGGAACGGCTGCGCGACCGCTTCGAGCACGATCTTGCTCTGGTGTACCGGCACTTCCCCCTGGTGGACCAGCATCCGCACGCCATGGCGGCCGCGCTGGCCTCGGAGGCGGCGGCCGACGCCGACCGGTTCTGGACGATGCACGAACTGCTCTACAACCGTCAGGACCGGCTCGGGGATCGTGACCTCGCCGACTACGCCGCCCGGCTGGGCCTGGCCGGCGCCGGCGCGATCGGGCCCCGGGGCAGGGACCACGTCGCCCGGGTCGAGGAACAGATGGCCGGGGCGCGGGCCGCGGGTGTCACCGACGTCCCGGCGATCTTCATCAACGGGGAGCCCTACGACGGCGCCCTCGAGCTCGCCGCGCTGAGCGAGGCGATCAGCGCCGCCCGCACCACGACCTGACGACGCGGGGACGTCGGCGGAGGGTCAGCGGACCACGACGACGGGGCACGGGCTGTGGGCCGCGACGTGCTGGCTCACCGAGCCCAGCAGCATGCCCGCGAACCCGCCGTGCCCGCGGCTGCCCACCACCAGCAGGTCGGCGGCCTCGACCGACGCGAGCAGCACGCCCGCCGGATGGCCCTCCGCGACGTGCCGCAGCACCCCGGCCGCATCGGACGCGGCCAGGGCCTCGCCCAGCGCGGTGTCGAGGATGGTCTCGGCGTTGGCCTGCCAGTCCGTCGGGTCGACGGGGTCGTCGAAGCTCAGCGGATACGCCCACGTCGTCACGGCGTGCAGTTCGGCGCCGGTGAGCTGTGCCTGCCGGTGGGCGAAGCGCAGCGCCGCCAACGACGTGGGGCTGCCGTCGACGCCGACCACGATCCGTCCTGCGGGCTGGGTCATCGTGTCGGCTCCTGTCGTCGGACGGTCTCACGGTGCGCGCCACCCCGATGGTGCCGTGGATCCCGTCCTTGGGTTCGTGGTCCCGGCGCCTTACTGGACGGCTCACACCACCCCGTTCCCTCCGGAGGGTCCACCCATGAGCAGCGTGCAGGTCGGCCCGGACACCGTCGACGACGTGCAGGACCCGACACCGACGATGGCGCTGGAGGTCGTCGTCATCCCGGTCTCGGACGTCGACCGGGCGCTGCGCTTCTACGACGGTCGCCTGGGCTGGCGGCTCGACGCTGACGTCACCACCGGCCCGGACTTCCGGGTGGTGCAGCTGACGCCGCCGGGGTCGGGCTGCTCGATCATCTTCGGCATCGGTGTCACCGCCGCCGAGCCGGGATCCGTGCAGGGTCTCCACCTGGTCGTGGCCGACCTCGAACGGGTCCGTAGGGACCTGATCGAGCGCGGGGTGGACGTGAGCGAGCCGTTCCACGACGCCGGCGGCGTGTTCCACCACGCCGCGGGCGACGCCCTGCAGCGCGGACCCGATCCGCAGGGCCGCAGTTACGGCTCGTTCGCGTCGTTCGATGACCCGGACGGCAACCGGTGGTTCCTTCAGGAGATCCAGGTCCGCCTCCCGGGCCGCTGACCCGACACCCCCTCGACGAACGGGAACCGACATGGACGTCATGACGCTGGCCGCGCTGCTGCGGGAGACCGAGGGGCGGCACGGTCGGTACGAGCCGATCGCGCCGGCCCATCAGTGGTCGGACTGGTACGCCGCCTACATCGTCGCGCGGCAGGACGGTCTCGAGACCGACGACGCGGCGGCCCGCGCCGGCCGGTACACCGAGGCGGTGCGGCTGTGAGCAGCGACTACGACGTCATCCTCCTGGGCGGCGGCTCGCCGGGCGAGCACTGCGCCGGTGAGCTGGCCGACGGCGGGCTCCGCGTCGCCCTCGTCGAGCGGGAGCTCGTCGGGGGTGAGTGCTCGTACTGGGCCTGCATCCCCTCGAAGACCCTGCTGCGGCCCGGCGAGGCCGCCCACGGCGCGCGGGCGGCGGCCGCGACGGCGCAGGTCGACGTGCCGGCAGCCCTGGCCTGGCGGGACTACATGGTCTCCGACCACACCGACACCGGACAGGAGACCTACCTGGCCGGGAAGGGCATCGCCCTGCTCCGCGGCACCGGCCGACTGGCGGGGACGGGTGTGGTCGAGGTCGACGGGGTGCCCCACACCGCCGAGCACGTGGTCCTCGCGACGGGGTCCTCGCCGATCGTGCCGCCCGTCCCGGGCCTGGCGGAGCTCGAGGGCGTGTGGACCAACCGCGAGGTGACGGCCATGAAGGCCGTCCCGGAGCGGCTGCTGGTGCTCGGTGGTGGGCCGGTCGGCGTGGAGATGGCCCAGGCCGTGCGCCGTCTCGGGGCCGAGGTGACGCTGGTCGAGGGCGGGGAGCACCTGCTCTCCCGCGAGCCCGCGGCCCTGGGCGAGGCGCTCGCCGAGGTGCTGCGCCGCGACGGCGTCGAGGTCCTCGTCGGCGCGAGGGCCGTCGGCGCGGGACGCGACGGCGCCGACTACGTCCTGACCCTGACGGACGGCCGTGAACTGCGCGGCGAGCAGTTGCTCCTCGGGACCGGGCGGCGTCCCCGGGTCCGCGATCTCGGCCTCGACACCGTGGGCGTGGACGCGGACGCCCGCGGGATCCCCGTGGACGACCGGCTCCGGGTCGCCGACCGGCTGTGGGCGATCGGCGACTGCACCGGCCTCTACCTGCTCACGCACATGGGCAAGTACCAGGGCGAGGTCGTCGCGTCGAACCTCCTCGGCGAGCCGCGCTCCGCCGACTACCGGGCGGTGCCCCGGGCGGTCTACACCGACCCGCAGGCGGCGTCGGTCGGCGCGGTGGACGCCCCGTTCCGCGCGACGGCGGCCGTATCCGGGATCGCCAAGGCGGCGACCTACACCCGCGCCTACGCCGAGGACCCGGGGTTCCTGACGCTGCTCAGCGACGGGCGCTGCCTGACCGGTGCCTTCGCCGTCGGGCCCGAGGCAGGCGAATGGCTCCAGCAGGCCACGCTCGCGATCCGCGCGGCGGTGCCGCTGGACGTCCTGCGCGACACCGTGCAGCCCTTCCCCACCTTCTCCGAGATCTACGTCGGCGCGCTGAAGAGCCTCCGCGCCACCATTTTGAGCCAGGCATCGTGAGTACCACGGCGACCCGTCCCCCCGTCCGCCCCGACGAGGCGCTGCTCGGCCAGACCGTCGTGGTCCTCGGTGGCAGCTCCGGGATCGGGCTCGAGACGGCCCGCCAGGTCCGCGGGCTGGGCGCGGACGTGGTGCTCACCGGTCGCGACCCCGATCGCCTGCAGCACGCGGTCACCGAGGTGGCGGCCCGGTCCAGTGCGGCGTTCGACGCCACCGACACCGCCCGGCTCGACGGGTTCTTCGCGGAGCTGCCCGGCCCGATCGACCACATCCTGCTCACCGCAGGCAGCCCCTACTACGCGCCGCTGGCCGAGCTGGATCTCCCCCGAGCCCGCCGTGAGGTCGACGAACACCTCTGGCTGCCGGTGCACGTCGCCCGGGCGGCACTGGACACGGTCCGGCCGGGCGGCAGCCTGCTGCTCCTCAGCGGGACCGCGGCCCGCCGCCCCGGCGTCGGGCTCACCGTGCCGGGTGCGCTGACCGCGGCGCTGTCCGCGCTCACCGCGAACCTCGCGCTCGAGCTCGCGCCGGTGCGCGTCAACCTGATCGCGGCCGGCTTCGTCGACACCCCGCTCTCGGCGCGGCTGCTGGGCGAGGGCCTCGACGAGCGACGCGATCAGCTCCGCGCGTCCCTGCCCATCCACCGGGTGGTCGAGGCGGCCGACGTCGCCGCCCTGGCGGTCCACCTCATGACGAACACGGCGCTGACCGGCGCGATCTACGACGTCGACGGTGGCCAGCAGCTCCTGGCGGGCTCCGGGATCTGACGTCGTGAGCGGAGGTGACCGGGCGGTGCCGCCCCTGGCGGAGTACCTGGTCGAGTTCGAGATCGACATCCCGTCCCGGGCCGCGGCCGCCGACGTCGGGCGGCGCACGGCCGCGGAGGCGGCGGCCGCCGCCGACCTGGCGGCCCGCGGTCTCCTCGTCCGGCTGTGGTCCCGGTCGTCCGCGTCCGGGTCCACGGCTCGGAGGACCCTCGGGCTCTACCGCGCCCGCGACCGGGCCGACCTCGACGCCCGGCTCGCCGCCCTACCGCTGTCCGAGTGGATGCACGTCACGGTCTGCCCGCTGGAGGGCCACCCCAACGACCCGGGGCCGACGGCCGGCGCAGCACCGCGCCGGGACGATCTGCCGGTCCCGCGTCTCGTGCCGGTGTTCCGGCTGGACGCTGACCTCGGCACGGCGGTCGATCTCGGGCCCGTCCCCGCCGGCCGCCGCCGGATCGTGCCGCTCACGACGGGCACGTTCACCGGGCCGGCGATCGCGGGGACGTTGCTCGGCGGCTCGAGCGCCGACTGGCAGACCGTCCTGGCCGACGGCACCGCGCTCGGCGACATCCGGTACACCCTCGTGACCGACGACGGCGACGTGCTGGACGTGCGGTCGCACTCGATCCGGCACGGCGACCCCGAGGTCCTCGCCCGCCTGGCGCGCGGCGAGGACGTGGACCCGCACGAGTACGTGTTCCGGGCCGTGACGCGGATCGAGGCCGCGGCCGAGGGCCTGGCGTGGATGAACAAGGGCGTCTTCCTCACGGTCGGAGCCCGCCGCGCCGGCGGCGTCACGTACGAGACCTACCTGGCGGAGTGACCGCTCCGCCCCCACGACCCCCCGCCCAACACCACGGGCGTGACCGAGACGAGGCACCCCATGCGCTCCGACATCCGACCGGGCGGCGTGTTCCCCGACTACGCCCTTCCCGACCACACCGGCACCGTGCGCACCCTGCGGGAGCTGCAAGGACCCGACCCCATGGTGCTCACGCTCGCGCGGGGCCACTTCTGCCCGAAGGAGCACCAGCAGCACCTCGAGATGGCCGCGGCCCAGCCGAAGTTCGCGGTGGCCTACAGCCGGATCGTCACCATCGCGACCGACCCGCACCACACGCTGCAGGAGTTCCGGGCCTCGGTCGGGGCGCAGTGGACGTTCCTGTCCGACCCGGGGCGGACGGTCCAGCAGGACCTCGACATCCAGGAGTACACCGACCCCGAGAACGACCCGATGATCCCGCACACCCTGGTGCTCGAGCCGGGGCTCGTCGTGCACACGATCTACAACGGCTACTGGTTCTGGGGCCGGCCGTCCGTCGTCGACCTGTGGCACGACCTGCGCTCGGCGACGCGCGCGGTCCGCCCCGACTGGGACCTCGGCACCCCGGGCCTGCGCGAGCGCTGGGATGCGGACGACCTCGCGCCCTTCCACGGTTGGGACCGACGGGCCACGGCCGTCGCCGCCGGACGTCCGGCGGGTGACCGCGGATGAGCCCGCCCACGACCGAGCCGCCCGCACCGACGCTGGTATCGGTCAACGTCGGGATGCCGCAGGACGTGGCGTGGGAGGGCCGCACCGTGCGTACCGGCGTGTGGAAGCACGCCGTGGCGGGCCCCTGTCGGGCGCGGCGGCTGAACCTCGACGGCGACGGGCAGGGCGACACCGCGGGTCACGGCGGCGAGCAGCGCGCCGTGATGGTGTACCAGCTCGCCTCCTACCGGCACTGGCAGCAGTACCTCGCCCGTGACGACTTCGAGTACGGCCAGTTCGGGGAGAACCTCACCGTCGAGGGCCTGCCCGACGACGAGGTGTGCATCGGGGACCGCTACCGCATCGGCGACGCCGAGTTCGAGGTCACCCAACCCCGGGTCACCTGCTATCGGGTCGGCATGCGGCTCGGCGTCCCCGAGATGCCCGCGCTCCTCGTCGCCCACCACCGCCCCGGCTTCTACATGCGGGTGCTGCGCGAGGGCGACATCGCGGCCGGCGACCGGATCACCAAGATCCAGAGCGGCCCCGAGGCGCTCGCCGTCGCCGACGCCGACGCACTGCTCTACCTCCCGGGGCGCGACGTCGCCCAGCTCCGGCGGGCCGTCCGGATCCCCGCGCTCAGCCCGGGATGGCAGGGGTCGTTCCGCGACCTGCTCGCGGCCGCCGCGGGCCCCGGACCCGGCGCACCGACCGCGAGCCCCGACGAGCCGGCCTGGACCGGGTTCCGCCGCCTCCGGGTCGACCGGGTCGTCCCCGAGACCGCGACCGTCTCGTCGATCTCGCTGGCCGCGCCCGACGGCGCCGCGCTGCCGGCCGCCCGTGCCGGCCAGTACCTGACGGTGCGGGTTCCCGGCACCGACCGGCCCGCCGCCGTGCGCAGCTACTCGCTCTCCTCCGCCCCCGGGTCCGCCGCCTACCGGATCAGCGTCAAGCACGAGCCCGATGGCGCGGTCAGTGGCTACCTGACCGGCGCGGTACGCCCCGGTGAGCTGCTCGAGGTGGCGGCGCCGCGCGGCGAGTTCGTGCTGGGCGAGGGCACCGACCCGATCCTGCTGATCTCGGCAGGCATCGGCGTCACCCCGGAGCTGGCGATGCTCCACGAGTGCGTGACCCACCACCGGGACCGGGAGATCTGGTGGATCCACGGGGCCCGCGGACCCCGCGAGCATGCCCTCGCCGACGAGGCCCACGCGCTGCTCGCCGCGCTCCCCCGCGTCCACGAGCACGTGTTCTGGAGTCGGGCGACCGACGCGGAGCGCCGCCGGGGGCACGCCCGACCCGGCCGCCTCACCAAGGACACCCTGGCCGCCCTCGACGTCCCGAGCACCGCGGACGCCTACCTGTGCGGTCCTGCCGCCTTCACCACCGACATCGAGCACGCCCTCACCGCGATCGGGCTCGACACGGCCCGGATCCACACGGAGCTGTTCACCCCCCTGGCCTCGATCACCCCCGGCGTGGTCGGGCAGACCGGCCGACCGCCCCACCTGCCGGCCGGGCCGCCCGGAACGGGCCCGCTGGTCACCTTCGCCCGCAGCGACGTGACCACCGCGTTCCCCGGGACCGCGCGCAGCGTGCTCGAGCTCGCCGAGACCTGCGACGTCCCCACCCGCTGGAGCTGCCGGACCGGGGTGTGCCACACGTGCATCACCCCGCTGCTCGCCGGTGACGTCCACTACGCGCCGCCCCCGCTCGAACCGCCGCCCGACGGACAGGTGCTGATCTGCTGCGCGCAGCCCACCTCCGACGTCGTCCTCGACATCTGACCGCGATGGGAAGCGCCGTGCTGGAGGAGAGCAGATGACCGGTGACGATGACGACCTCGGCCTGCTGGACGCGTGGTGGCGCGCGGCGAACTACCTGTCGGTGGGCCAGATCTACCTGCAGGACAACCCGCTGCTGCGCGAGCCGCTGGCCGCGGAGCACATCAAGGCGCGGCTCCTGGGGCACTGGGGCACCACCCCGGGGCAGACGTTCGTCTGGGCCCACCTCAACCGCGTGCTCCGGCGCAGCAGCTTCGATCCGCTCTACGTGTGCGGGCCCGGGCACGGCGGGCCCGCGGTGGTGGCCGCGGCCTGGTTGGAGGGCACCTACTCGGAGCGCTACTCCCGGGTCTCCGGTGACGAGGAGGGGATGCGGGCACTGTTCGGGCAGTTCTCGTTCCCCGGCGGCATCCCCAGCCATGCGGCGCCGGAGACCCCGGGCTCGATCCACGAGGGCGGGGAGCTGGGCTACTCGCTGGCGCACGCCCACGGCGCGGCGTTCGACAACCCGGACCTGCTGGTCGCGTGCGTGGTCGGGGACGGCGAGGCCGAGTCCGGGCCGCTGGCCACCGCGTGGCACGCCCCCAAGTTCTGCCACCCGGTGAACGACGGGACGGTCCTGCCGATCCTGCACCTCAACGGCTACAAGATCGCGAACCCGACGGTCCTCGCCCGGATCCCCGAGGAGGAGCTCCTCGCGTTGTTCACCGGCTACGGCTACCGGCCGTACGTGGTGGACGCCGGGCTGGACGAGGACCACGCCGCGGTGCACCGCCGGATGGCCGACACCATGGACGAGGTCGTCGACGAGATCGTCCGGCTGCGCCGGGTGGCCGCCGAGGAGGCGGACGCCGGGCTCGAGGTCGGGCGGCCCCGGTGGCCGATGCTGATCCTGCGCACCCCGAAGGGCTGGACCGGGCCCCGCGACGTCGACGGGGTCCGGGTGGAGGGCACCTACCGCGCCCACCAGGTCCCGTTGCCCGGGGTCCGGGACAACGACGGGCACCGCGCGCAGCTCGAGGCCTGGATGCGTTCCTACCGCCCCGAGGAGCTCTTCGACGCCGACGGCCGGCTGCGCCCGGAGCTGGCCGGACTGCATCCGGGAGGAGATCGGCGGATGAGCGCGAGCCCGCACGCCAACGGCGGAGAGCTGCTGCGCGAGCTGCGGCTGCCCGACTTCCGTGACCACGCGGTGACGGTCGACCGGCCGGGCGGGCCGGTCGCGGAGGCCACCCGCGTCCTGGGCGGATGGGTGCGCGAGGTGGTCCGCGCCAACCCGGAGAACTTCCGGCTCTTCGGGCCCGACGAGGTCGCCTCGAACCGGCTGCAGGACGTCTTCGCCGTCACCGACCGGCAGTTCGACGCCGCGATCCTCGACGGCGACGACCACCTGGCCCCGGCGGGGCGCGTGGTCGAGATGCTTTCCGAGCACATGTGCCAGGGCTGGCTCGAGGGCTACCTGCTGACCGGCCGGCACGGGCTGTTCACCTGCTACGAAGCGTTCGTCCACATCGTGGACTCGATGGTCAACCAGCACGCCAAGTGGCTGAAGGTGACCCGGGGCATCGCGTGGCGGCGCCCGATCGCGTCGCTGAACTACCTGCTGACCTCGCACGTGTGGCGCCAGGACCACAACGGCTTCTCCCACCAGGACCCGGGGTTCATCGACCACGTCGTGAACAAGAAGGCCGAGCTCGTCCGGGTCTACCTGCCCCCGGACGCGAACACGCTGCTCTCCACCGCCGACCACTGCCTGCGTTCCCGCGACTACGTCAACGTCATCGTGGCCGGCAAGCAGCCCGCGCCGCAGTGGCTGGACATGGACGCCGCGGTCGCGCACTGCACGCGCGGGCTCGGGGTGTGGGACTGGGCGAGCGGCGACCACGACGAGGAGCCCGACGTGGTGCTGGCCTGCGCCGGGGACGTCCCCACCCTCGAGACCCTCGCCGCGACCGACCTGCTGCGCCGGCATCTGCCCGAGCTGCGGGTGCGCGTCGTCAACGTGGTGGACCTGATGCGCCTGCAGACCCCGCGCGAGCACCCGCACGGACTGCCCGACCACGAGTTCGACGCCCTGTTCACCCCGGACAAGCCGGTCGTCTTCGCTTACCACGGCTATCCCTGGCTGATCCACCGCCTGACCTACCGGCGGACCAACCACGCGAACCTGCACGTGCGCGGCTACAAGGAGGAAGGCACCACGACCACGCCCTTCGACATGGTGATGCTCAACGACCTCGA
>NZ_DASXJS010000242.1:0-19788 GCF_036497245.1 Actinomycetospora sp. | reverse complement strand
CTGCTGATCGCCTCCGGGTTCGACTCCGCCAACATCACCGACCACGGCGGCGTGGCGCCCTACGGCTGGAGCGCGGCGCTGTCGACCATCGCGACCGCGGGCATGGTCTTCGCCTACACCGGCTTCCGCAACGTCGTCGAGCTCTCCGGGGAGGCGAAGGACCCGCGGCGCACCGTGCCCCGGGCCCTGCTCACGACGATCGCCGTCACCATCGCGCTCTACCTCGGCCTGCAGCTGGCGTTCCTCGGCGCGGTGCCCGCCGGGATGCTCGGGAGCGGGTGGCACGGGGTCAACTTCGACTCCCCGTTCGCGAACCTCGCGATGATCCTCGGCCTGTCGTGGCTGTCCTGGACGCTCATCGCCGACTCGATGCTCTCGCCGTCGGGCTCGGGGATCGTCTACACCGCGGCGAACTCGCGCAACGTGTTCGGCCTGGCCAAGAACGGCTTCTTCCCCGCATCGCTCACGACCCTCAACGCGGGCGGCATCCCGGCCCGGGCCCTGGTGCTCAACTTCGTCGTCGGCCTGGCCTACCTGCTGCCCCTCCCGAGCTGGCACTCGATCATCTCGGTGACCGGGTCCATCGCGGCGTTCACGTTCCAGATCGGCGCGGTGTCGCTGATCGCCTTCCGCGCCTCGGGCCTGACGCGGTCCGACACCCGCCTCCGGGGGATGACGGTCGTCGCGCCGGCAGCCTTCGTGGTGTCCTCGCTGGTGGTCTTCTGGACGTCCTGGTCGAAGCTCTGGGTCGGCATGGTGATCATCGGGCTCGGGATCGTCTGGTACGCCGTGGTGTGGGTGCGCTCGAGCCGGGCGGTCTCCGAGCTGACCGGCGGGACGTGGCTCGTCGTCTATCTCGTCGGCCTGACGACCCTGTCGGCCCTCAGCAGCTTCGGCGGCGCGCACGTGCTCGGGGCGCCGTGGGACTCGGTGGTCGTCGCGGCGTTCTCCCTCGCGACCTACGTCTGGGGCGCCCGCAGCGGGACCGCCTACATGACCGCCCGGCCCGACATGGTCCGCCGGCTACGGGCGGACGCCGACCTCGACCGCGGCGACGCGCCGGAACCGGTCCTCTAGGCGGGCCTGCGACGACGGGTGGAGACAGGGACGGCAGTCTGGGGTGACCGCGCTAGGCAAATGATCATGGAAAAGAGCGCGCGCTCTCCCGGACCCCTCCCGCGGGTCGCCGCAGCCGCCGCGTGCACATTTCCATGATCAATTGCCTAGCGACCGAAGACTGCCGTGGACGCCGAGCGCGGGACCCTGACTCAGGGGCCGGGTCTAGGCGTCGAGCAGGCGGGCGAGGGTCTTCGGGGCGACGTGGCGGAAGGCGTCCGCGGCGATCCCCCGGAGCTCGGTCTCGTCGAGCGCGTTCTCGCCGACGAGGTCCAGGCGCAGGCCCAACCAGCCCCGGTGCCCGACGTAGGGCGGGACGAAGAACCGCGCGGGCTCCGCGGCCACCAGTTCCGCAGCCACCCCGAGCGGCGCCGCGGCCCAGATCGCGGTGTGCGGATCACCGTGCGTGTGGTCGGCGAACGTCACGAAGGTCTTCTTCCCGCGCACGAACCATGCGGGCGAACCGTGACTCACGCGCTCGACGACCTCGGGCAGCGCCAGGCACGCCGCGCGCACGGCGGTCAGGATGCGTTCGACGTCGGACATACGCGCCTCAGGCCAGCAGAGCCAGGGCCAGGAGCGACAGCACGAACGCCACCGCCACGGCCAGCGCGACCACCGCCCCGACCCTCCGGAGCCACCCCGGGGCCGGTCCACCGGGCGAGGGAGAGTCGAACGTCCTGTCCAGGATCTGGCGCTCCGGTTCGGTCACCGTCGCTCCCTTCCGGCGCTGCGCACGTCGTCCCGGCGCGGGCCGACACCCTCTCCGGAGAGATCCGACCATGCCCCGGGTCAGACGATAAGGGCTCCGACCAGGATCGACAGGACGAATACGGCAAGCACCACCAGCGTGACCACCCGGATCCACGGCCGCTGCGTGGCCGAGTCGACCGGCTCCTCGAGCGCCTCGCGTTCCGTCTCCGCCACCGTCGCACCGTCCCCGTATTGTCCGCTTCGTCCCTTGCAGGCTAGCGGACGCGGTCCTGCGCCTGCGGAGCCGCGTGCCGGGCGCGACGGGGTGACCCGGTGCTGCTCTCACGGGGTGCGGGCACCTCGCGCGGTTCGACCATCGCGTGGCGCCCGCCCTCGGCCGGTGCCGGGCCGCGGCCGCCGCTGCCCTCGGCGCTGCCGCCGCCGAAGGTCATCCGGCCGGCGGTGCGCTCGACCTCCCCGGTCATCGGGACCGCGCGGGGCATCTCGGGCGCCCGCCGCGGGCTCGGCACCGCACCGGCCGGCGCCGCGGGACGGCGCACTTCCGGAGAGGCGGGACGGACCCGGCCGTCGCGGATCATCGCCGGGAACTCCACCCTCGCGGCGGCCGGACGCGGGAGAGGACCGGTCACGATCGGGGTCGCGGCGGTCTGCACCGCGTCGGCGAGGTCCTCGGTCCGTTCGCCGGTGTCCGCCTCGCCGATGCCCACCTCGCCGATGCCCACCTCGCGCCGCCGCGGCCGCGCGGGCCGGATGGGCACCGGAACGAAGGGCACCGAGTCGACCGGCACCGAGGCACTCCGCACCCGCCGCGCGTCGCCCCGCCGGGCGCGGACCCGGGTCGCGGCGGCCGAGGCGAGGAAGGCCAGCCCGACCAGCGTCCAGAACCCGGCCACCGCAGGCTGGTACCAGGGGGTGGGCGAGGAGAGCAGCGCGATCTGCGCCCCGGCGGCCACGAGCGAGACCACCCCGAACAGCACCGCCGTCCCCGGCCGCGTGGTGAGCTGCCACCGGGGCCGGCCCGGGCGCGAACGCAGGATCACCGAGCGCACCAGCCGCCTCCTGTCCAGATCACCTGGACGAGTGATGCCGGAGTTATAGCACCCTGGTCACGACCCGCTCTGACAGGTCGGACACCAGAACAGGTTCCGGGCAGCGTGCGTACGCCGGACGACCTCGGTGCCGCAGAGCAGACAGGGCAACCCGGTGCGCCGGTAGACGTAGACGGGCCGCCCGCAGGCCGGGGTGTGGCGCCCGCGCGGCCCGTGGGAGCAGCGCAACTCCGTGTGTTCGGAGCGCAGGGTGTTGATGGAACCCCGGCGCACGCCGTCGGTGAGCAGGTCGACGAGGTCGGCCCACACGGCGTCGAACCGGTCCCGGCCCAGGTCCCGGCCCGGCGTCAGGGGGTCGAGGCCGTGCCGGAAGAGCACCTCGGCCCGGTAGACGTTGCCGACGCCGGCGATGACCGCCTGGTCCATCAGCAGCGTCGCGACCGGGGAGCGCGAACGGGACATCCGATGCCAGGCCTGCTCGGGGTCCGCGTCGGCGCGCAGCGGGTCGGCGCCCAGCCGCTCGTGCAGCGCCTCGACCTCGCCCTCGGTGAGCACCTCGCAGGCCGTGGCGCCGCGCAGGTCGGCGTAGTGGGTGTCGCCGACCATCCGCATCCGCACCTGCCCCACCGGCGCGGGGACGCTGCCGCGGGGATCCTCGCCGTCGGGCACCGCGACCAGCGAGAACTTCCCGTACAGGCCGAGGTGGACGTGGACGACGAGGTCGGGCTCGTAGACGTGGAAGAGGTGCTTGCCGTGCGCGTCGACCGAGCGCAGCACGCGCCCGTCGACGAGCTCGGCGCCCGTCGTGAAGCGGCCCTGCGGTGAGCTCACCGCGACCTCGTGGCCGCGGAACCGGCGCGCGTGCGACCGCGCGAGCCGGCGGATGGTGTGCCCTTCAGGCATCGTCGGGGCCGCGGTCTACAGCGTGATGTGCCCGGTGCTCTCGTACTCGGAGAGCATGTCGATGCGGCGCTGGTGGCGGCCGCCCTCGAACGCGGTGGCGAGGAACGCCTCGACGATCGTGGTGGCCTCGTCGGCGGTGTGCATGCGGGCACCCACCGAGACCACCTGGGCGTCGTTGTGCTTCCGGGCGAGCTGCGCGGTCTCGGTGTTCCACGCGAGCGCGGCGCGGATGCCCGTCACCTTGTTCGCCGCGATCTGCTCGCCGTTGCCCGAACCGCCGATCACGACGCCGAGGGCGCCCGGGTCGGCCAGGACCCGCTCGCCGGTGGCGGTGCAGAACGGCGGGTAGTCGTCGACGGCGTCGTACTCGACGGCCCCGACGTCGACCACCTCGTGGCCGGCGGCGGCCAGGACGGAGAGCAGGTGAGCCTTGAGCTCGAAGCCGGCGTGGTCGGAACCGAGGTAGACGCGCACGACCGCGGAGTCTCGCAGGCCCCCTACCCACTCGGCGCGCCCGGATCGAGGTGATCCTCGCCGATCGCCGTACACGTCACGGATCCCGGTCCGGGAAACATCCCTGTGACACGGCCCTTCTAGCGTGCACCCATGGCGGATCAGCGGGGCGGCGGAGCCCGGGACGTGGTCCTCGGGGTCGAGGAGGAGTTCCACCTCGTGGATCTCGAGTCGCGCTGCGCGGTGCCGCGCGTACCCGAGCTGCTCGACGAGCTGGCCGCGCTGGACGCCGACGCGTTCGCCCCCGAGCTCAAGCCCTCGATCATCGAGACCAACTCGGACCCGACGCCGAGCCTGACCGACCTGCGCGCCGACCTCGTCCGCCTGCGCAAGATGCTCACCTCCATGGCCCAGACCCGTGGCCTGGGCGTCGTGGGGGCGGGCAGCGTGCCGCTGGTCGACGGGTCCGCGCTGGGCATCACCGAGTCGCCGCGCTACCAGCGGATGCGCGACGAGTATCAGCTGCTCGCGTTCGAGCAGCAGATCTGCGGCACGCAGGTGCACGTGGACGTCCCGGACCGCGACGCCGCCGTCGCCGTCATGCAGCACTCCGCACCCTGGCTGCCCGCCCTGCTCGCCCTCTCCGCGTCCAGCCCGTTCTGGCACAGCGAGGACACCGGCTACGCCAGCTCCCGCACGCTCGCCTGGCACCGCTGGCCGACGGCCGGTCCGCCCGCCCCGCTGCAGGACGCGGCGGACTACGACGCGCTCATCGAGGACCTGCTGCGCTCCGGGACGATGTCCGACCCCGGCATGGTCTATTTCGACATGCGTCCCTCGGCGCACCAGAAGACCGTCGAGCTGCGGATCTGCGACGCCTCCCCCACCGTCGACGGCGTCGTCCTCATCGCGGGCCTCGCCCGCGCGCTGGTCGTGCACGGCGTCCGGGCGCACACCGAGGGGCGGCCGCAGCCGCGGTACCGGCCGGAGCTCCTGCGCGCGGCCAGCTGGCGCGCGGCGCGGTCGGGCCTGGAGGGCGACCTCGTCGACGTCACCGGGCGCGAGCTGGTGCCGCCGTCGCGGGCCATCCGGCTGCTGCTCGACCACGTGCGCGACGACCTCGAGGACGCGGGCGACTGGGACGAGGTCTCCGACCTCGCGCTGGACGCCCTCGCCCGCGGCAGCTCGGCGGCCCGCCAGCGTCAGCGCGCCAACCGCGGCGGCGGGTTCGAGAGCGTCGTCGACATGCTCGTCGCCGAGACCAGCGGCCTGCCCGAGGAGCCCGCCGAGGAGCAGCTGCCCGCGCCGGACACCGTCGCTCCGGTGCTGCTCGGCGAGTACTACCCGCCGCAGTACGACGAGGCCGTCGACGAGACGGGGCACGTCCGCCCGACCTACTCCTGGCTGGTCGCGAACCTGGAGCGCATCGGGCCCGCCGGCCTGCTCGCCCACGAGCGCAGCCGCGACGCCGAGCAGCGGGCCCGCTCGATGTTCTTCCCCCAGCCCGACGACCCCGAGCGCCTGTTCCCGCTCGACCTCATCCCCCGCCTGATCTCCGCACAGGACTGGGAGGCGCTCTCCGCGGGGCTCGTGCAGCGCGCCCGGACCCTCGAGACGCTGCTCCACGACCTGCACGGCGAGCGGGCCTGCCTGCGCGACGGCGTCCTGCCCCGCGAGGCGCTGCGCTGGCTGCCCGCGTCCGGCGAGGCGTCCACCCTGGTCCCGGCGGGCGCCACCCGGGCACTGGTCTCCGGGCTCGACCTGGTGTGCGACGGCGAGGGCCGCTGGAAGATCCTCGAGGACAACCTGCGCATCCCCTCGGGCATCGCCTACGCCATGGCCGACCGCCGCGTGGTCCGCAGCGTGCTGCCCGAGCTGCAGGCGCCCGAGGGCGTCGTCGACTCCGACGAGGGGCCGGCGATGCTGCGCGCGGCGCTGCTGTCGTGCGCGCCCGCCGCGGCGGGTGACGAGCCCGGCCTCGTGGTGCTCACCGAAGGCCCGCACGACTCGGCGTACTTCGAGCACGCGATGCTCGCCGAGGAGATGGGGGTCCCGCTCCTCGAGCCCTCCGGCCTGCGGATCACCGACGACGGCACGATCACCGTCGCGGTCTCCGGGCAGCGGATCGACGTGGCCTACCGCCGCATCGACGAGGAGAAGCTGTTCGACTCCCCCGACGCCGACGGGCACACCCTGCGCGAGCCGCTGCAGGCCGCGGTGGCGCAGGGCCGCTTCGCGCTCGCGAACACGCCGGGCAACGGGCTGGTCGACGACAAGGCGGTCTACCCGCACATCCGCGCCCTCACCGAGTACTACTTCGGAGAGAAGCCGCTGCTCGACGACGTCACCACCTACTTCTGCGCGGACGCCGACCAGCGGCAGCACGTCCTCGACCACCTCGACGAGCTGGTCCTCAAGCCCGTCGACGGGTACGGCGGCGCGGGGATCGTCGTCGGGCCACACGCGAGCGCCGCCGAGCTCGAGACGGCCGCCGCCGACCTGCGCGCCCACCCGGCGGCCTACGTCGCCCAGGAGACCATCCGGATCTCCACGCACCCGACCTTCACCGGCGCCGAGCTGGCACCCCGGGTAGTGGACCTGCGCGCCTTCGTGGTGCTCGGCCCGGAGCCCGGCGTCCTGCCGACGCCGCTGACGCGGGTCGCGCCCGCCGACAGCCTCGTGGTCAACTCGTCGCGCGGTGGCGGCTCGAAGGACACCTGGATCCTGCGCTGACGTCGTCCCACCCCCGATCCGAGGAGACCACCACGCATGTGCGGCATCGCCGGCGAGTTCCGGTACGACGGGAACGCGGCCCAGGTCGGCGCGGTGCTCGCGATGGCGCAGGTCCTCGAGCCGCGGGGGCCGGACGGCTGGGGCATCGTCGGTCACGGCCCGCTGGCCCTCGCCCACCAGCGGCTGAAGATCATCGACCTCACCGAGACCGGCGCCCAGCCGATGGTCGACCCGGAGCTCGGGCTCACCGCGGTGTTCAACGGCTGCATCTACAACTACCCGGAGCTCCGCGCCGAGCTCGGGCGTGAGGGCTACCGGTTCTTCTCCACCTCGGACACCGAGGTGATCATCAAGGCCTTCCATCGGTGGGGTCAACGCTGCGTCGAGCGCTTCAAGGGCATGTTCGCCTTCGCGGTGGCGGACCGCGAGACCGGTCGACTGGTGCTGGGGCGCGACCGGCTGGGGATCAAGCCGCTGTACGTGGCCCCGGTGTCGGGCGCCCTGCGGTTCGCGTCCTCGCTGCCCGCGCTGATCGCCCCCGGCGGCGTCGACACCGAGATCGACCGCGTGGCCCTGCACCACTACATGAGCTTCCACGCCGTGGTGCCCGCCCCGCGCACGATCCTCACCGGGGTCCGCAAGCTCCCGCCCGCCGTCGTGCGCACGATCGAGCCCGACGGCACGTCGAGCGACTGGACGTACTGGACGCCCGAGTTCGTCCGCGGCACCGAGGAGCACTCGGACGCGGAGTGGGCCGAGATCGCCCTGGAGTCGCTGCGGACCGCGGTGGAGCGCCGGATGGTGTCCGACGTGCCGGTCGGGGTGCTGCTCTCCGGCGGCATCGACTCCTCGATCGTCGTGGCGCTGCTCGCCGAGATGGGCCAGAAGGACCTCAAGACGTACTCGATCGGTTTCGACGCCGAGGGCGGCGAGACGGGGGACGAGTTCGACTACTCCGACCTCGTCGCGAAGACCTACGGCACCGACCACACCAAGTTCCGGGTGCCGAAGATCGACACCGACGAGGCGCTGCCCGGCGCCGTCGCCGCGATGTCCGAGCCGATGACCAGCCACGACGTCATCGCGTTCTACCTGCTCTCCCGTGAGGTCTCGAAGACGATCAAGGTGGTGCAGTCCGGGCAGGGCGCCGACGAGGTGCTCGGCGGCTACGACTGGTACCCGCCGATCGCCCGGGTGGGCCGCGAGGGCGCGGTGGACGCGTACCACCGCGCGTTCTTCGACCGCCCGCACGACGAGGTCGGCCAGCTGGTGGCGCCGGAGTTCATGCTCGCCGAGGACCCGTCGCTGGCGCTCGTCCGTGACCACTTCGGACGGCGCGGTGCCGACGAGGGCGTCGACGCGGCGCTGCGCCTGGACACCACGGTGATGCTCGTCGACGACCCGGTGAAGCGCGTCGACAACATGACGATGGCCTGGGGGCTCGAGGCGCGCGTGCCGTTCCTCGACCACGACTTCGTCGAGACGATGGGGGCCTGCCCGCCCGATCTCAAGATGGCCGACGGCGGGAAGGGCGTGCTCAAGGCGGCCTCCCGCGGGGTGCTCCCCGACGAGATCATCGACCGCAAGAAGGGCTACTTCCCGGTGCCGGCGATCCGCCAGCTCTCCGGCCCGGTGCTCGAGCGGGTCACTGCCGCGCTGACCGACCCGGCGGCGAAGCAGCGCGGGATCTTCCGGGAGGACGCGGTGGCGACCATGCTCGACGACCCGAACTCCGGGCGGACCAACCTCGGCGCGAACGCGCTGTGGCAGGTCGCACTCCTGGAGATGTGGTTGCAGGCCCACGGGATTCGCTGAGTTAGGTTCCCCGGGATGTCAGCGATGCGGCGTCGCTGACGTCCAACGTCCGTAGGTCCGCATCCTCGCCCGGCTGCCCCGCCCGGCGGGCGCGTACGCGAGGGAGGTCTGCAGCCGGTGGACGACTGGATCAGTGCAACCCGCTGCTGGTCACCCAGCCCCTCCCCCGACGGCACGACCATCGCCTTCGTCTGGGACGGCGACGGGCGCCCCGTGGTCCGCCTGCACAGCCGCGCGACCGGTGAGGAGTGGTCCCTCGACACCGGGGACGACCTCGTCTCGACGGTGCGCTGGTCCCCCGACGGCGCCTGGCTCGCCGTCGAGGCCGCGGCCGACGGCGGCGAGCATTCGACGGTGCTCGTCGTGCGCCCCGACGGCACCGGGCTGCGCCCGATCCGCGGGGTCGGCGACGACGACCGCGGCGCGGTGTCCCTCGACCGCTGGGCCCACACCGGCTCCGTCGTCGCCGTCACCGAGTCCGACAGCGAGACGACGACCGCGTGGCTGGTCGACGTGGACTCCGATCAGCGCCAGCGCCTCGGTTCCGGGCACGCGCTGCAGATCCTCGACGTGTCCCCCGACCGGCGCCGTGCGCTGCTGCGCCGCGGCAGGCGCGGCTCGCGCCACGTCGGGATCGTCGACCTCGACGGCACCGAGGGCTGGCACGAGGTCGACAGCCGCAAGGGCCCCGGCGGACCGCCCGGCGCCGTCGAGCACTCCGTCGCGATCACGCGGGACTCGTCCGTCGTCGCCGCGCGCTTCGTGGACGACGGCACCCGGATGCTCGTCCTCACCGACGGCGGCCGGGAGCGGGCCGCGCTCGTGGCCGTCGACGTCGCCACCGACGCACGCCCGATGTACCCCGAGGTGCTGGCCGAGCGCGAGGACGCCGAGCTCGAGCGGTTCGCGCTGACCGAGGACGGGGCGACCGCGGCGCTCGTCTGGAACGTCGTCAGCCGCAGCGAGGTCGATCTGCTCGACCTCGCCACCGGCAAGCCGGCCCACTACAGCCCGCCCGGCGACGTCGTCACCTCCGCGGTGTTCAGCCACGACGGCGACTCGCTCGTCATGGGCATCCAGTCGCCGGACGTGCCGTCGGCGGTGTGGTGCCACGAGCTGTCCTCGCAGAGCACCGCGCTGATCTGTCCGCAGGCCGACCCCACGTGGGCGCCGGGCTCGCTGGTGCACCCGTCGCTGGAGACGGTGACGACGCCGGACGGGCTCGCGCTGCCGGGGTGGCTCTACCGCCCGCCGGGCACGGTGGGCCCGCTGCCGACCCTGATCTACCTGCACGGCGGACCCGAGGCGCAGGAGCGCCCGGTGTTCACCCCGCTGTACCAGACGCTGCTGGAGCAGGGGATCGCCGTGTACGCCGCGAACGTCCGCGGGTCCTCCGGGTTCGGGCGCTCGTTCGTCAACGCCGACGACGGCGCGGGCCGGTTCGCCGCCATCCGGGACGTGGCGACCTGCGCCGAGCACCTCGCGGAGATCGGCGTCGCCGATGCGGAGCGCATCGGCGTGATGGGCCGCTCCTACGGCGGCTACCTGACGCTCGCCGCGCTGGTGAACCACCCCGACCTCTTCGCGGTCGGGGTGGACGTGTGCGGGATGGCCGACTTCGAGTCCTTCTTCGCGCGCACCGAGCCGTGGATCGCCGACGCGGCGGTCGGCGAGTACGGGCACCCCATCCACGACCGCAACCTGCTGCGCGAGCTCTCCCCCGTGCACCGCATGGACCGGCTGCGCGCACCGCTGCTCGTGGTCCACGGGCGCTACGACACCAACGTGCCGGTCCACGAGGCCGAGCTCGCGGTGCACGGCGCGAAGTCGGCGGGCGTCGACGTCCGCTACCTGCTCTTCGAGGACGAGGGCCACGAGATCCAGCGCCTCGACAACCGGCGGGCGTTCATCCACGTCGTCACCGACTGGTTGGCCACGCACTTCGGGCTCGGGCAGTCCGACCCCGCGCGAGGGGAACCCTCGGCCGGATAGAGCGGCCGGATCCTCCCCTCGCGGGCGGGGTGCGGGTCGCTCTCAGCGGCGCGCCGAGCGCAGGCCGAAGTCGGCGGCCTCGAGCGCGGGCATCCCGGTCGGGCGGCCCCGGTCCGGTGCCGTCGCGGGCCGGGCTCCCCATGGGAGCGGGGCGGGCCCGCTGCGGGGCCCCGTGGCGCTCGGGCCGCTCGCCGGCCCGATGGCGACGCGGCCGCTGCGCAGCCCGGACGCGACGACGGGTGCCGCGGGCACGGGCGCCATGCCGTCGACGACCGTGGCGTCCACGACGGTGACCTCGAACGCGCCGGAGTCCGTGCGCGGAGCGGGCACGACCGGCCGCAACCACGGCCGGCGTGAATCCGGCACCCGACCCGCCTCCATCCCCCGGCCCGGCGACCGCGCGGCGACGGCCCGTCCCCGCGGGAGCGCCCGACCGGCGGCCCCGCCCGGCAGTGCCGCGCGCTCGGGCCCGCCCGGGAGAGCGGCCGCCGGGATGTCGGCGAGCGCAGGCACCGGTACCGGATTCGGCAGTTCGCCCCAGCGCGCGAGCTTCTCGAGGTCCACGACGCGCGGGCCGGCCCAGTGCTCCTCCAGCCCCCGGCAGCGCAGGCAGCCCAGCCCGAGCACGATCCCGAAGATCACGTGTCCGGCCAGCGAGAGGCCGACCGTCACGGGCGTCAGCGGGAACATCAGCTGCTGACCCCGCGGCAACAGCACCGTCAGCATGAGCCCGCCCCACGTCGGACCGACAGCGAAGAGCACCGCCGCAGCCATCGTCACCGTCGGCCCCAGCCGGCGCAGACCCGTCGCCGCCGCCCCGACGAGGAACACCACCCCGAGACCGCCGCCGTCGCCCGCGTAGCGCCACACGTACCCGGCCACCCCGCCGAGCACTCGCGACGACGGGTCCACGTCGAGCAGCCACGTGCCCATCGTCGGGATGAAGTCGGCCCACCACCCGAGCAGCGCCACGGTGTCGAGCCGGAACACGTCGTACACGAACGTCGCGAGGATGCCCCAGCGCAGGCCCTCCAGCACGAGCCGGTCCTCCGGCATCGGGACGAAGATGCCCAGCACGAGGAGCACCAGCGCCGTCGGGATGACGACCAGGCCCGCGGTCACGTGCATCGGCACCAGCCCGGCGACGTGGGCGGTGATCGACAGCAACGGCAGCGCGGCCAGGACGAGATGCACCGCCACGCGCGGCGGCACCACGGCGAGCGCCCTCACCGGGGAGCCCCGGCCATCGGCATGCCGGCCATCGGCATCCCCCGCATGGGCGTCCCGCCCATCGGCATCCCGCCGCCGTGCGCACGCGTGTGCGTCGCCATCAGGTTCACGAAGTTCTTCGAGGTGGTCACCTGGTCACTCGCTCCGGTCGGTCCCGCTCGGGAGGTGTCGTCCGAGCTGCCCTGCCGGCACCGACGGGCGGAGTTGATGCAGTCCGCGCCCGCCTGCGCGCGGCTCTTCGAGGACAGGTACTCGAGCAGGGCGTGGTCGGTCACCGGGTCGTGCTGCTGCTCGGGGAAGCTGTCGATCGCGAAGGCGCGACCCGCGAGCCGGCCGTAGCTCACGGTGATCCGCAGGGCAGGCACCGGCACGTCGTTCTTCGAGCACTCACCCGACTCGTCCGGGTAGGTCAGGTGCTCGGTGTGGTCCTCCGAGTCGAGGTCCTTGCCGTTCCAGCAGCTCGGGAAGTCGAACACGCGCTGCATCTGCGAGCCCTGCGGGCAGACCGGGTACTGGTCGGTCATCCGGTTCCCGAAGCCCGAGCACGTGTACTTGGCGTTGGCACCCTTGCCGTCGGCGGTCGCCGCCTTCGCCGAGCCGGTCACCATCGTCATGTTCACCGGCATCGCCTCCATGGCCTGCGTGCCGTGCCCGTGGAAGGTGTAGTCGACCGACGTGGGCTCGACGAACGCCCCGACGTTGCCGTCGAGGCTCCCGCCGTCCTGCCCGACGTCGGGCCCGACGCTGCGCAGGTCGCGCAGCACCGGCCAGAAGATCGGCGACTGGTCGCCGTTGGTGCAGGTGGTGCTCGACTCCTTGAGCACCTCCAGGTTCGACGCGGCGTTGGTGCTGTCATTGCCCGCGTAGTCGTGCACGTGCTGGGCGCCGTTGCGCTTGCCCGGGGCGATGATCGGGTTGTCGGAGTTCTTGTGGTCGGACAGCGAGCAGGTGAACGAGTAGCTCCCGCCGGAGAAGTCACCGCCCGCGAGGATGTTGCCGCCGGCCTTCACGTCGGAGATGTCGGCGTACTCGTCCGCGGACGCCTCGCCGATCTTGTCGCGGCCCTGGAACTGGTCGTCCCCGCCGGAGCCCTTCTTCTGATCGGCCTGCTTCTTCTGATCGGCCTGCTTCTTCTGGTCGGCCTGCTTGTCGTCGTCCTGCTTCTCGTCGTTCTGCTTCTTGTCGTCGTCCTTGCCGGAGTCCTTCGACGACGAGTCCTGGCCGTCCGAGTCCTTCGAGTCGCCGTCGTCCCTGCTCTCGCTCTTGACCAGGACGACGTCACCGACGGCCGCCACCGCCCGCGCCGCCGCGGCACGCACCACCCCGGCGGCACCGAGCGGCAGGCCCACGCCGAGCACCAGCACGACGACGGCGAACAGCGCGACGAGCAGCGCCCGTCGCCGCGCCGCCCGTGCCGACCGCGTCATCGGCCCTCCCCGCTCGCGCCGGGCCCACGGAGCGGGACCGGGTACGCGAGCGGACGCTAGACGCGGCCGTCAGCCCATGGGTGCGGTTTGACGGAACTCGCGGCGCCGCCCCCATTCCATGATCAGCAGGCCTGCACGGGTCCGCGCTCGGCGACGGTCGACCCGTGCAGGTCTGGTGATCATCGAATCGGGAGAGCCACGGCCCGACGACGCCCCGGACCGGGCGCCCACCGACCAACCGGCCCTACAGCTGGATCGACTTGATCTCCAGGAACTCCTCGAGCCCGTAGCGCCCCAGCTCACGGCCGGTCCCGGACTGCTTGTACCCACCGAACGGCGCGAGCGGGTTGAACTGCCCGCCGTTGACGTCGACCTGGCCGGTGCGCATCCGGCGCGCGACCTCGACGCCCCGCTCCTGGGTGCCGGCGAACACCGCGCCCGCGAGGCCGTAGATCGTCGAGTTGGCGATGTCCACGGCCTCGTCGACGTCGGAGTACGGCATCACCGCCAGCACCGGACCGAAGATCTCCTCCTGGGCGATCGTCATGTCGCGCCCGACACCCGCGAAGATCGTCGGCTGCACGTACGCCCCGGCCTCGGAGACTCCGCCCGGTCGGCCCGCGCCCCCGACGGCGAGCTGCGCGCCGTCGGCGACCCCGCGCTCGATGTACCGCGCGACCCGCTCGCGCTGGGTCTCCGAGGACATCGGTCCGACGCGGGTGGCCTCGTCGGTCGGGTCGCCGACCGGGTACTTGGCCGTCTGCGCGACGGCGAGCTCGACGACCTGGTCATGCAGCGCCTCCGGGACCAGCAGCCGCGTCCAGGCGGTGCAGGTCTGGCCGCCGTTGATGAAGCAGTTGCCCAGCCCGACCTTGACGGCCTTCGAGAGCTCGGCGTCGTCGAGGACGATGTTCGCCGACTTGCCGCCCAGCTCGAGGGCCACCCGCTTCACGGTGCCCGCGCCGACCTCCTGGACCCGGCGCCCGGCACCGACCGAGCCGGTGAACGACACCATGTCGACCCCGGGGTGCGCGGCGAGCGCCTCGCCCGCCTCGGGCCCGGTGCCGTGGACGACGTTGAACACGCCTGCCGGGAGCCCCGCCTCGGCGGTGATCGCCGCGAGCGCCCCCGCGGTCAGCGGCGCCACCTCGCTCGGCTTGAGCACGACGGTGCAGCCGGCCACCAGCGCGGGCGCCACCTTGGCGACCACCTGGTGCAGCGGGTAGTTCCACGGCGTGATCGCGCCGACGACGCCGATCGGCTCGCGGACGACCAGCGAGTTGCCGATCTCCTCACTCCACGCGAAGGACTCGGCGACGCCTGCCACGCCCTTCGACGTGGCCATCGGCATCCCGAGCTGCACGCTGCGCGCGAAGGCGATCGGCGAGCCCATCTCCGCGGTGATGGACTGCGCGAGCTCCTCGTGACGGGCCTTGATCCCGTCCCGGATGCGCAGCACCGCGGCGACGCGGTCGGCCACCGGGGTCGCGGCCCACGCCGGGAACGCGCGCCGCGCGGCCCCCACCGCGGCGTCGATCTCGGCGGCGCCACCGCGGGGCACCTCGGCGACCGTCTCTCCGGTGGCGGGGTTCACGACGGCGATCGCGCCGTCGCTGCCCGTGGTGTGCGCTCCGTCGATCCAGTGGTCGGTCAGGGTCCCGATGCTCGCGCTCATACCGGCGATCCTTCCCGACGCGAGGCGGCGCTGCTGGCGGTCACACGTGACGGTTTCTTCGGCCGTTATGTGGTACACCGAGTCAGAGATACGTCGTCGACGCCGTGAGGGACCGCTGCATGCGCACCGCGCTGACCGAGATGCTGGGCGTCGAGCACCCGCTCGTCGGGTTCAACCGCTCCCCCGCCGTGGTCGCCGCGGTCACCAACGCTGGTGGCTTCGGCGTGCTCGCGGCGAGCATGTACAGCCCGGCCGAGCTGGACGGGCAGCTGACCTGGATCGAGTCCCAGGTCGGGGGGCGGCCGTACGGGGTCGACCTCCTGGTCCCGGAGAAGTTCGCGGTGAGCGACCCCGACGACCTCGTCGCGAGCCTGCGCGCCCAGATCCCCGCCGAGCACTTCGCCTTCGTCGACGCCCTGCTCGACGAGTACGGCCTGCCCGCCGACAGCATGCCGCGCTCCGAGGAGGACGCTCTCGACGAGATCGCCGCCGCGATCAACCCGGCCGGCGCGCAGGCGCTGCTCGACGTCACGTTCTCGCACCGCATCGCCATGGTGGCGAACGCCCTCGGCCCGCCACCGGCCGACCTGGTCTCCCGGGCGCACGCCGACGGCGTCGTCGTCGCCTCGCTCGTCGGGCAGCGCAAGCATGCGCTGCACCAGATCGACGCGGGCGTCGACGTGCTCGTCGCGCAGGGCACGGAGGCCGGCGGGCACACGGGCACGGTTGCGACCACGGTGCTCGCCCCGGAGGTCGTCGAGGTCGCGGGCGACCGCCCCGTGCTGGCCGCGGGCGGGATCGCGACGGGCGCGCAGATGGCCGCCGCGCTCGCCCTCGGCGCCGCCGGGGTGTGGTGCGGGTCGGTGTGGCTCTCCAGCGAGGAGGACATCACGCCGCGTCCGGTCAAGGAGAAGTTCCTCGCCGCCGGCAGCAGCGACACGCTCCGATCCCGGACGATGACCGGCAAGCCCGCCCGCCAGCTCCGCTCGGCCTGGCACGACGCGTGGGACCGCCCCGACGCCCCGGCCCCGCTCCCGCTGCCCCTGCAGCCGATGCTCGCGGGCCGGGCGTGGAACCGGGTGCACGCCGCGGCCGCCGACGGCCACCCGGGCGCGACCGCGCTCGACACCTACTTCATCGGGCAGGTCGTCGGCGGCTTCACCGCGCTGCGCCCTGCCGGCGAGATCACCCGCGAGATCGTCGGGGACTGCACCCGCCGGCTGCGCGCGCTCGGCGAGCTGGCCGGCTCGTGAGCCGACCCGACCCGCACACCCCGGTCCTCGTCGGGGTCGGCCAGAGCTCGGAGCGCCTGGACGACCCCGGCTACCGGGGCCGCTCCCCCGTCGAACTGGGAGCGGACGCCGCCCGAGCGGCCCTGACCGACACCGGCGCCGACCCGGCCACGGTGGCCGCGCGGATCGACCTCGTCGCCGCGGTCCGCCAGTTCGAGGCCTCCGCGCCCGGTGCGGTCGCACCGCTCGGGGCCTCGGACAACTACCCGCGCTCGGTGGCGGCCCGGATCGGGGCGACGCCGCGGACCGCGGTGCTCGAGGTGGTCGGCGGGCAGTCCCCGCAGCGCCTGGTCACCGAGGCCGCCGCGGCGATCGCCGCGGGCGAGGTCGACGCGGCCCTCGTCGTGGGGGCCGAGGCGATGTCGACGGTGCGCCACCTGCTGACCGCCCTCGACGAGGCCGACCGGCCCGACTTCACCGAACACGTCGGCGGCCAGCTCGACGACCGCGGGCTCGGCCTGGACACCTTCATCGTCCCCGAGCAGGTCGAGCACGACGTGCTCGCGCCGGTCCTGCAGTACGCGCTGTTCGAGCACGCCCGCCGTGCCCGGCTCGGGCTCTCCCGCGACGCCTGCCGCCGGGAGATGGCCGAGCTGTTCGCCCCGTTCTCGGCGGTCGCGGCGCGCCACCCGCACGCGGCGGCCCCCACTGCGCGCACCGTCGACGAGCTCGCGACCCCCACCGCGGAGAACCGCCCGATCACCGACCCCTTCCTGCGGTTCTCCGTCGCCCGGGAACAGGTCAACCAGGGCGCCGCGGTGGTGCTGACCGCGGCCGGGGTGGCCGACGACCTGGGGATCACCGACGACCGCCGGGTCTACCTGCACGGGCACGCGGACCTCGTCGAGCCCCCGGTGCTCCACCGGGCCGACCTCGGTTCCAGCCCGGCGACCGAGGGCGCGGTCCGCCAGGCCCTCGGGCTCGCGGGCATCGGCGTCGACGACCTCGCGACGCTCGACCTCTACAGCTGCTTCCCCATCGCGGTCCGGGTCGTCACCGACGCGCTCGGGATCGCCGCGCAAGACCCGCGGGGGCTCACCGTCACCGGGGGGCTGCCGTTCTTCGGCGGGCCGGGCAACGACTACTCGCTGCACGCGATCGCCGACACCGTCACCGCGCTGCGGGCCCGCCCCGGGACCTTCGGCCTGGTCGGCGCGAACGGCGGCGCGCTGCACAAGTACTCCGCCGGGGTCTACTCGACCCGTCCTGCGGCGTGGGCGGCCGGTGACGACGCGGCCGCGCAGGCGGAGGTCGACGCGGTCCACGACCGGCACGCCCCGGAGACGGTCGGCCGGGCCGACGGCGACGCGACCGTCGAGACCTACACCGTCGAGTACGAGCGCGACGGCCGTCCCCGCGGCGGTGTGGTGGTGGGCCGGCTGCGCGACGGGGGCCGACGGTTCCTCTCCCGCGTCGCTCCCGACGACACGGCGACGCTCGCCATGCTGACCGACGACGACCCGCTCGGCCGGGCCGTGCGGGTCACCTCCGACGAGAACGGCAACCGGGTCGCCGCGACATGACGCCGATCGCCGTGTCCTGCCGCAGTGGCCCCACCCCGTGATCCCCGGTTGGGGGCGTCCCGGGCCGGGGAGCCCCACGCATGGCTGACTTCAGCTCCACCACCACGGTCGACGCCTCCCCCGAGGACCTCTTCGCGTTCCTCTCCGACGTCGGCAACCTGCCCCGCTACTTCGCCCGCATGAAGACCGCCGAGCCCGCCGCGGGCAACGCGGTGCACACCACGGCCGAGCTCCCCGACGGCTCGCACGTCGAGGGCGAGGCCTGGTTCGAGGTCGACCGCACCGCCCAGCACATCTCCTGGGGCGCCGAGGGACCGAACGACTACCACGGCTCCCTCGACGTCTCGGCCGCCGAGCGCGGCGCGACCGTGCAGGTCACCCTGCACACCGGCCGCGTGGAAGCGGGCGACGACCAGGTGCAGAAGGGCCTCGACTCCACGCTCGACACGATCCGCACGCTGGTCGAGGACCAGGGCGTCGCTTGAGGGCTGCGCCCTTCGTGCGGGCGTTTCCGTGCTTGGGCACGGAAACGCACGCACGAGAGGTCAGTCGAACTTGAGCTCGGTGTCGCGGGTCCGCTTGAGCTCGTAGAAGTACTCGTAGCCCGCGAGCAGCCTGGCGCCGTCGAAGATCTCGCCGGCCTGCTCCCCGCGCGGGATGCGGGTCATGACGGGGCCGAAGTAGGCCGAGCCGTCGACGTGGATCACCGGGGTGCCGACGTCCATGCCCACCGGGTCCATGCCCTGGTGGTGGGAAGCCTTGAGGGCCTCGTCGTAGTCGGTGGACGAGGCGGCCTTCGCCAGGTCCGCGTCGAGGCCGACCTCCGCGAGGGACTTCGCGATCACGTCGTCGAAGTCCTTGTTGCCCTCGTTGTGGATCTCCGTGCCCATCGCGGCGTAGAGCGGAGCCAGGATCTCCTCGCCGTGCTTCTGAGCGGCGGCGATGCAGACGCGGACCGGCTTCCAGCCCTCGTCCATCATCGACTGGTACTTCTCGTCGAGATCACGGCCGGAGTTGAGCACCGAGAGGCTCATCACGTGCCAGGTCAGGTCGATCGACCGGACCTTCTCCACCTCGAGGATCCACCGTGACGTGATCCATGCGAAGGGGCACAGCGGGTCGAACCAGAAGTCGACTCGGGTCTTCTCACCAGCAGCGGTCATGACACCAGGCTTCCCTCGAACGATCGTGCTCACCCGGACCGGGCTCATCTGGTCCCGGCCCTCCGTGGCAGCAACGGTGGAAGCGGCAACCGTGTTCCCCCTGGGCGAGCGGAGCGACGGGGGGAACCGGGGCGAGCGGAGCGACGGGGGATCGGGAACCTGGGCGAGCGGAGCGACGGGGGATCGGGGACCTGGGGCGAGCGGAGCGATCGGAACCGGGGCGAGCCGAGCGACGGCGGATCACGCCGTGGATAGGGTGAGCCGCGTGGCTGCTCCGAACCTGACCCGGGCCGACGCACGCTCGCGCGCCGAGACGCTCGACGTCGACTCCTACACGGTCTCGCTGGACCTGACCGACGGGGCCGCGGGTCCCGGGGAGACGACGTTCCGCTCGACGACGACGGCGCGGTTCCGCTGCGGTTCGCCGGGCGCGGCGAGCTGGATCGACATCGTCGCGGCGGGGGTGCGCAGCGCGACCCTCAACGGCGTCGCGCTCGACGTCTCCGGCTACGACGAGGAGAAGGGCATCGCGCTACCCGACCTCGCCGCCGACAACGAGCTGGTCGTCGACGCCGACTGCCGCTACATGAACACCGGCGAGGGCCTGCACCGGTTCGTCGACCCCGTCGACGGCGGCGTCTACCTCTACAGCCAGTTCGAGACCGCGGACGCCAAGCGGATGTTCGCCTGCTTCGACCAGCCC
>NZ_DASXJS010000241.1:0-8618 GCF_036497245.1 Actinomycetospora sp. | reverse complement strand
CGCCCTCGCGACCGACGATCGTCCCCCACGCGTCCCGTCCCCCCGGGTCGGCGCCCCGGGGGTGACCTCGTCCCCGGGCGTCACCGGGAACGTCGTCCGCGGGGGTGCCGAGCGCTACCGGGATCCACCCGATCCAGCACGTCCGTCGCCGTCTCGTGACCCCACGGTGTCCGGGCCGGGACCTGCGGACGTCATGAGCTCCACCTGGCGCACCGCGTCCCCCAGCCACGAGCGCAGCGCGGCGGTCTCGGCGTCCGGGTCGCCCGCCTGCGCCGCGGCGCGCCGGACCTCCGGCGAGGTGAACGAACGGACGATCCCGACGAGCGCGATCGCGGCCAGCCGGTCGGCGGGCTCGGCGCCGGGGCGACCGTCCGCGCGGGCGAGGGCGTCGGCGACGGCGTCCTCGCACTCCGCCCACAGCCGCAGGAGCCGCGAACGCAGCGCGGGCGCGTCCCCCGCCCGCCGGAAGTAGCCCTCGATCCCCGCCGACGCCGGGTCGGATGCGTCCAGCGCCGCCCCGAGCACCTCGCCGACGGCCCGGGCCGGACTCCGCCCCGGGGAACCCACGGCGGCGACGAGGGCGTCGAGCAGGGTGGTGTCCGCGAAGGCCAGGTCCTCCTTCGAGCGGAAGTACACGAAGAGCGTCTTCACCGACACGTCGGCGCCGTCCGCGATCTCGGCGACGGTGACGTCGTCGTACCCGCGCCGCTCGAACAGCTGCTCGGCGACCTCGAGGATGCGCGCCCGCGTCGCGGCCTTCTTGCGCTCCCGCAGCGGGACCCGCTCGCTCGCCGCACTCACGCCCGCCATCCCATCACGGTGACCTCCCCCGCACGAGCACGACTCACTAAGGTAAGTGACTTACCTTAGCGAGCAGATGACCCGAGGAGGGATCGCATGGACTGGACGGGCCGGGTGGCCGTGGTCACCGGCGGGAGCAGCGGGATCGGACGGACGACGGCGGCCGAGCTCAGCGCACGGGGCGCGGCGGTGGTGATCGTCGGCCGGGACGAGGGGCGCCTGGAGGTCGCCCGGCACTCCATGCCCGGACCGGCACCGGTGATGACGGCCGCGGCCGACCTGTGTCACGAGGAGGACGTCGACCGGCTGATGGACGCCGTCGCCGCACGGCACGGGCACATCGACCTGCTCTTCGCCAACGCCGGGGTCTCCGACGCCCCACCGCTGCGGGAGACCACCCGCGCCGACGTCGACCGCCTGCTCGACACCAACGTGCGCAGCGTGTTCACCACGATCGTCCGGGCCCTGCCACTCATGGCCCGCGGCGGCGCGGTCGTCGCGACCAGCTCCGTCGCGGAGGCGAAGGGCCGCCCCGCCGATCCGCTCTACGCCGCGAGCAAGGCCGCCGTCCGCAGCCTCGTCCGCACGCTCGCCCTCGACGAGGACGTGCTCGCCCGCGGGGTGCGCGTCAACGCCGTCACGCCCGGCTGCATCGCGACGCCGCTCACCGCCCAGGACGACCCGGACTCCCAGGCCGCGATCGACGCCTGGGTCGCCGACGCCGTGCCGATGGGCCGTTGGGGACACCCCGAGGAGGTCGCGCACGCGGTGCTCTTCCTCGCCGGCGACGAGGCCGCCTATGTCACCGGCAGCGAGATCCTCGTCGACGGCGGCCTGGCGCAGACGTGACCGCACCGGGGACGCCGGGCTCAGCGGCGCGGCAGACGACCCGGTGACGGCCACAGACGGTGGGTGACGACGGCGGGCGCGACGGCCGGACCGAGGGTGCGCGAGTCGGTGGAGGCGGCGGACGCGTCCCCGACGGCGAACCAGCAGGCACCGTCCGGGTCCTCGTCGGGCAGCCGCAGCGCGAGCCGCTTCACCGAGAGCTGCCCGGGCCGCTGCGGCCAGCGCACCAGGGCCACCGCGCCCTGGGCGGGCCGCAGCCAGCCGACGGCGAGGACGACGTCGCCGTCGCGCAGGGTGGGAGCCATCGAGCCACCCCGGACCGCGACGCGGCGCGGTACCCCGCGCGCGACGCGCAGAAACGCCGTCCGCATCCACCCGATGACCATCGACGGCCCTCCTCACCAGCGGAGATGGTTCCCGGTGCCGCCCGGCGCCACACCGGTTGACAGTCACGTCCGTGCGGCTGCCCGGCGGCTCGCACGGGAGTAGGTTGGGCCGCGGTCGGAACGATCACCGTGTTCCCCGTCAGAGGGGAGTTTGGGAGGCGACATGGGACTGCTCGCGAGCATCCACCAGGGGCTAGCGACGCGACGGGGGGTTCTGCAGCCGCAGCTGGAGGCCACCGCGCACTGCGACCTCCCCTGCGGCGTGTACGACCCGGCTCAGGCCCGGATCGAGGCCGAGTCGGTCAAGATGATCCAGTCGAAGTACCAGGACTCCTCGGACCCGGAGTTCAAGGAGCGCGCCATCCAGATCAAGGAGGAGCGCTCCGACCTCGTCAAGCACCACCTCTGGGTGCTGTGGACGGACTACTTCAAGCCGCCGCACTTCGAGAAGTACCCGCAGCTGCACGAGCTGTTCAACAAGGCCACCAAGGCTGCGGGTGCCACCGGCACGAAGGGGTCGACGGACCCGAAGACCGGTGACGAGCTGCTCGGCTACATCGGCGAGATCTCGGACATCTTCTGGGAGACCAAGAAGGGCTGAGCCCTCGACGCACTCCCGACGCGCCCGTCCCGGCTCGGGACGGGCGCGTCGTGTGTCGGGGCCTCGAGAGGAGACGCGGTGAGCGAGAGTCCCGTCGGGCGCATCTACCTGCTGCGCCACGGAGAGACCGAGTGGTCGCGGACCGGTCGCCATACCGGTCGTACCGACGTCCCGTTGACCGAGCACGGCGAGGAGCAGGCCCGCACCGCCGGACGGCTGCTCGCGACGCTGCGCGGCAACGACCCGCCCCCACCCGTCGTCTGGTGCAGCCCGCGCCGCCGCGCCCGCGACACCGCCGCGCTGGCGGGTCTGCGCCCGGACGCGACCCGCGACGACCTCGCCGAGTGGGACTACGGCGACTACGAGGGGCGCACCACGCCCGACATCCGCACCGAGGACCCCGGCTGGACCATCTGGACGCACCCGGTGCCGCACGGCGAGACCTCGGAGCAGATCGCGAAGCGGATCGACGGCGTGATCGCCGACGCCGACCGCGAGCTGGCCGAGCGCGACGTCGTCCTCATCGGGCACGGGCACGCCGGCCGCGTGCTCATCGCGCGCTACCTCGGCCTCACACCCCCCGCGGGCGTCGGCTTCGCCTTCGACCCGGCGTCGGTGACCGTGCTGGGGCACGAACGGGGCAGCCACCGCATCGATCTGCTCAACGCCCCGGGCGGGCTCGTCGAACCACCGCCCCCGCCGGCGGACCGATAGGGGCCTACTGCTCCGCCCAGTCGCGCCCCGCGCGGGTGAGCACGCCCGCGAGGATCGCCACGCACACCACGGCGATCGGCACTCCGAGCTCCGGGCGCCCGCTCGTCACCCCCGCGTAGAACGCGATGCCGAGACCGAGCAGCTGCATGACGACGACGGGGCCGCGAGCGCCCCGGGCGCCGCGTGCCAGCGCGATCCCGGCTGCGAGGACCCCCGCCCCCAGGAGCACGACGAAGCCCCACACCTGGGGGGTGCCCTCGACGATCAGCGCCACGACGCCCCCCACGAGGAGCGCGGCGCCCTCCAGCGCCGCCCCGAGGGCCGCCACGACGAGCGACCGCGGGGGCGCGGCCGCCCCGGGAGCGGGCGGCGGGGTCGACGCACCGGACACACCCCCAGCCTAGGTCGCCCCGCCGTCCGCGATCCGTGCCCCACGCCCGGCCCAACCGCCGGGGGCCCGGCGCTACGGTGAGTGCCGTGCGCGCCCTGCTCGTGGCCAATCCCTCGGCCACCACCACCACGGCAGCCGGACGCGACGTCATCGCCCACGCCCTCGCCAGCGAGGTCAAGCTCGAGGTGGTGGCCACCCGTTACCGGGGCCACGCGGCGGAGCTCGCGGCGCGGGCCTCGACCGAAGGTGTCGACCTCGTCGTCGTCCTCGGCGGCGACGGCACCGTCAACGAGGCCCTCAACGGCCTGCTCGTCGACGGCCCCGGCGAGCGGGTCCCCGCGCTCGGTGTGGTGCCCGGCGGGTCGGCCAACGTCTTCGCCCGCGCCCTCGGGGTCCCGCGCGACCCGCTGGAGGCCACGCACCAGCTCCTCGAGGCGCTGGCGGCCGGGCGCAGCCGCACCGTGGGCCTCGGGCGGGCCGACGAGCGGTGGTTCAGCTTCAACGCCGGGCTCGGGTGGGACGCCGACGTCATCTCCGCCATGGAGCACGCGCGGGACCGGGGTCGCGAGGCGACGCCGTCCCGCTACGTGGCGACCTCGATCCGCCGCTGGACGACGGCCCGGGCGAGGCCGCCGTCGCTGCGGGTCGAGATCCCGGGCCGGGAGCCGGTCGAGGGCGTCAAGCTCGCGCTGGTGTCCAACACCGATCCGTGGACCTACCTTGGTGGCCGCGCGGTGCGCACGAACCCCGGCTGCTCGTTCGACACCGGGCTGGGGCTGTTCGGGCTGCGCTCCCTGGGCCTGCCGACGATCGCCCGGATCGTCCGCCAGATCCTGTCAGAGGACGGGTTCGGGGAGCTGGACTCGGTCCTGCGCGCCGACGACGTCTCCGCGCTGCGGATCGTCTCGGACGAGCCGGTGAACCTCCAGGTCGACGGCGACCACCTGGGGCGACGCAGCGACGTGGAGTTCCTCGCCGTGCCCGACGCGCTGCGTGTGGTCGTCTAGCAGAAGTGAGCCAGGTCACGTCCACGCGGTGAGCGAGCCGCCGGACGCTCTCCGTGACCCGACGAACGGGCCCTGTATCCGGCCATCGGGGGACTTCACGGGCCTGGATCCGGGCCCACAGGGCTCCTGTGGTGATCCTAGCGACCGCTCGTCGCCCTCCGCCGCCCGGGTCGACGCCTCGTCGTGCGGCGTTTTCCGCTCGTCGCAGTGACCGAGCCGTCACGGTCCGCCGATCTCCACTCACCGACCGACGTTGCCCGTCGAGCCGCTTGGGACTCGATCCAGAGCCGATCCTCCTGCAGATTCTTGGACATCCCCCGCGAGAGCCGGGCAGGAATGCACCAGCAGAACTGCTCGGCCGGGTCCACGGGACGCGAAGAGATTCTCTCCGCGGACCGCTGGGCAGGGAGGCGGACACGCCGAGTGTCCGGCCGACGGCGACGTTGCCGCAGGTCCGGATCACCGTCAGGACCGACCTCCCAGCACGACCAGATACAGCAGGAGGGGCCGCTGGAGGCCCCGGGCGATTCCCACCCCGACGGAATCGTCGACGACCACCGCAACTCGGTGCGCACCCCGAGGCGTACTCAGCGAGGAGATCAGCACGATGGACTGGCGGAACGAAGCAGCTTGCCGCGACGAGGACCCGGAACTGTTCTTCCCGGTCGGGACGAGCGGCCCGGCGCTCTCGCAGATCGCACAGGCCAAGGCCGTGTGCCGCCGCTGCCCCGCGATGACGGAGTGCCTGAGCTGGGCGCTCGAGTCCGGACAGGACGCCGGCGTCTGGGGCGGGGCCGACGAGGACGAGCGCCGCGCCATGAAGCGCTACGGCGTCCGGGTCGACGCGCAGGCCTGAGCCCGGCACACGCCGACCCGTCAGGCGGCGGACGCTCGCTCCCCACGCGTCCGCCCCGGGTCGGTCGAGCACGACGCACGATCTGAACGAAGGGCCCCCCGGTCGGTTGGAGCGACCGGAGGGCCCTTCGTTCGTTCCCGGGCTCCGCGCCCACCGGCGGACGACGCAGCCTCAGCGGCCGCGCGGGTCCCCGCGATGCGGCAGCGGGATGGTCAGCTCGGCCCGGGTCCCGCCCTCGGCGTCGGGCCGGAGGCTGAGCGTGCCGCCGAGCTCGGAGTCGACGAGCGTGCGGACAATCTGCAGGCCGAGGCCCGGAGCACGCTCCAGGGAGAACGTCTCCGGCAGTCCCCGGCCGTCGTCGACGATCTCGACCAGCAGACGGCTCGCGCTGCGGGTCGAGATGATCCGCACGGTGCCGGTCGTGCCCTCCCCGAAGCCGTGCTCCAGGGCGTTCGAGACGAGCTCGGTGACGACCATGACGAGTGGGGTCGCCATCACCGCAGGCAGCACACCCGCCCGCCCCTCGCGACGCATCGCCACCCCGGCGCCGGGCCGCACCACGTCGTTCATCATCGGCACGACGCCGGCGAGCACCTCGTCGATGTCCACCTGCTCGTCCACCGAGGCCGCCAGCGCCTCGTGCACCAGTGCGATGGAGGCGACCCGGCGCATCGACTCGGCCAGCGCGGAGCGGGCCTCCTCGTGCCGGGTCCGGCGGGCCTGCAGGCGCAGCAGGGCCGCCACCGTCTGCAGGTTGTTCTTCACCCGGTGGTGGATCTCGCGGATCGTCGCGTCCTTGCTCATCAGGGCGCGGTCCCGGCGGCGGACCTCGGTCACGTCGCGGACGAGCACGAGCGCGCCGCTGGGGACCCCGCGCGGGCGCAGCGGCAGGGCCCGGACGACTGCGGTCGCGCCGCGGCTCTCCACCTCGACGCGGGCGGACGGCGTGCCGGCGAGCGCGTCGCGCAGGAGCGTGACGACCTCCGCGCCCTCGAACGGGTCGGCGGAGACCTTGCGGGCCACCGTCGGCAGGTCGGCGCCCACGAGCTCGTCGGCCCACCCCAGCCGGTGGAACGCCGACGCCGCGTTCGGGCTGGCGTAGAGCACCGTCCCGACCGCGCTCACCCGCACCAGCCCGTCGCCCACACGCGGCGTGGAGCGCCCCTCGTCGGCGCTCTCGGCGGTCGGGAACGTGCCGTCCGCGATCATCTGGCACAGATCGCCCGCCACCGCCAGGTACGAGATCTCGAGGGTCGACGGCACGCGGGGCGCGGCCAGGTTCGTGTCCCGGCCGAGCACGGCGATCATGCGGCCCTCGAAGCCGACGGGGACCACCTCACGGCGGATCGACCGGCCGCGGTGCCAGCGCGGCTGCTCCTCCCGCCGCATCGTGGCGTCGCCGAGGGCCCGCAGCAGCTGCGGGTGCTGGGCGGCCGACGAGGTGCCGCCGACCATGTCGTCGGGGTGCGCGGTCGGCGCCGTCGTGGGCCTGCTGTGGGCGACGCACAGGAACGTCGCGGCCGACTCCGGGCCCGTCGCGGCCGCGTCGGGCCCGTCCGGCACCGTCACCGGAACCCAGAGCAGGAAGTCGGCGAACGACAGGTCGGAGAGCAGCTGCCACTCCGAGGCGAGCCGCTGCAGGTGTGCGACCTCGTCCCCGGACAGCTCGGTGTGCGTCGCGAGCAGGAAGCTCAGCGTGGACATGGAGAACCCGGCCGGGCCCGCTCGGGACTCACTCCGCCTCGGACGGGCGACGGATCACGGCGATGAGATCGCCGCCCTGCACGACGTCGCCCTCCTTCACGGCGACCGAGACCACCGTCCCGGCCCCCTCGACGAGCACGGGGATCTCCATCTTCATCGACTCGAGGAGCACGACGGTGTCGCCGTCGGCCACCTCCGTGCCCTCACGGGCGACGACCTCGAGGACGTTCGCGACCATCTCCGCGCGGATCTCGTCAGCCACGACCGACATCCAACCACCGACCGGACGGCCCTCGCCCTCATGTGACCCCCGACCCTCGTGGGAAGATGGCCACATGTCGAAGCGCGCGCGCCAGAAGCGGGACCGCAAGAAGAAGAGCTCCAACCACGGCAAGCGCCCCAACAGCTGAGGTGGGCGCCGTGCCCACGAACGACGAAGGGCCCCGGAGAGACTCTCTCCGGGGCCCTTCCGTCGCTCACGGTGCAGGGTTGCTTCTCGTCAGGTTCGCCAGGTCTCGACGCGGGTCTGGTTGACCTCGACGACGGTCCCCGACGGCGTCCGCTCGACGGTGACCTGAGCCTGCTCCAGCACGGTCGCGCGGATGCGCTCCCGCAGCTTCTGGTGCAGCTCCTCCGGCGCGCGCTCCCCGCCACAGGTGCGGGCCAGCAGCATCTTGACCTTCTCCTCGAGCCCGTAGCGGGCCAGGCACGGCCCGCACTCCTCGAGGTGACGCCGCAGCTGGGCGTCGCGCTCCTCGCCGCACTCGTGGTCCAGCAGCAGCCAGACCTCGGCGAGGACCTCCTCGCAGTCGGTCTCGTGGGGCTCTCCGCAGCTCACGACTGCACCCCCTCGTCGACACTCGCTCCGCGCGACCGGGTCGAGGTCCGCTCCGCTTCGTCTCCGCGGATGAACCCGCGGTCCCGCGCGGTACCGGTCAGGGCCTCCCGCAGCTGCTTGCGGCCGCGGTGGAGGCGGGACATCACGGTGCCGATGGGCGTGCCCATGATCTCCGCGATCTCCTTGTAGGCGAACCCCTCGACGTCGGCGAGGTAGACCGCCATCCGGAAGTCGTCCGGCAGGGCCTGCAGGGCGTCACGGATGTCGGTGTCCGGCAGCCGGTCGAGAGCCTCCACCTCCGCCGAGGGCAGACCCGCCGAGCTGTGCTCCGCCGACTGCGAGAGCTGGTAGTCGGTGAACTCGTCGGTCGGGCTCTGCTGCGGCTGGCGCTGCCGCTTGCGGTAGGTGTTGATGTAGGAGTTCGTCAGGATCCGGTACAGCCAGGCCTTCAGGTTGGTGCCCGGCCGGAAG
>NZ_DASXJS010000240.1:0-19722 GCF_036497245.1 Actinomycetospora sp. | reverse complement strand
GTCGCGCCAGCCCGACGCGTCGGCGAACGCGCCATGGACCAGGACGACGGTGGGTCCGGAATTCGTCGGCATCGCTGATCTCGCCTCTCGGTCCCTCGCGCATGGACATCCTCGAGCGGGATGCAGCACCGGGGGCCGGGGGGCCGGACCACGGAACCGTGGCCTCGTGATCAGGCTACGACGGCGGGACGTCCCGGCCACACCGCCATGTGCAGGCTGGTGTTCTCAGTCCGCGCCGCGGGGCACGGTGCGGGCCAGCGTCACGGGGGCGCGCGCGAACCACGCCTCGGTGACCAGCTCGCCCAGCTCGTCCGGGCCGATCCGATCGAGGTGCACGAGCACGCTGGCGTGCCCCTCGAAGTGCGGGGTCGTGAAGTAGACGTCCGGTTCCTCGGCGAGCAGGGCCTCCTTGACGCCGAGGTCGGGCACGCGCGCGCCGAGCACCGGGCCGGGCTGCTCCGACCAGCCGAGGTCGGCGAGGTCCCGGGCGCGCAGCGGGCGCTCCCAGACGAACAGCTTCCCCTTCACCTTCCACGACGCCGCACCGCCGAACGTCGGCAGCTCGGCCACGCCAGGTAGTGCCGTCGCGTGTCCGCGCACGTCGTCCCAGGTCGCCACGCATCCATTGTGAGCGGATCTCGCCGTCCTCGCGACGGCCTCCGCTCGTCAGCGCGGTTGGCCGACCTCGTAGGCGCCGTTCTCGTCGACCACGTCCACCGGGATCTGCTGCGGGCGCCCGTCGACGGTCGCGGTGCAGGAGAACGACGTGTCGGGCCGGACCCGTACGTCGTCGGGACAGCTCACGCCGGTGACCTGCCGGTGCCAGTCGCGCGTGACGACGTCACCGACCCCCCGCTCGACGGCCGCGCGGTCCAGCACGTCGTAGCGGGCGAACCTCGGACCGACCAGGAAGGCGAGCAACGCGACCACGACGGCCGCCAGCACGACGACGCCGAGCACCACGCCGAGGAGGACCCGGCGGATGCGGCGGCGCCGGGCCGGGTCCCGCTGCCGTGGCGGCGCGGGTGCCCAGCCGGTCTGCTGGCCGGTCGGGGGCGCCCCGTGCGGGAATCCCGGGTGCGGCCACGTCCCCGGGGTGGTCTGGCCGGCGGGGATGCCCGACGGCGGGGTGGGGTCGTCGTCGGGCCGCCCGGTGGCGCCGGGTGTGGATGTCTCCCCGGTCTGCGACCACCGGATACCGGTCGGCCGCGGCTCCGCAGGCTGCTCCGGACCGCGCGGCTCCGAGCTGGACTGCTCGGAGGTGTCCTGGTCCCGGGGGCGCTGGTCCGGGCCGTGCTCGGTCGCGGGGTGCTCGGTCGCGGGGTGGCCGGACCTGGCGGGACCGGACGTGGCGGGGCCGGACCCGGAAGGTTCCGGTGACGAGGTGGGCTCGCCTGCGGGGCCCGGCGACTCCTCGGCGCCGGGCTCCTCGGAGGCCCTCGGGCTCGTCACGCGGTCACACTCTCACGGACCGTCCCGCCCCGATCGCCGACCACACCGCGACGGGTACGTCACGCAGCGTTCGGGGCGTGCTCGGATGCCGGGTGTGCTCGTGATCAAGGAGGGGGCGAGGCCCCGTCAGGTCTCCCCCACGGCGACCACCCCGCGCCGGATCGCGCGCCCGGCGTCGGCCGCTGCCCGCCCGACCGGGTCCTCGACGCCGCAGACCGCGCGGATCTGGTCGAGCAGGTCGAGCACCTGGCGGCACCAGCGCACGAAGTCGCCCGCCGAGAGCTCGATCCCGTGCGACCGTGCCGACGAGAGCACCACCGACAGCGCGTCGCCCCGCGCCCAGCGGTGCACCGGCCAGGCGAAGCCGAGGTCGGGCTCGCGGGTGCGGTCGAGGTGGTGGCGGCGCTCGTCGGCCACGAGGTCCTGCCAGAGGTGCACGGTCGCGGTCACTGCGGACTCGGCGTCATCGGGGATCCGCGGCATGCCGCCGTCGTCGCGTCGTGAGTCGTAGACCAGCGACGACGCCACCGCGGCCAGCTCGGCGGGCCCGAGCCCGACCCACACCCCGTGGCGCAAGCACTCGGCGGCGAGCAGGTCGGACTCGCCCCAGAGCCGGGAGAGCCGCCGGCCGTCGGCGGTGAGCTCCTCGCCGTCCCCGTCGCATGGGCCGTGCTCCGGCCGGTCGACCAGGTACTCCCGCTCGGTCAACAGCCCGCGGATGCGGTCGAAGTTCCGCGCCAGGGAGTGCGTGGTGGTGCGGACCCGCTGCTCGAGCTGATCGTTCTCGCGGGCGAGCTTCGCGTGCCGTTCGGCCCAGCGGGCGCGGTCGTCTCGGTCAGCGCGGCCGTGCATCGGGTGGGAGCGCAGCGCCCGCCGCAGCGACGCGAGCTCCGGGTCCTCGTTGTCGGCCCCGCGACGGCGGCGCGCCCCCGGCCGGGAGGGCGGCTCGAGGCCGGTCTCGCGCAGCGCGTTCGCGAGGTCGCGGCGCACCCGCGGCACCTTGTGGTCCACCCGCTTCGGGAGCTTCATCGTGCCGAGCGCGGTGACCGGGTCGGGGAAGTCGGTGAGGGAGAGCCTCCCGGCCCAGCGGTCCTCGGTGAGCACCAGCGGGCGCGGTTCCATCCCGCGCCCGGAGCGGTCCACACCCGGGTCGATGACGACGGCGAGGCCGGCGCGCTTGCCGGAGGGGACGGCGATGACGTCCCCGGTCCGCAGGGCCTCCAGCGACGCCGAGGCCTCCGCCTTCTGCTGGGACCGGCCCTGCTTGGCAAGCTGCTTCTCGCGCTCGGAGAGCCGTCGCCGCAGGTCCATGTACTCCTGGAAGCCGGCGAGGGCCTCCTCGGTGCCGTCCTCGCCCGCCATCGCGTCGGCGTAGCCCGCGAGCGCCTCGCGGTTGCGCTCCACCCGCTTGGCGAGGTTGACCACGGAGCGGTCGGCCTGGAACTGCGCGAACGACTGCTCGAGCAGCTCCCGCGCATCGGAGATCCCGAGCCGGTCGACCAGGTTGACGGCCATGTTGTACCCGGGCCGGAACGACGACCGCAGCGGGTAGGTGCGCGTCGACGCGAGGCCCGCGACCTGCGCGGGGTCCATCCCCGGCGCCCAGAGCACCACCGCGTGGCCCTCGACGTCGATCCCGCGTCGCCCCGCCCGGCCGGTGAGCTGGGTGTACTCCCCCGGGGTCAGCTCGACGTGGGACTCGCCGTTGTACTTGACGAGCTTCTCGAGCACGACGGTCCGCGCAGGCATGTTGATCCCGAGCGCGAGCGTCTCCGTGGCGAACACGGCGCGCACCAGGCCGCGGACGAACAGCTCCTCGACGGTCTCCTTGAACGCGGGCAGCATCCCGGCGTGGTGGGCCGCGACGCCGCGCTCGAGGCCCTCGCGCCACTCCCAGTACCCCAGGACGTCCAGGTCGGAGTCGGGGAGCCCCGCACAGCGCCGGTCCACGACCGCACGGATCTCCTCGACCTCGGCCGCGTCGGTGAGGCGCAGCCCGGAGCGCACGCACTGGGTCACCGCGGCGTCGCACCCGGCGCGACTGAAGATGAACGTGATGGCCGGCAGCAGTCCTGCCGCGTCGAGGCGCTCGATGACGTCGACGCGCGACGGCGGGCGGTACGACGGCCCGGAGCGTCCGTGGCGGCCCGGCCCGGAGGCGCGGTCGTCGCGGCGGCCGTTCCCCCGCCCGCCGTCCCGTCCGCGTCGGGGCGGCGGCCCGGAACGGCCCCGCCGGTGCCCACCGCCGTCGCGGTCGACCTCGGCGACGGCCTTCGCGAGCGTGGGGTCGACCGTGACCGAGGGCTCGTCCCGCCCGGCCGTGGCCTCGCCCGCCGACGAGCCGGGCCCCGTCGCCTGCTTCGTCTCCTGGCTGAACAGGTCGAACATCCGCGGACCGACGACCATGTGCTGCCACAGCGGCACCGGCCGGGTCTCGTCGACGACGACGGTGGTGTCGCCGCGGACTTCGACGAGCCAGTCCCCGAACTCCTCGGCGTTGCTCACGGTGGCCGAGAGCGAGGCGAGCTGCACGTGGTCGGGCAGGTGGAGGATGACCTCCTCCCACACGGCGCCGCGGAAGCGGTCCGCGAGGTAGTGCACCTCGTCCATCACGACGTAGGCCAGGCCGTCCAGGGCCGGGGCGTCCGCGTAGAGCATGTTCCGGAGCACCTCGGTCGTCATGACGACGATCGGGGCGGACCCGTTGACGGCGCTGTCGCCGGTGAGCAGGCCGACCGCGTCCGCGCCGTGGCGGGCCGCGAGGTCGGCGTACTTCTGGTTCGACAGGGCCTTGATCGGCGTGGTGTAGAAGCACTTCTGGCCGCGGGCGAGCGCGAGGTGCACCGCGAACTCACCGACGACGGTCTTGCCCGCGCCGGTCGGCGCGCACACCAGGACGCCGTGGCCCTCCTCCAGCGCGAGGCACCCTCGGCGCTGGAAGTCGTCGAGCTCGAAGCTCAGGGTCGGGAGGAAGTTGCCGAGCTCAGGATGCGCGGTACGGGTGCGCGCCTGCGCGTAGGCCTCGGCGGGAGAGCGCATGGCCACCTTCCCACCGTGTCACACCCGGGGGGCACTCCGCTCGCGGAGGAGGCGGAAGGTCGTCACTCGCTGCGGCGTACCTCGTCCGGGACGGTCTCGCGGGCCGGCGCGGGAGCGGGGGACGGCGTGGGCGTGTCAGTAGGCGCCGCCTCGACCGGCTTCTGCTCGGAGCGCGCGTCGTCCTCCTTGAGTCCCCGGGTCTCGGCCTTGAAGACGCGCATCGACTGCCCGAGTCCGCGGGCCATGTCCGGCAGCTTCTTCGCGCTGAACAGCAGTATGACGCCGACGACCGCGACGATGATCCATTCGCTCATGCACTTCTCCCGTCGCTTCGCTCGCCCCGATGCGGAGCGCCTTCCGACAGCGGCACTGTCACCGCCGACTGTACCGGTGCCGTGATGTCCGGATCGTCCGTTCCGTGCAGGCGGTCCGACGGTTCCGGCTCCCCGGTCGGCGTGCTCGCGCGATCGCTGCGTCTGCGCGCCAGGCGCACCTGGATGGCGGCGACCCGCGCGCGCAGCATCCCGGTCCGGTCGGCGAGGAGGTCGGTGAACGCGCCGAGGACGGTCGTCGTCCGCCCCACGGCGCGCAGCGTCCCCATCAGGAGGAGCCCGAGCACCACGAGGGCCACGAGGACGACGACGATGCTCCAGACGATGGGACCGATCGACACGGCGCGGATCGTAACCCCCGTCCGCCGGCTCAGCCCTCGCCGTACGCCGCGAGCGCCTCGGTCGCCCGGTCGCCCCGGTCCACGGCGAGGTCCGCGGGCCAGAGCACCTCGACGTGCTCGCCGAGCCCGAGCAGCAGCCGCACCATCCACGCCCGGTCGCCGTAGCGCATCCGCACCCGCGCCCCGCCGTCGTCGTCGGCGACGACGTCCTCCATCGGGTAGTACTCCGCGACCCACCGGGCCGCCGGGGCGAGACGCAGCGCCGCGAGCTGCTGGCCGGGATCGGGGGTGAGCAGGCCCGCCGCGTCGGCCGGGACCTCGCGCGGGGTCGCCGTCGACGGGGGCGACGACGGCTCGTCGAGGACCTCGGCGTCGTCGATCCGGTCGAGCCGGAACATCCGGACGCCCTCGGCCCGACGGCACCACGCCTCGAGGTAGGTGCTGCCGTCGACGAGGAGCAGGCGCATCGGGTCGACGTCGCGGCGCCCGACGGCGTCCCGGGAGGCCGAGTAGTAGGTCAGGCGCAGCACGCGGTGGCGGGCCACGGCGTCGCGGACGGCGGAGTCGATGGTCGAGCTCCGCGTGGTCGGTTCCCCGGCGGCGCCGTTGCCGGGGGCGCGCCCGAGCCCGACCGCGACCGCGTCCTCCACCGGCCCGTCCCCGGCCTGCCCCGAGGCCTGCTCGATCTTCGCGAGGGCACGCTGCACGGCGTCGGTGTCGGCGACGCCGGGCGCGTCGGCGAGCGCGCGCAGCGCCACCGCGAGTGTCGCCGCCTCCGGGCCGGAGAGCCGCAGCGGGCGGGAGAGCCCCGCGTCGTAGACGACGGTGACCGTGTCGCCCTCGAAGGAGAGGTCGACGAGGTCGCCGGGGCCGTACCCGGGCAGGCCGCACATCCACAGCAGCTCGAGGTCGCGCCGCAGCTGCGACTCGGTGATCCCGAACTCCGCGGCGGCGTCGGCGACGGGGACCCCGGGTCGGGCCAGCAGCCACGGCACCAGCGTGAGCAGGCGGGGCAGGCGGTCGGTGACACCCTCGGTCGTCATCGCACGAGCTCCACGGGGGTCATCGGGCCGGCTCCGCGGCGGGGCTCGGCGTCGCACCGGTCGGCGCGTCGGCGTCGCGGGCGGCGCGCAGGGTCGCGATCACCGCGTCCCGCAGCTCCGGCGGGTCCAGCACCAGGGCGTCCGGACCGTGCCCGGCGATCCAGCGGGCCAGCTGGTCGATCCGGGAGAGGTCGAGCTCGACGACGTCGGGGTCGCCCTGCGGGTCGGGGCGGCCCGCGCGGCGCAGCCCGGCGGCGCGGCCGGGGACCAGGCGGACCCGGGCGGTGCCGGTCGGGGGCGGCGGGCCGGCCGACCGGGCGACGAGGTCGAGGAGGTCGACCCCCTCCGGCCGGGTGACCGCGCCGCGCGCCCCGGTGGCGGCGACGTCGCCCTCGATGCGTGAGAGCCGGAAGCAGCGGACGTCGTCGCGGTCGCGGTCGTGCCCCACGAGGTACCAGCGCCCGCGGTAGGACACCACGCCCCAGGGCTCGACGGTGCGGGTGCGGGCGTCGGCCGCGGGGTGCCCGCGGTGGGTGAAGGTGACGACGCGCCCGGCCCGCGCGGCGGCGAGGAGGGGCGCGAACGCCGGCTCGGTGGTGCGCACGCGCGGCTGCACCTCGGACGCGGCGGCCGGGTCGACCTCCACCCCCGCCGCGCGCAGCTTCGTCATGGCGGTGCGCGCGGCGCCCGCGAGCTGCGGGGAGTCCCAGAAGCGGGCCGCGAGCGCGACCGCGGTCGCCTCGTCGGGCGCGAGGGCGATGGCCCCGAGCTCGTAGTCGCCACGGGCGATGCGGTAGCCGTCGACGGTGTCGAACACCGACTGCCTGCCGGTCTCCAGCGGCACCCCGAGCTCGCGGAGCTCCGCCTTGTCCCGCTCGAACGTCCGGTAGAAGGCCTCGTCGGTGCGCGCTTCCTCGTACCCGGCGACGGTCGTGCGGATGCGCTCGGCCGTGAGGAACTGTCGGGTCGAGAGCAGCGCCAGCACGAGGTTCACCAGGCGCTCGGCCCGCGCGGTCGGAGGCGGCACGACGCCGAGGGTAACCGGGGCGAGCGGAGCGACGGGGGATATCCCGGCCCCTCGATCGACCGCGTGTTCGACTCCTCGGTGCGCGGTGCGTCCGGACGACGGTGGACCGCCGGGTCAGGCCGAGTCGGCTCCTCCCCGCGACGCGGAGCGGATCTCCAGTCGGCCCTGGTCGTTGCGGTCCACCTCGAAGCGGTACGTCTCCCGGGAGGTGCGGCCCTGCGAGGTGACGAACTCGAGCTGCGCGCGGGCCGAGGTGCCGTCGACCTGCACGTCGTCCGCGGTGACCGACGTGATGCTGCTCCAGAAGCGCTGGTACCCGCCGTACCCGCCGGAGGCGTCCTGGGCGTCGCCGGAGAGGTAGGACCAGGCGCCGGGGATGTCGCCGGGCAGGCTCCCGTAGTACGCCGACACGGTGCGCCCGACGTCGTCCTCGCTCACCGGATCCCCCGGGTTGCCCTGGAGGCCCGCGGGCTCGGGCGGCGCCGCGGTGCTCGGGCTGCCCGGGGAGAGCGGGGCGCCGGCGACGGGCGGCACGGTGTCCGGCGCGGCGACGGGCGGAATCGTGAGCGCGGGCGGCGTGGTGGTCGGCGCCGCCGCGTGCGGGGCCGCGGTGGCCTGCGGGGCGAGGTGACCCGACCGGGTCGGGCCGACCGCCGCCACCGCGGCCCCCACCCCGGCCGCCAGGACGACGGCCGAGACGGCGGCGACCGCGAGCACGCGGCGCCTGCCCGCGAACGGCCGCACCGCGCGGGAGGGCGTGGTCGGCGGACCGGTCCGGGACGGGCGCGGGGCCAGGGTGGCGTCGTCCTCGTCGTCGGGGTGCTCCGGTGTGCCCGTGCCGACCGACGGGGCGGTCGGCGGCCCCAGGGCGGGTGCGACCTCCGGCGCGTCGGTCGTGGCCGGCGTGGCGGGGTCGGCGGCCTCCCCCGGGGCGCCGGAGTCGGCCTCGTCGGGGACGGCGGTCGTCGGGGTGGCGAGCGGCGGGGCCGTGGCGGTCCCGGCGCCACGCGCGGCGCGGGCCGTGAGCGCGGAGCGCAGCAGGGTGGTCTCCGGACGGTGGGCGGGGTCCAGGCGCAGCATCGCCGAGAGCGGGCGCCCGAGCACCCCGGCTCGCATCGCGGGACGCAGCCGACCCTCGGCCATCGCGTGCAGCACCGCGAGCGTGTTGTCCAGCCGCCCGCACACCAGTTCGTTCTCGACGGCGGCGTAGAGCGTCGCGCCGAGAGAGAAGACGTCGGAGGCGGGCGTCGGGTCCCCGCCGCGGGCGACCTCGGGCGCGAAGTAGCCGGGCGTCCCGGCCACCACGCCGCCGCCGGTCGCCGTGGTGTCCCAGGACGCGCGGGAGACGCCGAAGTCGGTGAGCTTCGCGACGCCGTCGTCGGTGAGCAGGACGTTCCCCGGTTTGACGTCGCCGTGGACGATGCCCGCCTCGTGCACCGCGGTGAGCGCGTCGGCGATCTGCGCGCCGATCCACGCGACCTCGGCCGGCGGCAGCGGGCCGCGCTGCGCGAGCACCGTCGCGAGCGAGCGGGAGGGCAGGTACTCCATGACCAGCCACGGCATCGAGTCGTGGGTGACCACGTCGAACACCGCGATGGCGCGGGAGTGCACGACGCGCGCGGCGATCCGGCCCTCGCGCAGCGCGCGGCTGCGGGCGATCCGGACCTCGACCGGGTCGCCGTCGCGCGGCAGCGTCAGCTGCTTGACCGCGACGGTGCGCGACAACCGCCGGTCCCACGCCGTCCAGACCACGCCCATGGCGCCGGTGCCGATGCACTCGCCGACCCGGTAGCGGCCCCCGAGCAGCGTGCCCGCGACCCCGGGGTCCGGGACCGCGGGTTCGCGGTCGTGCAGGGTGCTCGGCTGCCCGCCCGGCGGCGTCACCCGGTCCGTGCGGTCATGGTGCTCCATGGCTCTCGTGCCTGCCGTCCTCGTGCTCGGTCGTGCGTTGGCTCGACGTCGCGGCCCCCCGCGACGGGTCCCCGACGGACCGGCCGATCACTCCGACGGCGTGACGATCGCTACAAGGTGGCGATCAACCGGTCCACCCGCTCGTCCACCGCGCGGAAGGGGTCCTTGCACAAGACGGTTCGTTGGGCCTGGTCGTTCAGTTTGAGATGGACCCAATCCACGGTGAAATCGCGACCGGCGTTCTGGGCGGCCGCGATGAAGTCGCCGCGGAGCTTCGCGCGGGTCGTCTGGGGCGGGGTGTCCTTGGCGGCCTCGATCTCGCCGTCGTCGGTGACCCGGTCGACGAGGTCCTTGCGCTGCAGCAGGTCGAACACCCCGCGACCCCGGCGGATGTCGTGGTAGGCGAGGTCGAGCTGGGCGATGCGCGGGCTGGAGAGCCCGAGGTCGCCCCGGGAGCGGTAGCGCTCGACGAGCTTGTGCTTGATGGCCCAGTCGATCTCGCGGTCGATCATCGAGAGGTCCTGGCGCTCGACGGCGTCGAGGGTGCGCCCCCAGAGCTCCAGCACGCGGTCGGTCACCGGGTCGCTCCCCCGGCGCGCCACGTGCTCCACCGCGCGGGCGTAGTACTCGCGCTGGATGTCCAGTGCGCCGGCCTCGCGCCCGCCGGCGAGGCGCACCGGGCGGCGGCCGGTCAGGTCGTGGCTGATCTCGCGGATCGCGCGGATCGGGTTGTCCAGGGTGAAGTCCCGGAACTGGATCCCCTGCTCGATCATCTCCAGCACGAGGTGCGTGGTGCCGACCTTGAGCAGCGTCGTCACCTCGGACATGTTCGAGTCCCCGACGATGACGTGCAGCCGCCGGTAGCGCTCGGCGTCGGCGTGCGGCTCGTCGCGGGTGTTGATGATCGGGCGGCTCCGCGTGGTCGCGGAGGACACGCCCTCCCAGATGTGCTCGGCGCGCTGGGAGAGGCAGTACACGGCGCCGCGCGGGGTCTGCAGCACCTTGCCGGCGCCCGCGATGAGCTGGCGGGTCACCAGGAACGGGAGCAGCACGTCCGCGATGCGGGAGAACTCCCCGGAACGGCCGACCAGGTAGTTCTCGTGGCAGCCGTACGAGTTGCCCGCCGAGTCGGTGTTGTTCTTGAACAGGAAGATGTCCCCGCCGATGCCCTCGTCGGCCAGGCGGCGCTCGGCGTCGAGCAGCAGGTCCTCGAGGATCCGCTCCCCCGCCTTGTCGTGCGCCACGAGCTGCTCGAGCGAGTCGCACTCCGCGGTGGCGTACTCGGGGTGCGAGCCGACGTCCAGATAGAGCCGTGACCCGTTGCGCAGGAAGACGTTCGAGGAGCGACCCCAGGACACCACTCGCCGGAACAGGTAGCGAGCCACCTCGTCCGGCGAGAGGCGTCGCTGACCATGGAAGGTGCAGGTCACCCCGAACTCGGTCTCGATGCCGTAGATCCGCCGCTGCATGCCCTCCAGCCTAAGCGACGAGAGGGCCATCGGGAGCCCTTCGCGCGGCCCCGACGACGGCGCGGGGCGAACCGGACACCGGGGTCTAGGGTGCCGTCACATGCCTCTCCGGCGGCGTGCACGCCGCACGCAGGTGACCGCGCAGTCCGCCGCCCAGGCGGCCGCGCAGGTGGTCCTGCCGCAGACGATCACTTCCGGAGCCCGGGCCGGGCTGCGCCGCAGCCGACGGACGCTGCGGCCGGTGGGCCGGCTGGACCGGCGGCTCACGGGCGCGATCGGGCGGCTGCCGCTGAGCCCGGTCGACGACGCCATGCTCGCCCTCACCCGGTCGGCCAACCACAGCGGGCTGTGGTTCGCGGCGGCGTCCGTGCTGGTCGCGGGGACGCGACGCACCCGACGCGGCGCCATGCGCGGGGTGATGGCGATCGGCCTGGCCAGCCTCGCCGCGAACGGGGCCCTCAAGCCACTGGTCCCCCGCAGGCGCCCCGCCGCCGACCTGCTGCCCACGCAGCGTGCCCTGCCCGACCGTCCGACGTCGTCGTCGTTCCCGTCGGGTCACTCCGCGTCGGCGATGGCCTTCGCGGTCGGCGTGGCGCTGGAGAGCCCGCGCACCGGCCTGGTGCTCGCGCCGCTCGCGGCCACCGTCGCCTACTCGCGGGTCCACGTGGGCGTCCACTGGAGCAGCGACGTCGCCCTCGGCTCGGCCCTGGGCGCCGGGGTCGCGCTGCTCACCCAGCGCTGGCTGCCGGTCCGCCCGACCGACGAGGCCATCGCGCGGCCGTGGGCAGGCGCGCCGGAGCTCGTCGACGGCGAGGGCCTCTCGATGGTGGTCAACTCCGGGTCCGGCCGGCCCGGCACCGATCCCGTCGAGGAGATCGCGGAGCGGCTCCCCAAGGCGCACCTGGTCCGGCTGGACCCGGGCGACGACCTGATCGCCCTCCTGCAGGAGGCGGCCGCGCACCCCGGGACCCGGGCGCTGGGGATCGCGGGCGGCGACGGGTCGGTCGCCGCCGCGGCGCGGATCGCCGAGGACCTCGACCTGCCGCTGGCCGTGATGCCCGCCGGCACCCTGAACCACTTCGGGCGTGACGTGGGCGTGTACGACCTGCAGGAGGTCGTCGACGCCACCGGGTCCGGCGAGGCCGTGGCGGTCGACGTGGCCGAGCTCCGGGCCTACTCCGCCTCGACGGGCCCCGCGGGCGGCGAGCGGGTGGTGTTCGTCAACACCGCGTCCTTCGGCGGCTACCCGGAGATGGTCCGCGAGCGCGAGCAGTGGGAGGGCCGCTGGGGGAAGTGGCCTGCGGCGTCGGCGGCGCTGATCCTCACGCTCGTGCGGGCCCGGCCGATCCGGTGCCGGATCGACGGCGTCACGACGCCGGTGTGGATGCTCTTCGTCGGCAACGGGCCCTACGCCCCGTCGGGCATGGCGCCCTCCTACCGGCCCCGCCTGGACAGCGGCCTGCTCGAGGTCCGCTACCTACGCGCCGACCGCCGGTTCTCCCGGGCCCGCGCCGTGATCGGGCTGCTGCTGGGGACGCTCGGCCACACCCGCACCTACGTCGAGCACACCGCCAGGACGTTGGACGTGGAGCTGCTCGACGGGCCGGTCGAGGTCGCGACCGACGGCGAGGTCATGGTCTCGGGCGAGCGGTTGTGCTTCTCGGTGGCCGACCACCAGATCCCGGTCTACCGCCGCGACGAGACCCAGTGGCCGGAGCGCACCTCGACCTGGTGACGGGGCCGCCTGAGTGGGTGGCGCCCTGCACTCGTCAGGTGACAGCGATGGACCATTGCTGTCGTTCCTGGCGTGCCGGGGCGGGTCAGGCGTCCGCGCCGCCCGCGCCGGACACTTCGTCGCCCGCGCCGGTGTCCTCGGCGGCAGCCTCGTCGGATCCCGACGACGCTCCCTCGGGCAGCAGCGCCGCGAGCGCCGCCCCGGACACCCGGCGGAACGCCCGCCGGTCGCGGCGCGCGCGGTCCAGCAGGGCGACCTCGAGCGCGTCCACGCCCAGGCTGCGGTCCTCCGAGCTCGATGATGACGACGAGGAGGACGACGTCGACGACCCGTTCTGGGCCTGCAGCGCGTCGAGCGCGATCCGCAGCGCTCCACGGGTGTCCAGGCCCTCCTGGTAGGAGGACTTGAGGGCCGCCGAGACCGGCTCCGTCGTCCCGCCCATCACCACGAACTGCGGCTCGTCGGAGATCGAGCCGTCGTAGGTGATGCGGAAGAGCTGGTCGCGGTCGGCGCTCTCCCCCACCGAGGCCACGCAGAGCTCCACCTCGAAGGGCTTCTGCTGCTCGATGAAGCTCGCGCCGAGGATCTGGGCGTACGCGTTGGCCAGGGCCCGCCCGGAGACGTCGCGACGGTCGTACGAGTAGCCCTGCACGTCGGCGTAGCGGATACCGGCGCGGCGCAGGTTCTCGAACTCGTTGTAGCGCCCGACGGCCGCGAACCCGAGCTGGTCGTAGATCTCGGAGACCTTGCGCAGCGACTTCGAGCGGTTCTCCGCGACGAACAGCACGCCGTCGGCGCACGTCAGCACCACCACGCTGCGACCGCGGGAGATGCCCTTGCGGGCGAGCTCCGAGCGGTCGCGCATCAGCTGGTCGACCGACGCGTAGAACGGCATCGTCATGGCGGGGAGGCTCCTCTACCGAGGTGGTGCGGGCAGGTGACGGGGGTCCGGGCTCAGCCGCCGGGACGCTCGCGGCGGCCGGCGACGACGGCCTCGGCGACCGTCTGCACGTCCTCCTGGGGCAGCCGGACGGCGCCCTCCGCGTCGATCGCGACGACGACGGGGTAGATGTTGCGGATCGTGTCCGGCCCGCCGGTCGCCGAGTCGTCGTCGGCGGCGTCGTAGAGGGCCTCGACGACGGTGCGCACGCAGGCACCGCGGTCGGCGGAGGGGTCGTGGAGCTTCTTCAGCGAGGACTTCGCGAACAGCGACCCGGAGCCCACCCCGGCGTACCCGACGTGCTCCTCGTAGCGCCCGCCGACGACGTCGTAGGACACGATGCGCCCCGCCCGGGCCGGGTCGGCGGCCTCGGCGTCGAAGCCCGCGAAGAGTGGCACGAAGGACAGTCCCTGCATTGCGGCGCCGAGGTTGCCGCGGATCATCGAGGCCAGCTTGTTCGACTTGCCGTCGAAGGTCAGCGGCACGCCCTCGAGCTTCTCGTAGTGCTGCAGCTCGACGGTGAACAGCCGGAGCGCGTCGACCGCGATCCCGGCCGTGCCCGCGATCCCGGCCGCCGAGTAGTCGTCGGTGACGTAGACCTTGTCCATGTCCCGCTGGGAGATCAGGTTGCCCATGGTCGCCCGGCGGTCACCGGCGATCACGACGCCGCCGGAGAACACCGCCGCCACGATCGTCGTGCCGTGGGGCACCGAGGCGAGACCCTCCGGGGTCAGGCCGCGACCGTCGGAGGACGGGAGCAGGTCGGGGCGGGCGTTGGCGAGGAAGTCGACGAACGAGGACGTGCCGGCGTCGAAGTACGCGGCGGGCAGCCCCGGGTGGACCCGGGACGACAGGCCAGCAGGAGTCTCCATCGGCGGTCGTCGCTCCTCAATGTCGCGGGCGGACGGATCCGCCGTGGTCGGGCCGTGTCACGGGTCGGGGCACCCTGCCGGGACGTCCCCGTCAGACAGCGCGGCGGGCCGGAACCCTAGTCCCGGCCCGCCGCGTCCGCACTGCCGACTCACCGCGCCGTCAGGGGCGCGGGAGTGGTGTCACTGGCCACCCTTCTGCACGTAGGCACGCACGAAGTCCTCGGCGTTCTCCTCGAGGACGTCGTCGATCTCGTCGAGGATGGTGTCGGTGTCCTCGCCGAGTTTCTCGCGGCGCTCCTGGCCCGCGCCGGTGGCGTCCTCGCCACCGTCGCCGTCGTCCCCACCGCCCTGCCGCTGGGTCTGTTCCTGCGCCATGGCTGCCTCCCGGGTGCTGAAGGTGTTGCGTCCACGACCCTACCCGGCCGGGGCCCCGCGGAGCGGGATGAACATCACGTCCGCGTCAGCCGCGGGTCAGTGCCTCCACCAGCGCGGTGGCGTTCGCGGAGTTGTCGATGAGCTCGCCGACGTGCCCGCGGGTGCCGCGCAGCGGTTCCAGGGTCGGGATCCGGACCAGCGACTCGCGTCCGAGATCGAAGATGACCGAGTCCCACGACGCGGCCGCGACCTCGGTCGGGTAGCGCTCCAGACAACGGCCGCGGAAGTAGGCGCGGGTGTCCTCGGGGGGCTCGGTGACGGCCTTGCGGACGTCGTCCTCGCTGACCAGGCGCTTGATCGAGCCGCGCGTGACCAGGCGGTTGTAGAGCCCCTTGGCCTGGCGGACGTCGGAGTACTGCAGGTCGATGAGCGAGAGCTTCGGCGAGTCCCAGGGGAGGTTGTCGCGGTCGCGGTAGTTCTGGAGCAGCTTGAGCTTGGCCACCCAGTCCAGCCGGTCGGCGCAGGCGAGCGGGTCGCGCTCGAGGTCGTCGAGCACCGTGCCCCAGATGTCGAGGACCTCCTGGGTCATGGCGTCGATCTCCCCGCCCTGGGTGTCCTCCTCGTGCTTCCAGGCCCGCTCGAAGTACTCCCGCTGAATCTCCAGGGCGGTCATCGTGGAGCCGTTCGCGAGCTCGACCTTCGTCTGAAGGGTGGGGTCGTGGCTGATCCGATGGACGGAACGCACTGGCTCGAGCAGCCGAAGGTCGTCGAAGCGGATGCCGTCCTCGATCATCGAGAGCACCAACGCCGCGGTGCCGACCTTGAGGAACGTCGAGTACTCCGAGAGGTTCGCGTCCCCGATGATCACGTGGAGGCGGCGGTACTTGTCGGCGTCGGCGTGCGGCTCGTCGCGGGTGTTGATGATCCCGCGCTTGAGCGTGGTCTCGAGGCCGACCTCCACCTCGATGTAGTCCGAGCGCTGGGAGAGCTGGTAGCCGGGCTCGTCGCCGGAGGCCCCGAGCCCGACGCGCCCTGCCCCGGTGACGACCTGGCGGGAGACGAAGAACGGCGTGAGCCCGGTGATGATCGACGGGAACGGCGTCTGGCGCTTGCACAGGTAGTTCTCGTGCGAGCCGTAGGAGGCGCCCTTGCCGTCGATGTTGTTCTTGTAGAGCTGGATGCGCCCGGTCCCGGGGACGGTGGCGGCGCGCTCGGCCGCGTCCTCCATCACCCGCTCGCCCGCCTTGTCCCAGATGACCGCCCCGCGCGGGGTCGTCACCTCGGGAGCTGAGAACTCCGGGTGTGCGTGGTCGACGTAGAGCCGGGCGCCGTTGGTGAGGATGACGTTCGCGGCACCGAGGTCGTCGAGGTCCCCGGTGTCCGGCGGCGGGCCGGCGCTCGGGCCCAGATCGAACCCGCGCGCGTCGCGCAGCGGGGACTCCACCTCGTAGTCCCACCGGGCACGCCGGGCCCGGGGGACCTCCGCGGCGGCGGCGTAGGCCAGGACGACCTGGGTGGAGGTGATGACGGGGTTCGCCGTCGGGTCACCCGGGACGGAGATGCCGTACTCGATCTCGGTGCCCATGATGCGCCGCGCGGTCATGCACCCGACCCTAGTTGTCCGTCGCTCCGGCCGCCGTCGTCCGGGCGGCCGTGTCCGGCGCTTCCGCCGGTGCCCGCCGCCACACCAGGACGAAGACGACGATCCCCGCGAGCGCCGCCACCACCATCGTCAGGCCCATCGGCACGGCCGTGGTGCCGGCCCCGATGCCCACCAGCGGGGCCGCGAATCCGCCGACGAGGAACTGCGAGGTCCCGAGCAGGGCCGAGGCGCTCCCGGCGCGCGAGGGGTGCCCGGCGAGCGCGAGCGTGGTCGCCGACGGCAGCACGAACCCGACCCCGCAGACGGTGACGAACAGGCCGGGGAGCAGTGCCCAGGGGCCCGCGGGCGTCAGCGCCCCGACCAGGACCGACGCCGAGCCCGCCAGGGTCGTGGCGAGGCCGGTCCCCACCATCCGCTGCGGCGACGCCCGTTCCGCCGCGACGAGGCGGCCCGCGACCTGGGTGGCCGCGACGATCCCCACCGAGTTGATCGCGAACACCCCGCTGAACGCCTGCGGTGAGAGCCCGTAGAGGTCCTGCAGCACGAAGGTGGATCCCGAGATGTAGGCGAACATCGCCGCGAAGCCGAGGCCGGCCGCGCAGACGCAGGCGACCACCCGTCGGTCACCGAGCAGGATGCGGAACGCCTCGCCGGTGGTGCGCAGTCCGGCCAGCGCTCCCCCGCCGCGGGCCCGGGCGTCGCGGGGCAGGGTCTCGGGGACCGCCAGCAGCACCCCGACCGCGAGCACGAGGCCCAGGACGGCGAGCACCACGAACACCCCGCGCCACGACGTGACGCGCAGGATCTGGCCGCCGAGGACCGGGGCCACGATCGGCGCGGCCCCCGAGACGAGCATCAGCGCCGCGAACCCGCGGGCGGCGGCGGGACCGTCGAAGAGGTCGCGGACCACGGCCCGCGCCAGCACGATCCCGACGGCCCCGAGCAGTCCCTGGCCGAGTCGCAGCGCGAGGAGCGTGCCGACGTCGGGGGCGACGGCGCACGCCGCGGAGAACAGCGCGAAGCCGACCGCGCCGGCCAGCAGCGGCCCGCGACGCCCGAGGACGTCGGAGAGCGGCCCGGCGACGAGTTGTCCCACGGCCAGGCCGACGATGCACGCCGTCAGGGTCAGCGCCACCAGTGGGGCGGAGGCGCGCAGGTCGGCCGTGACCCCGGGCAGCGCCGGGAGGTAGGTGTCGATCGAGAGCGGCGCGGCCCCGGTGAGTCCGCCGAGCACGGCCAGTCGCGCTCCGCGTCGCAGGCGTCCCGCCTGCTGTGGGCGTCCCGCTCCCGGCGTGGCGCCCGGGGCGCTCACCCGGCGGCGCCGTCGTCGGGGGTGTCGAGGCGGGTGGCGGGCTCGATGGCGATGACGGGATCGGTGTCGGCGTCCGGGGCGAGCCAGCGCAGCAGGTGGTCGTGGACGCGGGGGTCGTTGAGCAGGTGGAAGTGGTGTGACGACGGCAGCGTCTCGACGTCGGCGATCGCGCCGCGCGCCGAGTCCACGGGCACGAACAGGTCACCGAGGATCGGCGCGAGGGGGTGGTGCTCGCTGGCGGTGAGGCACGCGGCGACCCCGTGATGGGTGGAGTGCGCGAGCAGCGGGACGTCGGTGTCCGCGACGCCCGCGACGAGGTCGCGGATGCCCGCCGAGCGCCGGTCGAGGAACTCGCCCCAGGTGCGGGAGTTGGCGTAGCGGGCCAGGCGGGACGCGAGCCGGTCCACCCCGTGGGCCAGCGGTGCCCCCCGGTGCGGCGAGCCCAGGTAGACCATCCGGCGGACGGCCCTGACCCAGGGTTCTCCGGCGACGACGGCGGCGTGGCAGGCGTGGCGCAGCACCAGGCCGCCCATCGAGTGCCCGACGAGGTCGAGGCGGCGGATCGGGACCGGCCAGCGCTCGGTCAGCTCGGCGAGCAGCACCGAGAGGGCGGCGCCGTTGTGGGCGATCCGCATCCCGGTGTTGTAGCGCAGCAGCAGCGGCACGGCCCCGACCGACGACGCGATCCGCTCGGCGTAGCCCTCCCCCGCGCTCTGCTCGTCGGCCAGCCGCCAGGCGTGCTCGGTCTCGCTGAGCCCGTGGACGAAGAGCACCACGTGCCCGAGGTCGCGCTCCGGGTGGTCGGCCACGACGGCGCGGATCGCCTCGGTGGAACCCAGCGGGAGTTCGGCGTGCCGGGGCTCGCCCTCGGCGTCGACGGTGGAGGTGTGCAGCGTCATGGGGACGGCGAGGTCGTTCTGCAGGGCCACCATGTGGTCGCCGACGATGCCGTTCACCGCGCCCGTGATCACCGCGCCCGCGGGCCGCGAGGTGATCGGGGTCCACTCGGTGCGCCCGGAGCCGGCCCGGTAGATCTCGGCCGCCACGCCGACCCCGGTGCCCGCGACGTGCCCGATCCCGCGCACGGCCGCGTAGACGCCGCCGGTGATGCCGTCGTGCAGCACCTGGACGGGCTTGGACGCCGGGCCGAGGCCCACCTTGCCCAGCGCCGAGAACACGGTGTCCGAGATCGCGCGGTGGGTGCCCTCGACGGGCCTCGACACGATGTCGACGGCCTCGGACGCGACACCGGCCGCCCCCCGGACCTCGTTGCGAGGTGCGGGGAGCGGCCGGTCGGACGGTGTCGTTCCAGAGCCGTGCTCGTCGTCCCGAGCGCCGTCGGAGGTCATGCCGCCGACGGTACCCGGTACCCGGGGACTACAGGTACTGCCCGGTGTTCGACGCGGTGTCGATCTCCTTGCCCTGCGATGCGCCCTTCCCGGTGACGAGCGTGCGGATGTAGACGATCCGCTCGCCCTTCTTGCCCGAGATGCGGGCCCAGTCGTCGGGGTTGGTCGTGTTCGGCAGGTCCTCGGACTCGGCGAACTCGTCCACCACGGCGTCGAGCAGGTGCTGCACCCGCAGACCGGACTGCTTGGTCTCCAGGTGCGACTTGATGGCCGACTTCTTGGCTCGTCCCACGATGTTCTCGATCACCGCGCCGGAGTTGAAGTCCTTGAAGTACAGGACCTCCTTGTCCCCGTTGGCGTAGGTGACCTCGAGGAACCGGTTGTCGTCGGTCTCGGCGTACATCCGCTCGACGACCCGCTCGATCATGCCGTCGAGGCACGCCTGGCGGTTGCCGCCGAACTCGGCGACGTCCTCCTCGTGCACGGGCAGCCCCTCGATGAGGTACTTCCCGAAGATGTCGATCGCCGCCTCGGCGTCGGGGCGTTCGATCTTGATCTTCACGTCGAGTCGGCCGGGGCGCAGGATCGCGGGGTCGATCATGTCCTCGCGGTTGGACGCGCCGATCACGATGACGTTCTCGAGCCCCTCGACACCGTCGATCTCGCTCAGGAGCTGCGGGACGATCGTCGTCTCGACGTCGCTGGAGACACCCGAGCCACGGGTCCGGAAGATCGAGTCCATCTCGTCGAAGAACACGATCACCGGGGTGCCCTCGGACGCCTTCTCGCGCGCCCGCTGGAAGATCATCCGGATGTGCCGCTCGGTCTCGCCGACGAACTTGTTGAGCAGCTCCGGGCCCTTGATGTTGAGGAAGTGCGCCTTGACGTCGCGGCTGTCCTCGCCGCGGGTCTCCGCGACCTT
>NZ_DASXJS010000239.1:0-1590 GCF_036497245.1 Actinomycetospora sp. | reverse complement strand
CGGACTCCGCGAGCGCCGACGCCGAGGCGCCGCGCGGGGGGTCCGGGTCCCACCCGGTCTCGTCGCCCGGGCCCGCCCACGCCGGCGCCACCGGCTGCGGCCGGGACGTGGTCCGCAGGGCCACGACCCGACGGGGGCCGGCCCCGCTGCCGTCACGACCCGAGTCGCGGGAACAACGCTCCGCCATGCGCACCATTCTGGGAGGGACCATCTGCGCGTCCCGGTCGGGGGACCACCGTTGGGCCGACCGGGACCACCGGGTACGGCACCCCCTGACGCCGGTGGCGACGGGCCCGCCCGGGGCGCGGCCGATCGAGCCAACCGCCGCCGCGGGGAGCCTCCGTCGGCCGCCTGCCGCCGGTGACGGATCGTGCCCGAGGACCACACCGTGGTGACCCGGCCCTCGAACGTCCCCCTGCGGACAACCGGGACACGCTCCGGTGCGTCCTCGAGGACGACTCCGTCCCTCCGTCGACGTCGCGTCGCGGCGGGCCGCGCCGGATCGGACGGTCCGGGTCGCGCCCCGCCGGGCGGTCCCCGTCGGCGACCGGGGACGATGGTCACGAGGGAAGTGCCAGCGTCGGCCACTCCGCGTCATCGCCCGGACCCGCACCGTCCCCACGGAGGTACCGCCAGATGGATCACGAGGCCCCGAGCTTCTCGCGCTCCACCGAGCTCGCGAACCGACTCCACACGATGGTGCCGGGCGGGGCGCACACCTACGCCCGTGGTGACGACCAGTACCCCGAGGGCATGGCCCCGGTCATCGAGCGGGGGCTCGGCGCACGGGTCTGGGACGCGGACGGCAACGAGTTCGTCGAGTACGGCATGGGGCTGCGGGCCGTGACGCTCGGCCACGCCTACGGGCCGGTCGTCGACGCCGTGCGCGACGTCCTCTCCCGCGGCGTGAGCTTCACCCGGCCCTCCACCCTCGAGGTCGCCGCGGCCGAGGACTTCCTGTCCGTCGTCCCGGGCGCGGACATGGTCAAGTTCGCCAAGAACGGATCCGACGCGACGACGGCCGCGCTCAAGATCGCGCGTGCCGCCACCGGGCGGGACATGGTGGCCGTCGCGGGCCAGCCGTTCTTCTCCACCGACGACTGGTTCATCGGCTCGACCGCGATGAACGCGGGCATCCCCGACGACGTCCGCTCGGGCACCGTCCGCTTCGGCTACAACGACCTCGACTCGCTGCGCGCGCTGTTCGCGCAGTACCCGGGCCGGATCGCCGCGGTGTTCACCGAGGCCGCGACCGGGATGGTCGCCCCGGAGCCCGGCTTCCTCGAGGGCCTGCGCGAGCTCTGCACCGCCGAGAGCGCGGTGCTCGTCTTCGACGAGATGATCACCGGTTTCCGCTGGGCGACCGGCGGCGCGCAGGAGGTCTACGGGGTCGTCCCGGACCTCTCGACCTGGGGCAAGGCCATGGGCAACGGCTTCGCCCTCGCCGCCCTGGCGGGCAAGCGGGACCTCATGGAGCTCGGCGGTCTCAACACCGACGGCGAGCGCGTCTTCCTGCTCTCCACCACGAACGGCCCGGAGACCGTCGGGCTCGCCGCGTTCCGCGCCGTCGTCGAGACCTACCGGACGACG
>NZ_DASXJS010000238.1:0-11633 GCF_036497245.1 Actinomycetospora sp. | reverse complement strand
CCGCTCAGGCGGCGTCGTGGTCCAGGGCGCGCAGGTCGGTGAGCAGGCCCGGGCCGGTGGGGCGCCAGCCCAGCTCGTGGCGGGTCAGGGCGCTGGAGGCAGGCAGGTCGAGTGCGGCGAGCCCCGCCAGGGGGCCGAAGTAGTCCGGGGCCTCGTCGGGCGTGATCGACTCCACCGGCAGCCCCAGCCCCGCGCCGAGCACCTCGGCGATGTCGCGCAGCGCGACGCCCTCCTCGTCCACCGCGTGGTAGCGCGCGCCCACCCGCCCGTTCTCGAGGGCCAGCCGGTAGAGCCGAACGGCGTCCGAGACGTGCACGGCCGGCACGCGATTGCCGCCGTCGCCGACGTAGGCCACGCGCCCGTGCTGCCCGGCCAGGGCGACGTGCCGACCGATCCGCCCCTGCCGGCGGGTGTCGTGCACCTGGGAGAGCCGCATGGTGATCACGTCGATGCCTCGCGCGCCCAGGGCGTCGGCCGCCTCCTCGGTGGCGGCGCGGGGATACTCCTCGGAGCCGACGTGCTCGTCGGTCTCCACCGCTACCCGGCCTTGTGTCCGGGCGAGCGCCGTGCCCGACGAGATCAGCAGTGGGCGCCCGGGCCCCAGGGCGTCGCCGAGGGCCGCCACGACCGTGCGGTCGCTCTCGCTGCCCTCGGCCAGGTTCGTCGCGCCGTGATCGAAGGCCGTGTGGGTGACGCCGTCGGCCGCCTCGGCGGCGCGCCGCAGCCGGTCGAGGTCGTTCAAGTCGCCGCGGACGACCTCCGCGCCGGCTCGGGTCAGTGTCGCGGCGCCCGCCTCGGAGCGGCTGAGTCCCACGACGCGGTGCCCCGCGCCGAGGAGCTCGGGTACGAGGAAGGAACCGATGAAGCCGGTGGCTCCGGTCACGAACACATGCATTGCGCACCCTCGGTGAGTGGGCGCCGGCCCCGCGGCGTGGCCCTGGTGCCGGCGGGCGACGGGCAGGGTTCTACAGCTGAGACGCTCCGCCGTCGACCACGAGCTCAGCGCCGGTGGTGAACGTGGCGTCGAACCCGAGAAAGGCCACAGCGGCGGCGACCTCCTCGGGCCGACCGAACCGCTGCATCGGGTTGGCAACGCGCATCTGCTCCCGGGTGGCCTTCGCTGCGGCGGTGGGGAGAGTGCGCTCGAGGATGCCGGTGTCGATGGGTCCGGGGCTCACTGCGTTGACCCGGACGCCGCGGGGCGCCAGCTCCCGGGCGAGGGAGCGCACCATCGAGCGCGCGGCGGCCTTCGTCGCGGCGTAGATGCTTGAGCCCGCCAGGCCCTTCACGTTGGCGACCGACGTGGTGACGACGACCGCCCCGCCGTCATGGAGCAACGGGGCGAGCTTCTGGACGAGGAAGAACGGCCCACGCGCATTCACGGCGAAGAGGTGGTCGTACTCCTGCTCGGTCACCTCGCCGACACTTCGGAACGCGGTCACGCCCGCGTTGAGGAAGAGCAGGTCGAGCCCGTCCACGGCGTCGCGGACGCCCTCGACGAGCGCGTCGGTCGCGGCCGGGTCGGCGGCGTCGTGGTCGAGAACGGTGACCTGGGGCCCCAACTCTGCGCGTGCTTTTTCGATCGACTCGGCGCTGCGGCCGGTGACGATCACCCGAGCGCCCCCGTCGTGCAGCAGGCGGGCCGTGGCCAGGCCGATCCCGCTCGTTCCTCCCGTGATCAGCACCTTCGCCCCGTCGTGGGCTGCCATGTCGGTTCCTCTCGGTCATCGTCCACCGCGCGACGATGGCGACGGCCCTTCCACGGTGTGGCGGCGTTGGGTCCGGCGTCCAAGACCGATGACCGGAGGTTGATGCCCGTTCGGCATCATGCCTGCAAGGCGGCTTACTCTCGAGCTCGTGGACGACCTGGACCTTCGGCTCGTGCACGCCTTCACCGTGGTGGCCGAGCATCTGCATTTCGGCCGGGCGGCCGAGGAGCTCCACCTGGCCCAGCCGGCGCTGAGCCGCCAGATCCGCCGCCTCGAGGACCAGCTCGGGGTGCGCCTGTTCGCCCGCGATACCCGCGGGACCTCGCTCACCGAGGCGGGCGCGGCGTTCCTCCCCGCGGCGCGCGAGGCACTGGGCGCCGCGCGGGCGGCGCGGGCCGCAGCCCGGAGGGCGGTCGGCCCTGCCCGGATAGTCGTCGGGCACACCGGAGCCCCGTTCGTCACGGCGGCCGTGCGGGCCTTGAGAGAGGAGTGCCCCGACGCGGACGTGCGCACGCTGCATCTGGACTGGCGCGGGCCGCGTCTGGCGCTGCTCGAACACCGGGTGGACGTCGCCGTCGCGCGCCTACCGTTCGCCGCCGACGGGCTGGAGCTGCGCCGGCTCTACGACGAGCCGCGTGTCCTGCTGGTGCCCCGCGGTCATCGCCTGTCCGACCGGGCCTCGGTGCGGCTGGCGGACTTCGCGAACGAGCCGATCGCCCGGCTCGCCGATCCGGACCCCACCTACGCCGCCTTCTGGCGGGTCGAGCCCCGGCCCGGGGGCGGTCCGGCGCCGACCGGACCCGTCGTCGAGACCCCTGAGGACCGGCTGGAGGTGGTCGCCGGAGGAGGGGCGGTGGCGCTGGCCGGCGCTGCCGTGACGATCGGCCCGTTGCGGCCGGACCTCGCCGCCATCCCCGTCACCGACATCGACCCGGTGCCCGTCGTGCTCGCGAACCGTGCCGGCGAGCGTCGGGAGCTCGTCGCCACCTTCGCCCGGATCGCCGGAACACACCTGCGCCCGCCCGAGACCGACTCCTCCCACAGCGGGTCGCAGCGTGGCGAGATGTGAGAAGACCTAGGTCCACCACCAGCGCCGGCACTCCATGAATCGGCAGCCGAGCGGTCGGGGCCTCGGAGAGAGCTCGGCTGCCTTGTGATCGCCTGCGATGCCTCTCCAGCCAGACGGCCACGGGCCACGGGCCACGTCAGCGACGGGTCGGCGCGGTCGTGCTCGCGCGGAGCACGACCTCCGCCGGGAAGTGGACGCGTCGGGGATCGACGGCCTCCTCCACGGAGTCGCCATCGGCACCGAGCTCGTCCGATGAGGGGTCTCCGAGTACGAGACGCATCGCCTCGCGGCCCATGCCCTCGAGGTCGAGGCGCACGCTCGAGGTCGCGGGGCAGAGGTGACGCATGACCGGGATGTCGTCGAAGCCGATCAGCGAGAGGTCGTGGGGCACCGACACGCCCTGCTCGCGCAGAGCGGTCAGGGCACCGATGGCCATCACGTCGCTGACACAGAAGAGAGCGGTCGCGTCGAGGCCGCCGCGGACGAGGGCGTGGGCGGCGTCGCGCCCACCGTTCTCGCTGAACTCCCGTTCCACCACGTGCACGGCCGAGCGGGGCAGGCCCGCCTCGTCGATCGCCGACACGAAGCCGGCCACCCGGTGCTCGACCGTGGTCAGCGTCGGGGGCCCGGCCGCGACCGCGAAGCGGCGGTGGCCGAGCTCGAGCAGGGATCGGGCGACCGCGGCCCCGCCGGCGGCATTGTCGGGGAGCACGGCGTCGCCGGGCAGGTCGTGGTGGCTGACGAACGCGTACCGCCCGCCGACGTCGCGGTGCTGGAACAGCTCCGCGCGCATGGCGTCGAGGTAGTCCGGGTCACTGAATCCGCTTCCGACGATGAGGATCGCCTGCGCGCGCTGGGACCGGAACGTCGAGACGTACTCGATCTCGCGGTCGGGGGAGCGGAACGTACTGCCGAGCATGACCAGCGCGCCGTGTGCGGCTGCGACCTCCATCGCGCCCCTGGTGATCGCGGCGAAGTAGGGATCACTGACGTCGTGCATGACCAGCCCGACCGTCGCGCGGGCCCGGTTCGCCAGGGCCTGGGCGTGCGCGTTCGGGACGTAGCGCAGACGCCGGGCGGCCTGGACGACGCGGGCCCGCAGCTCGTCCCCGACGATCCTGTCGCCCCCGTGCAGGGCGCGCGAGGCGGTGGCCGGTGAGACGCCCGCCGCCTGGGCCACCTGGGCCAGCGTGATCTGACGCGTCGGCTGATCGACCATCCCCACCCCTTGACCCCTCGTGACGGCGAAGCCTAGCTTGCGGGAACGCGCTTTCCGGAAAGCGCTTTCCCGCCAATCGGAGGTGGCTGTGTCGCATCGCAGGGTCGGGATCGTCATGAACGGGATCACCGGCCGGATGGGCTACAACCAGCACCTCGTCCGCTCGATCCTGGCGATCCGGGAGCAGGGGGGTGTGCCGGCCGGCGACGACGTGCTCTGGCCGGAACCGATCCTGGTGGGGCGCAGCGAGGAGAAGCTGCGCGCGATCGCCACCCGCCACGGCCTCGAGCGCTGGACGACGAACCTGGAGAAGGCGCTCGCGGAGCCGGACGCCGAGATCTACTTCGATGCCCAGAGCACGCAACTGCACCGCGCCGCCATCACGACCGCGCTCGCGGCGGGCAAGCACGTATACGCCGAGAAACCGCTGACCGAGGACCTGGACGGGGCGCTCGAGCTGGCCCGGGTGGCCGAGACGGCCGGAGTGCGCACCGGGGTGGTGGCGGACAAGCTCTTCCTGCCCGGCCTGCGGAAGCTGCGTCGCCTCATCGACGGCGGCTTCTTCGGTCGGTTGCTCTCGGTACGGGGGGAGTTCGGTTACTGGGTCTTCGAGGGCGACTGGCAGGCCCCCCAGCGCCCGTCGTGGAACTACCGCGCCGAGGACGGCGGGGGAGTCACCCTGGACATGTTCTGCCACTGGGAGTACGTGCTGCACGACCTCTTCGGGCGGGTGCAGAGCGTGCAGGCGCTCGCGCGCACGCACATCCCCGAGCGCGTCGACGAGTCCGGCGCCACCTACACCGCGACCGCCGACGACGCCGCCTACGGCATCTTCGAGCTCGACGGCGGCGCGATCGCCCAGATCAACTCGTCGTGGGCGGTCCGGGTGTTCCGGGACGAGCTGGTCGAGTTCCAGGTCGACGGCACCGAGGGCAGCGCGGTCGCCGGCCTGCGCCGGTGCCGCGTGCAGCACCGGTCGACGACGCCGAAGCCGGTGTGGAACCCCGACATCGCGTCGCCGCTCGACTTCCGGGCGCAGTGGGCCGAGGTCCCCGACAACGAGGACTTCGACAACGGCTTCAAGGTCCAGTGGGAGATGTTCCTGCGGCACGTGGTGACCGGCGCACCCTGGCGCTTCGACTTCCTCGCCGCCGCCCGCGGGGTGCAGCTCGCCGAGCTCGGCGTGCGCTCGGCGGCCGAGGGCTGCCGGCTCGAGGTCCCGGAGCTGGCGCCGTGACCGCGCTGCGCCTGCCGCGGGCGGACGGCTCGCTCACGGTGCACGAGGTGACCGGGCGGCCGCTGCCCGTCGACGGGGCCCGCACCGCACCGACCTCGCGGGTGGCCTACGCCGCCGCGCACGTCGTGGCCGACCCGCTCGCGGACAACACCCCGGGCCGTCCCGCGGTGCTCGACTGGGAAACCACGCTCGCCTTCCGCCATCACCTGTGGCGCCAGGGCCTGGGTGTCGCGGACGCGATGGACACCGCCCAGCGCGGCGCGGGCCTGGACTGGACCACGACCGCCGAGCTGATCCGCCGCTCCGCCGCCGAAGCGGCGGCGGTCGGCGGCGCGCTGGTCTGCGGTGCCGGCACCGACCAGCTCGCACCCGGTCCACACGACCTGGACACCGTCCGGCGGGCCTACGAGGAGCAGCTCGAGGTGGTCACGGCCGCCGGAGCCACGCCGGTGCTGATGGCCAGTCGCGCGCTGGCCGCCACGGCGAGCGGCCCCGACGACTACGTCGCGGTCTACGGCGCCCTGCTCGAGCAGGTCCGCGAGCCCGTGCTGCTGCACTGGCTCGGGCCGGCCTTCGACCCGGCTCTGCAGGGCTACTGGGGCAGTGCCGACCTCGACCTGGCCACGAAGAGCCTGCTGACGATCATCGCCGAGCACGCGGATCGCATCGACGGGGTGAAGGTCTCCCTCCTCGACGCCGACCGTGAGATCGGCCTGCGCAGGGCTTTGCCGACCGGGGTCCGCTGCTACACCGGCGACGACTTCCACTATCCGGAGCTCGTCCTCGGCGACGAGCTCGGCCACAGCGACGCCCTTCTCGGCGTGTTCGACGCGGTCGCGCCGGCCGCGGCGGCCGCGCTGCGTTCCCTCGACGCCGGCGACCGGGAGGGCTACAGGCGCCTGCTGGAGCCGACCGTGCCGCTGGCCCGGCACCTGTTCGGCCCGCCGACCTTCCACTACAAGACCGGTATCGTCTTCCTTGCCTGGCTGGCGGGACACCAGACGCATTTCACGATGGTCGGCGGGATGCAGAGCGCCCGTTCCCTACCGCACCTCGGCGAGCTGTTCGTCCTCGCCGACCGCTGTGGTCTCTTCCCCGATCCCTCGGCGGCGGCCGAGCGGATGCGGACCCTCCTGCGCATCGCGGGGGTGGAGCCGTGACGGCCGGCCCGGAACGGCTCAGCATCAACAGGGCTTCGATCCGGCAGTGGTCGGTGCGCGAGCTCGTCGAAGCGTGCGCGGCGCGGAGCGTCGGCGGGGTCGGCCTGTGGCGGGACGACGTCGAGGGGGTGAAGGCCGCGGCCGTGGGCGCGCAGGTGCGCGACGCGGGCCTGGTCGTCACGTCGCTGTGCCGGGGTGGCTTCGTCACCGACCCCGATCCCGCCGAGCGGGTCCGCCGTCATGACGACAACCGCCGCGCGCTCGACGAGGCCGCGGCGCTGGGCACCGACGTCCTCGTGTTCGTCGCAGGCGGGATGGCAGGCAGCGGGACCGACCTCGCGGGCGCCCGCGCGCGGGTCGTCGAAGCGGTCGCGGAACTCGTACCCGACGCTCTCGCCCGCGGCGTCCGGGTGGCCGTCGAGCCGCTGCACCCGATGTTCTGCTCGGACCGCTGCGTCATCAGCACTCTCGACCAGGCGCTCGACCTCGCCGACCCCTTCCCGGTCGAGGCCGTCGGGGTCGTCGTGGACGCCTACCACGTCTGGTGGGACCCGGGGGTGACTGCCGCCATCGACCGGGCCGGCGCACGGATCGCGGCCTTCCAGGTCTGCGACTGGGTCACACCACTGCCCGAGGGCGTCCTGACCGGACGCGGGCTGATGGGCGACGGCGCCATCGCCCTGCCGGCGCTGCGGGAGACCGTCGAGGCCGCCGGCTATACGGGCCCGATCGAAGTGGAGATCTTCAACGACCGGTGGCGCGGACGGCCGGGCGACGAGCTCCTCGACCTGATGGTCCGGCGCTACCGCACCCATGTGCTCGACGAGACCCCCGACGGACCGACGCAACGGAGCGAGGCGGCATGGACAGCACGGACGACCACGTGAGGACGCTACCCGGGGACGACGTCGAGGCCGCCACCGAGAACACCGTCGCCCGCCTCGAGCGACTGCCCTTCGGCCGGGTGCACCTGCGGGTGGCGACGCTGCTGGGCACCGGCACGTTCTTCGACGCGTTCGACTCGTTGGTGATCGCGTCGGTCCTGACCGTGGTCATCACGTCGTTCGGGGTGGGCTTCGGCTCCGCAGGCCTGCTGATCAGCTCGGCGTACATCGGCCAGTTCGTCGGCGCCATCGTCTTCGGCGCCCTCGCCGAGAGGTATGGTCGTCGGGCGGCGTTCATCTTCTCCCTCGGGTCGTTCGGACTACTGAGCCTGGCCGCCGCGCTGTCCTGGAACTTCGAGTCGCTGCTGGTGTTCCGGGTCCTGCAGGGCGTCGGTCTGGGCGCCGAGGTCCCGATCGCGGGGGCTCTGTTCAACGAGTTCGTGCGCGGACGGGCCCGCGGCCGCGTGGTGATGCTCTACGAGAGCATCTTCAGCTGGGGCATCCTGCTCGCCCCGCTGATCGGGTTGCTGTTCTTCACGCTCTTCGGTCAGGACCTCGGATGGCGGCTGCTGTTCGGGTTCGGGGCGCTCCCGCTGCTCGTGGCGATCGTGGCCTGGTTCCGCCTGCCGGAGTCGCCGCGATGGCTCGCCGAGCGGGGCCGCGCAGCCGAGGCCGAGGCGCTGCTCGCGGAGATGGAGGCCGACGCCCGCCGTCGTGGGAACGAGCTCCCGGCGCCCGAGGTCACGCCGCCGGTCACGCCACGCCCGACGCGGTTCGGCGAGCTGTTCAGCACGGCTTACCGGTCGCGCACGATCCTGTCCTGGGTCACCTGGTTCTGCGGATACTTCATCCTCTACGGCTTCTCCACCTGGTTGCCGACGCTCTACGTCCGCCTCGGCGGCCTGCCCACCGGTAACGCCCTGGCTCTCACGGCGGTCGCCAGCGCGATCTACCTCATCGAGATCTACGCCTTCGCGTTCACCGTAGACCGCGTCGGCCGCAAGCCCTGGTTCGTCGCCGGGTTCGCGGTCTCGGTGCTCGGCGCGGCGGTGGGTGCGATCGCGATCGCCCTGGGCGCCGTCGCCTGGCCGGTCCTGTTCGTCGCGGGCCTGCTCATGGGGCTGGGCATCAGCCCGGTCACCGCTGGCCTCTACCTCTACACCCCGGAGCTGTATCCGACCCGCATGCGCGCGTGGGCGACGTCGACCGGCAGCAGCCTCAACCGCGTGGCCAGCGCGATCGGGCCGATCCTGGTCGGCCTCCTGCTCGGCGCCGGCCTGGGGTTGACCAGCGTGTTCATCACCTTCGGCGTCGTCGCGGTCGTCGGACTGGCCGTGATGGCCGCGATGGGCATCGAGACCAAGCAGCGAGTGCTCGAGGAGCTGGCGCCGTGATGCGGACGACCCTGGTCGGCAGTTACCCGGTTCCGTCCTGGCTCCGTGCCGCGCCATCGCGGGAGGGGGTGATCGACGCGACCGCGGTGGTCCTGGCGCTGCAGCAGCGTCTCGGCATCGACCTGCTCACCGACGGGGAGATCCCGCGGTTCGACGTCGATCACCCCGAGACCAACGGCATGATCGAGTATTTCGTGGGTCCGCTCGGCGGGGTGCGCTCGGAAATCCGGCGGTCGGACATCGCGGCGTTCGCGCGGATGGAGCACCTCGGCTTCCGAGCCCGCCCGGCCGGCGTGGTCACTCGCGAGATCGACGAGGGCACGCTCGACCTCGTCGGGGCGTACCGGGCGGCCCGAGCCCTCGCTCCGGGACCGCTGAAGTTCACCGTCACCAGCCCGTACATGCTGGCGCGCACCCTGCTCGACCAGCACTACGGCGACCTGCGCTCCCTGGCCCTGGCGATCGCCGACGTGCTGGCCGACCAGGTCCGTGACATCGACGCCGACGTCGTGCAGGTGGACGAGGCCAACGTGCCCGGGAGCCCCGAGGACGGGGAGCTGGCCGCCGAGGTGATCAATCGGGTGCTCGACGCGGTGCCGGGCACCCCGTCGGTCCACCTGTGCTTCGGCAACTACGGCGGACAGCGGGTGCAGGCCGGCCGGATGAGCTCGCTGGTGCCGTTCTTCGCCGGCCTGCGCGCCGACCACGTGGTCCTCGAGGCCGCCCGGCACGACACCGACGATCTCGCCCACCTGCGCGAACTGGACGGGCTGCGCTTCGGGGTCGGCGTCATCGACGTCAAGGACACCCAGGTCGAGGGGGCCGACGAGGTGGCCAAGCGCATCGAGGAGGCGTCCGGGTGGCTCGGCGGCCCGGATCGGATCGACTACGTGCACCCCGACTGCGGCTTCTGGATCCTGCCGCGCTCGATCGCGGACGCGAAGATCGCGGCACTGACCGCGGGAAGGGACCTCTTCCTTGGCCGCTGACGGAGACACCGACCGGGTCGACGGAGACCTGGCCCGCATCGATCGGCGACTGTGGGAACCGCCGCCCGAGGTCGTCGAGGACCTCGCGGCGCTCCCCGGGGACCTGCTGCTGCTCGGCGCCGGCGGCAAGCTGGGCCTGACCTTGGCCCGGATGGCCCGAACGGCGTTGGACGCCGGCGGGTCGTCGGGGCGCGTGATCGCGGTGTCCCGGTTCTCCGAGCACGGACGTCGGGCCGAGTTCGCCGCCGCGGGCGTGGAGACCCTCGTCGCCGACGCGACCGACCCCGCAGCGCTGGCCGCGCTGCCCGACGCGGCGAACGTGGTGTATCTGGTCGGGCGCAAGTTCGGCACCCACGGCGACGAGTGGAGCACCTGGGCGATCAACACCTACCTCCCCGCGCGGGTGGCCGAGCGCTTCGCCGGAGCCCGGCTCGTCGCCTTCTCCACCGGTAACGTCTATCCGCTGACCGCGGTCGGCTCGGGCGGAGCCGACGAGCTCACGCCGCCGGCGCCGGTGGGGGAGTACGCGCAATCGTGCCTCGGGCGGGAGCGCCTCCTGCAGCACCTCTCGATCGCCCACGCCACGCCCGTCGCGATCCTGCGGCTGAACTATGCGATCGACCTGCGTTACGGCGTGCTCCACGACGTCGCCCGGGCCGTGCTGGCCGGCGAGCCCGTCGACGTCACGATGGGCAGCGTCAACGTCATCTGGCAGGGCGACGTCAACGCGATCACCCTGCGCTCGCTGCACCACGCGGCGTCCCCGCCGGACGTGCTCAACGTGACGGGACCGGAGACGGTGTCGGTCCGGTGGCTGGCCCACGAGTGCGGCCGCCGCCTGGGGCGCGACCCCGTGATCGTCGGCGAGGAGGCCCCGACCGCGCTGCTCAACAACGCGTCGCGATCCATGGCCCGCTTCGGTTACCCGCGGGTGTCGCTGGCCGAGATGCTCGACTGGATCTGCCGATGGGTTGCCGCCGGGGGCCCGAGCCACGGCAAGCCGACGCGGTTCGAACAGCGCGTCGGGGCGTTCTGATGCACCCGGCGATGGACCCGGAGCGCGAGCGACTGCTGCGGGCCGGCACGGTGATCCCCGCCCACCCACTGGCCCTGGATGCGGAGCGGCGCCTGGACGAGGACCGGCAGCGGGCGCTGACCCGGTACTACCTGGACGCCGGCGCGGGTGGGGTCGCCGTCGCGGTGCACACGACACAGTTCGCGATCCACGAGCCCACGTCCGGCCTCTACGAGCCGGTCCTGGCGCTCGCCGCCGAGGAGGCCGCCGCCGCCCGTGAACCGGTCCTGCGCGTGGCTGGGGTCCTGGGTCCCACCGAGCGGGCGGTCCGGGAGGCCGAGGTCGCCGCGGAGCTCGGGTACGACCTGGCGCTCGTCGCGGCGAGCTCCTGGGGTGACGCCGACGAGGATGCGATCCTCGCCGGCCTCGCGGCCGTCGGCGAGGTGCTGCCCCTGTTCGGGTTCTACCTCCAGCCGGCGGTGGGCGGCCGTCCCTTCGGCTACCGGTTCTGGCGACGGCTGGCCGAGCTGCCGGCCCTGCGGGCGATGAAGATCGCGCCGTTCGACCGCTTCGCGACCTTGGACGTCGTCCGGGCCGTGACCGACGCCGGGCGCGACCCCGACGGCGACCAGGTCGCGCTCTACACCGGCAACGACGACGCGATCGTGGTCGACCTGCTCACTCGGTACCCGGGCGGGACCCGGATGACCGGCGGTCTGCTCGGGCAGTTCGCGGTCTGGACCGGGGCGGCGGTGGCGCTGCACGCCCGCATCCGCGAGATCGTCACCGCCGACGCGCCGATCCCGCAGGGCCTGCTCGCCGTGGCGGCCGACCTCACCGACGCCAACGCTGCGATCTTCGACGCGGCCCACGGCTTCCGTGGGTGTATCCCCGGCATCCATGAGGTGCTGGTGCGCGACGGAGTGCTCGCCGGGCGCTGGTGCCTCGACCTCGGCG
>NZ_DASXJS010000237.1:0-10072 GCF_036497245.1 Actinomycetospora sp. | reverse complement strand
GCGCCGGACGACCGCGGCTGCACACGGTCGACCTCCTGCAGCGCGAGCACGTCGGCGTCGAGCTCGCCGACCGCCGCCGCGAACCGGTCGAGGTCCACGCGACCGTCCTCGTGCGACCGTCCGTGCTGGACATTCCACGTCGCCAGGCGCACCACAGCGGCTACCCCGTCCCGATCGCCGCCAGCCGGATCGTGCGGGTCCGAGAGGGACCGGCGGCGACCCGGATGCGTCAGAAGGGCGGCTCGTCGGGCCAGCGGTCGTCGGGCGGATGCTCGTCGAGCGGATAGTGAGGTTGCCCCGTGCGCTCGCCGGGACCGGGTCCTCCGCGAGTGTCGGCGCGGGCGCGCACGCGGTCGGCCGTGGCCCGGGCCGCGTCCGTGAGGTGACCGTGACGGTTCCGCCGCGGCTGCCCGGGCGGGCCCGCCGGCCGCGGTGCTCCGGGCGGCACGCCGGGCAGCCGGCTCGTGGCGCTGCTGGTCCGGGGGACCGGATCCGGCAGCGGGTCGTAGGGCTCGGCGGCGACGACGTGGACCCGACCGGTGGGCGCGGTCCACTCGAAGTGCCCGGGTCGGGGCTGGGCCACCGACCAACCGGTCGCGGGGTCGTGCTTGAACAGGTGGTCGCGCCGGCAGCACGCTCCCAGCCCGCCGGCTTCGGTCCGGCCGCCCTCGGTGACCGGGACGGTGTGGTCGATGTCGCAGCCGACGGCGTCCGCGTCGCACCCGATGGCACGGCAGGTGCGGTCCCGGGCCTGGACCCAGGCACGCAGGGCGGCGCCGGGGAACCTCCGGTGGGCTTCGGCGCGGGTGTGCGCCGGGTGCTCGTCGGTCGGCCGTTCCCGGGCCGCGGCGAGCGCTCGGGCGGCCCGGGTGAGCAGCCCGAGCGCGTCCCCCGGCACCAGGGCATCGTGGAGACCGGTCCCGGCCGGCAGGTCGAGGGCGGGCTGCTCGGCACCCAGTGCGAGGTGCAGGGCGTCGAGCTCGTCCGTGTAGGCGGTCACCTCGATGACCTGGTGGCGGCGTTGCACGGCGTGCGCCGGCGGCCGGCCGGTCCGGGGCGGCCGGGTGGTGAGGACGTACTCCAGGGCGCCGCGGCGGTCGTACAGGACCAGCCGCCAGGTCGAGAGGGTGCGCCTCCAGGCCATGCAGACGGCGACCTGACTGACGACCGGACCCCGGCCGGGAATCTCACCGGGCCGACGGTCCAGGCCGAGTACTGTTCCCAGTCCGAGCCGCAGCGCCACACGCGCCGGGAACACCACCCGCCATTCAGCATCAGCCTCGTGGGCAGCCGAGTCCTCGGCGCAATCGCCGGAGCCATGAGGGCCGTGGTCGTCGCAGGGGCCGCCGTCGTCGGGCTCGTCGTGGTCCGGGGCAGAACCGTCGTCGGCGGGGCCGCCGTCGTCGGGAGCGCCGTCTTCCGGGTCGGAACCGTCGCCCGCGGGACCGCCGAAGCAGGTGACGACGTGCTCGACGACGTCGCCGTCCCACATCCCGGCACCCTCCGGGCCGGTGAGGGTCAGCATCACCTCGGACTCGATCGGCCCGACCGGCGCATCCAGCCCGGCCCGGCGCAGCCGGCGGGCAACCATCCGCCCGAGGGCAACGATGCGATCGTGCGCGTCCTGGGCGGGCTCCTCGGGCAGATCCAGCCCGCACAGCTCCGCGGCCCCTGACGGCGCGATCCCGAACGACACGCGTCGGCGGGCGATCGCGGCCGCCCGACGCGCCGCGGCCCATCTCGGGTCCACGGCCTCGGCGTTGGCCTCGATGCGGTGGCGCAGCGCCCGGAACGCCAGCTCCGGCGCGGCGGGCAGGACCCGGTCGACGACCTCCCGGGCCTGCTCGGTGTCGAGGTCGGCCAGCATGGTGGTGAAGAAGCCCGCCTTCTGCTCCTCGAGGCGACCGTCGGCCATGGCGTCCCCGAGGGCGGGCAGACGCTCGAGGACCTGGCGGGCGAACTCGAGGCGCTGGGCCGCGTAGGCCTCCGACCACCCCAACCACGCCGCGATGATCTTCGCCGCTCGCGGCCGGTCGAGGACGCGCTCGGTGGTGCCCGCTCGGGCCCGGGAGGTCTCGAGCATCCAGCGGGCCTGCTCGTGGCTCGCCCGGTTCGCGTGGGCGAACCAGGCGCTCATGCCGGCGTCGACCCACTGCCCGGGCAGGGTGGCCGGGTCCGCGGCGGCGAGCAGGTCGGCCGGGGGAACGTCCGCGGGATCGTGGAGATCCTCGGGGTCCGGCCGAGGCAGGTCGGCAGCGGCAGGCCGGGCGACGTCCTCGTCGTCGTCCGGGCCGCACTGCCAGCCCACCATCACCGTCATGCCCGCACGATAAAGCGGGGGTCTGACAGTCAGACGGCGACGAGCGCACCCCGCAGGATCGCGGCGAGCGCGTCCCGCCCGGGGCCCTCGGCCCGCGGCGGACGCCAGCCACTGCGGTAGACCGCCGCCGCGAGCGGCTCGACCTCGTCGAGGCACTCCGGTCCCGCGAGCATCGCGAGGTAGGGGCCGAGCGCGGGCCCGATCGCCGGGTCCACCGCGGCGGCGGCCATGACGAGGTCGGACGGGAGGCGGCGGGTGAGGTCGACGTCGAGCCCGGCCCAGCGGTCGAGCATGGCGGCGTCCATGCGCACGTGGTCGGCGACCCAGGGCCGCATGTGGACCTCGCACCACGCGTCGAAGACGACCGCGACGTCCCCGGGGTCCGCACCGTCGTCGAGCAGCCGCAGCAGCTCGCGGGCCTGCATCAGCGACGTGGTGATGCCCCGGCCGAACATCGGTGTCGTCGTGCACACCGCGTCGCCGACCGCCACCAGACCGCGGCGCACGGTGCCGTCCGGAGCGGCCTGACCGCGGTAGTGGTTGATCAGGGCTCCACCGGCGAACACCGGGGTGATCGGCTCGGAGCGCTCCGGGTCGGTCCAGGCGTCGAGTCCGGGGATCGTCGCGCACGCGGCGTCGAAGGCCGCGTCGTGGCGCAGCAGAGCCAGGTCGGGGTCGGCGGTGGGGCGCACGATCAGGATGGAGAACACGCCGCCCTCGTGCCGGAAGACGATCACCTGGTAGCCGTCGAAGTCGGCCTGCCACGCGAGCGGGTTCGTCATCGGGCCCGGGTCCGCGCCCGGGCGCAGGCGGTACTGGCGGTCGACGTAGGCGACGCCGGTCCGCCCGGTGAGCGTCGGCGCGGCCCACAGCGCGCGGGTCGCCCGGCCGGCCCGGCCCGAGGCGTCGATCACGAGGTCGGCCGGCAGGTCGTGGCCGTCGACGCGCAGGCCGGTGGCGCGGGCTCCGTCGAGGGTCACCGCATCGACGTGGCCGCGGCGCAGCGTGAGCCCGGGGGTCCCGACGACAGCGGCGCGCAGTGCCCGTTCGAAGGTCTCCCGCCGGGAGCGCATGCCGCCGGGGATGCGCTCGCCGTCGGGCAGCGTGAACGTGATCGGCTCGGCGCCCGCGGCGAGCCACCCGTCGTAGGCCCCCGGGATCTCGGCCTGCAGCGCCTCCCCGATCTGCGGGCGGAACCCGTGGGCGTGGTGGAACTGCATGACGCCGCGCCGGTCCCACCCGCCGTCGGGATCGGGCCCGGCGTCGCGGTCGACCGCGGTGACCCGGTGCCCCCGGCGGGCGAGCGCGGCACCGAGGAAGAGTCCCGTCGGGCCGGCGCCGATGATCGCGATGTGCATGCGGGCCTCCGGTGCTATTTTGGTTGCACGCAGAGTGCATCCGAATGACGGGGCCGTCAAGACACGAGGAGGTCACCGATGAGCGAGGCGGCGCCGCGTCGTCCGTACCGCTCCGACCTGCGGGCCCGGCAGGCGCGCCGGACCCGTCGAGCGGTCGTCGACGCCGCGATCGGCCTGTTCGTCGCGCACGGCTACGCCGACACCACGCTCGACGCCGTGGCCGATGCCGCGGGCGTGAGTCGCCGGACCGTCGTCAACGCCGTCGGCGGCAAGTCGGCCCTGCTGTCGCTCGCGTGGGACGTCTCGCTCGTCGGCGACGACGAACCGGTGCCGATGGCCGAGCGGCCGGCCGTGCTCGCGATCCTGGCGAGCACCGACCCCACGGAGTCGGTGCGGCTCTGGGCGGAGATGACCGTGGACGTCGTCGCCCGCGCCGCGCCGATCGGACGGGCGCTGGAGGCGGCGGCGGACGTGGACGCGGACGCCGCGGCCCTGCTCGCGAAGGCCGACGCGGAACGCCTCGAGGGAGCGCGCGCGTTCGCCCGACACCTCGCCTCGATCGGCGGGCTCGCGTCCGGCGTGACCGTCGAGCGGGCGGCCGACGCGTTCTGGGCCCTCGACGACGGCGCGTCCTACCGGCGGCTCGTGCTCGAGCGCGGCTGGTCGACGGCGGCGTACGGGCACTGGCTGGAGGGCCAGGCCCGGGCGAGCGCCGACGCCACGACCTCCCCGTGAACCGGCACGTAGCGTGGGTCCGATGACGACGAGGAGCCGCTCGACGGGACGAGTGCCCGGTGCGGGCTGGGTGCGGCCGTGGCTGCAGCTCGTCGAGATCTCGGTGTCGGCCCCGGTGGTGATCGCCTACCGCACGGCCCGCCTCGCGACAGGCGGCTGGCCCCCGGACGCCCGGGAACGTCGGGAGCTCGTCCGCATGGTCCGGGAGAAGGCCGAGGCGTTCGGTCGGGTCGCGACCGTCGCGGTGACGACGCCGCCGAAGGACACCGCCCGGCTGGTGGGCGGCGTCGTCGCGCCGGTGCACCGCACCGTCGTCTCGAACCGCAGGCGGCTCAGCGGGCACTGAGCGTCCTGGAGATCGCGTCGGCGACGGCGGGGCGCGGGGGCAGGATCGGGGCATGACCACACGCGCCGACCACGATGCCCTCCTCGCCACCAGCCGCCTCGGCGTGCTGGCCACCATCAGGGCCAACGGCCTCCCCCAGCTCTCTCCGGTCACCCCGTTCTACGACCCCGACGCCGGGACGCTGCAGGTGTCGATGACCGAGGGGCGGGCCAAGACCGCGAACCTGCGCCGCGATCCTCGCGGCGCGCTCGAGGTCACGTCCTCCGACGGCCGGTCCTGGGCCGTGGCCGAGGGACCGGTGACGCTCACCGGTCCGGGCACCGACCCGCGAGGTCCGGAGGTCGAGGCGCTCGTGTCCTACTTCCGCGCCGCCGCGGGCGAGCACCCCGACTGGGACGAGTACCGCGCGACGATGGTCGCCGACCGTCGGGTGCTCATGACGATGACCGTCGAGCGGGTCTACGGCGAGCGGATCTGACCGCGCTAGCGGTCGACCGGAGCCACGTCGGTGATCTCGACGTATCGCGCACCCAGACGGCGCAGCAGGGTGCGGAGCTTCCGGTTCGGGGCCACGACGGTCAGCGGGATCCCGCTCCGCTCGGCGTCGCCTGCGACCGCGGGGACGGCCCACAGGCCGAGCTCGTCGTCGGCGACGACGGCGGTCAGGTCGAGCACGACCGCCTCCGGCCGGGCGCCCAGCGCGCTCTCCACGGCCTCCCGCAGCGTGGCCGCGGTCCCGGAGCGCAGACTGCCCCGCAGCCGGATCACCGCCGTGGACGTGTCGCGGTCGACCACCGCGTCGAGCTCGCCCCCCGACGACCCCGCCTCCCGGCCCGGGCGATCGGACGCGGAGCACCGCGAACGCGGTGGCGGTGCTACGACCCGTCTGGTCACCATCGACGTGCCCCCCTGGTCTTCGCCCGCGCGCCCCCGGGGCATCCGGGGGTGCTTGGGCATCAGGGTCCGGGACGCCCGCGACCAGCACCCCGCTCCGCGCTGCGGTCGGACTCGCAGCGCGGCAGAGGTGGCGGTCGGCGTCCCTGGACCGTAGGCCGATCGGCGACCTGTTGGGTAGCCGCCGTTCGCGGCCGGACGCTACGACGGCCCGCTCGGGAGGTCACGGTTCGCCCGTCCGCGCTGGGCTGTCCGAGCGACGTCGGGGCCGGTCGGCCGCAGCCGGCCTCACCCAGGTGCCCCAACCGCTCGGCGGTGCACGTGTGCACACGTGCGGGAGTGCTTGTGAGCACAGGCGCACCGGTGCCACTGTGCACGTTCGGGGGAACGACGCCGGCCGACACGCCGACAGTCGGGTCGGGGGTGCGGTCGTGCGGGTGGCAGTCGCCAACAACAAGGGTGGGGCGGGCAAGACGACCGCCATCGTCGGGCTCGCCGAGGCCCTCGCCGCACGGGGTCGCCAGGTGCTCGCCGTCGACCTCGACCCGCAGGCCAACCTGTCGCGCCGGCTGGGCTACGGCGAAGCCGAGCTCGGCTCCATGGTCACCGCCGCCGAGGTCGTGGCCGCCCACCAGAAGGGCTGCGCCGCCGACGCGATCGTCGGGTGCCGCTGGACCATGCCCGCCGCCCGAGGGGTGGCCGAGCGGATCGCGCTGCTGCCCGCGCGCTACGACCTCGAGGCGCGGGTCGCCGAGGCCGGTCAGCTCGGCTCCCACGAGCGCATGGACCTGGCGCTGGTCGGGGTCGCGGAGGACTACGACGTCGTGCTCCTGGACTGCCCGCCCTCGCTCGGGCACCTGACCCAGCTCGGGCTGGCGGCCGCCGACACCGTCGTGCTGGTGCTGCGCCCGGAGTACGACCACCTGCAGGGCGCGATCCGGGTCCGCGACTTCGTCGCCACCTACCGCAGGCACCTGGGCCGACCCCGCCTCGACATCGCCGGCGTGATCATCAACGAGCACGACCGCCGCCGCGGGCTCCACGCCTGGCACACCGACTCCGTCACCGAGACCTTCGGGTCCCTCGTGTGGTCCCCGCCGGTCCCGTCCCGGGCGGTCCTGGCCGAGGCCATCGACGCTGCGCAGCCGCTGCGGGCCCGCGGCGCTCCCGCCCGCGCCCTGATCGAGACCTTCTCCACGCTCGCCGACCAGCTGGAGGCAACGACCGATGCCCGCGCCTGACCCCCGACCGCCCGATCGACCGCCCCCCGCTTCCGGGCGCTCGCCCGGCGGGCGCCTGCGCCCCGAGCCGACGTCCGCGCTGGCTCCCTCGCCCAGCCCGCTGATGTCGATCCCCGACGAACCGTCCCGCCCGGAGGCACCGGGAGCCGGACCCAAGGGACGGCGACAGCACCACCGCCACGGGAGTTCCGTCGTCGGGGACACGGCCGAGGAGCTCGTGTACCTCTCCGGCCGGGTCCCCCGGGCGCTGCGCGACGAGCTCCACATCCGCGCGATCGAGGAGGGCCGGCCGGTGGTCGACCTGCTGCGCCACGCGATCCGCGCCTATCTCGATCACGCCCGCGGCACGCCCCGATGATCAACCCGGAGTGACGGTGTTCCGGACCCGGACCCGCTCCGGAACCGTCGTCGCGCACGCGTGCACACCTGTGAGTAACTCTGTGTATGCCTCCGTGTGACCGTCCATCCGGCTCGCGCCGGATACGGCCGGGCGCAGCAGGCCGCCACTCTCCCGGCCCAGGGAGCTGCGTCCACCCGGGTGGTCAGGACCTGGCGCCGACCGGTCGGCGTGCTCCGCTCATTCCGGGCCGATGCCACGGAATAGTGCCCACCGGGGCGCCGCCCACCTAGTGTGGCGACGTGACCAGCGACGAGCCCCGTACCGACGCCGAGATCGCCGAGCGCATCGACGCGAACGCCGCGGAGGAGCACGAGATCCGCAACCGCAGCCACGGCTCGATGAGCGACGCCGACGCCGACCGCCTCAAGGCGCTGCAGGTCGAGCGCGACCGGCTCTACGACCTCAAGCGGCTCCGCCAGGGCAGGCGCGACGCCGGCGAGGACCCGGGCGAGGCGCACGAGCGTGACGCGAGCGTCGTCGAGAACTACCGCCAGTAGACCGGGCGCTCAGGCGCTGCCGACCTCCTCCAGCAGCGACGTCCAGAACCGCAGCGCCGCGTGCTCCATCTCCAGGCCCAGCCGTAGCGTGATCATCCGCTTGGCCACCGCGTCGAGCGAGGCGTAGCGCTCCTGCATGTCCTCGTACACCGCGATCCGCTCGCGGTGCGCCGCCACCTGCTCGCGCGCCAGCCGCTCGACGTCCCCGGGGTCGCCGACCTCGTTGAAGAAGAGCTTGAGCTCCGCGATGTCGCGCATCTGGAAGTGCTCGGGCGTCGGTTCCGCGAGCCATGCCGTCAGCTCGTCGCGCCCGGCGCCGGTGAGTCGGAACGTCCGCCGACGGCGCCCGCCCTCCTCGGTCTCGGCCTCGAGCAGTCCGAGGTCGACCAGCCGCTGCGGCTCGGAGTACAGCTGCGCGTGCGGGAAGTGCCAGAAGTAGCCGATGGATCGACCGACGGCGCGCTTGAGGTCGTAGGACGTCGACGGCCCGCGCAGCGCGATCGTCCCCAGGACGACGTAGGAGGTCGGGGAGAGCCGGTCGGCCACGTCGCGGAGCGTACCGATCCTTGCCGATCCGCCGTACACTCCATACAGTCCGAATCAGACGGTATGCAGCGGATCATGATCGGAGGCGGGGCGATGGATCTCGCCACGGCGTGGGACTGGACCGTCGAGCGGCATCCGCGACGGCGGGCCGTCGGCGGGCCCGCCCCGATGACCTGGTCGGAGTGGGACGCCCGGACGGCGCACCTCGCCCACGCCCTGGCCGACCTCGGGGTGCGCCGCGGCGACCGGGTCGCGCTCGTGCTGGCCGGGGGCGAGCCCGCCGCGTCGCTGCACCTCGCCGTCCAGCGCCTGGCGGCGGTCGCCGTACCGCTCTCGTCGCGCCTGGGCCCCGACGAGCTCGTGTACTGCCTCGCCGACGCCGGGCCCGCCGTCGTCGTCTCCGACGGCACCACCGCCGAGCGGGTCGTGACGGCGTCCGGCGACGCCCGGGTGCGGCCGCACGTCCACCGCCAGGTCGCCGAGATCGAGCGCCTCGCGGCCCCGGCACCGGACACCCCGCCGCCCGGCCGCGCCCCGCGGCCCGACGACGTCAGCGTCATGCTCTACACGTCGGGCACCACCGGGCGCCCGAAGGGCGTGCCGCGCACGCACGCCGCGGAGCACGCGGCCGCCGTCGCGCATCTGATCCAGACCGGCGGGCGGCCCGGCGAGGTCGCGCTCGGCGTCATGCCGCTCTTCCACACCATGGGCCTGCGGACCCTGGTCGCGACGGTGATCGCGGGCGGGACGTGGGTGCCGCAGGCGCGCTTCGACGCCGCCGAGGCGGCCGAGCTGGTCGCGACCGAGGGCGTCACGTCGCTCTACCTCGTCCCGACGATGTTCTGGACGCTGCTGCGCGGGGCCGACCCCAGCCGGCTCCGGTCGGTGCGGCGGCTGGCCTACGCGGGTGCGGCGATGGCCCCCGCCCTGGCCGGGCGGCTGGTGGACGAGGTGGCCCCGGACTCGTTCGTCAACCACTTCGGCTCCACGGAGATCTACACGTTCTCGATCGGCCCGGACGTGGCGGCCAAGCCCGGGTCCGCGGGACGCGCGGGGGTGTTCAGCCGGGTCCGCGTCGTCGACCCCACGCCCGGCGCCTCCCCCGATGCGGTGGTCGGGCCGGGCGAGCAGGGCCAGGTGGCCGTGTCGATGGCGAGCCCCGAGGCGTTCGCCGGCTACTGGCGCCGTCCGGACGCGACCGCGAAGGCCGTCCGCGACGGCTGGTACTTCACCGGCGACCTCGCCATGACCGACGACGACGGCGACCTGTGGGTCGCGGGCCGCGTCGACGACATGATCAATTCGGGCGGGGAGAACGTCTACCCCGACGACATCGAGGCGGCGCTCGTCGCGTGCCCGGAGGTCGCCGACGTGGTGGTCGTCGGGCTGCCCGACGAGCGCTGGGGCCAGGCGGTGACGGCGTTCGTCGTGCCGGCGCCCGGGGTCGGTCCCGACGAGGCCGTCGTCGCGACCGAGCGGTGGGCCCGCGCCGGCCTGTCCTCGCTGAAGCGCCCTAAACGCGTGGTGGCCGTGGCCACCGTGCCGCGCTCGGCGGTGGGCAAGACCCTGCGACGCGTCCTCACCGCCGGCGAGTTCGACGCGCTCGCGGACTCCACCGTCCTGGAGGTCCGCCGGTGAGCTGGACCCCGTCCCGCGACGAGGACGCCGCGCTGGTCAGCGGCACCGGCGCGTTCCTCGACGACCTCGACCCGCTGCCCGGCACGCTCGTCGCCGC
>NZ_DASXJS010000236.1:0-11257 GCF_036497245.1 Actinomycetospora sp. | reverse complement strand
CTGCGCGACTACGGCAGCCAGCTCGAGCACGTGTTCAACGAGGTCCGCGAGCTGGAGAAGGCGCAGATCGAGCCCAGCCCGTCGGTCGAGTGGGAGCAGGCGGTCCCGAACTCCCTGCAGACCGCGGTGCCGCTGGACGTCATCCAGCGGATCGCGCGGGCGTTCTCCGAGCTCCCCGAGGGCTTCACCGTGCACCCGCGCGTCAAGCCGGTGCTCGAACGCCGCGGGAAGGCGGCCGCGGCCGACACCGAGGAGGGCATCGACTGGGCGTACGCCGAGCTGCTGGCCTTCGGCTCGCTGCTCATCGACGGGAAGCTCGTCCGGCTGTCCGGGCAGGACTCCCGCCGCGGCACGTTCGTACAGCGCCACTCGGTGCTCATCGACCGGCACAGCGGCGAGGAGTACGTCCCGCTGCGGCACCTGACGGCCGACCAGGGGCGGTTCATGCCCTACGACTCGGCGCTCTCGGAGTTCGCCGCGGTCGGCTTCGAGTACGGCTACTCGGTGGTCAACCACAACGCGCTGGTGTGCTGGGAGGCCCAGTTCGGCGACTTCGTCAACGGCGCCCAGTCGATCATCGACGAGTTCATCTCGTCCGGTGAGGCGAAGTGGGGCCAGACCTCGGACGTCGTCCTGCTGCTCCCCCACGGCCACGAGGGCCAGGGCCCGGACCACACCTCGGGGCGCATCGAGCGGTTCCTGCTGCTGTGCGCCGAGGGGTCGATGACGGTTGCGGTGCCGTCGAGCCCGGCGAACTACTTCCACCTGCTGCGCCGGCACGCGACCGACGGCGTGCGCCGCCCGCTCGTCGTCTTCACCCCGAAGTCGATGCTGCGCAACAAGGCCGCGGTCAGCCCGGTGGAGGAGTTCACGTCCGGCGGGTACCGGCCGGTGCTCGACGACCCGACGTTCGGCTCCGGCGAGAAGGCCTCGAAGGCGACGCGGCTGCTGCTCTGCGCGGGCAAGCTCTACTACGAGCTGGTCGCCGCGCGCGAGAAGGCCGGACGGACCGACGACATCGCGATTGTGCGGCTCGAGCAGCTGTACCCGGTCTCCCCGGACGAGCTCACGACGATCGTGAACCGCTACGAGAACGTCACCGACATCGCCTGGGTCCAGGAGGAGCCGGCCAACCAGGGCGCCTGGCCGTTCCTCGGGCTCATGCTGCCGGAGAAGGTGCCTGCCCTGCGCGGGCTGCGTCGCATCTCGCGGCGACGGATGGCCGCGCCCGCGGCCGGCGTCGCGAAGGTCCACGAGGTCGTGCCGAAGGCGCTCATCGCGGAGGCCGTGGAGCAGTAGGTGTACTTCACCGACCGCGGGATCGAGGAGCTCGAGGACCGGCGCGGCGAGGAGCAGGTGTCCCTGGCCTGGCTCGCCGACCGGTTGCGGGCGTTCGTGGACGTGCACCCCGAGGACGCGGGCGCGGCGGAGCGGTTCGCCACGTTCCTCGCGCGGGACGACGACGACGACGCCTGAGCCGGTCACCGCCCTCCCGCCCGAACCCCTCCCGCCCGAACGAACGACTCGTTCGTGGCTTCTATATGCACGAACGAGTCGTTCGTTCCGGAGGGGTTCGCCCGCCCGGACGCGTCAGCCGATGCCCGCCGAGGAGAGCCAGTCGCGGGCGACCTGCGCCGGGTCGGGCTTGTCGGGCCCGTCGAGCCGGCGGTTGAGGTCGGTCAGCGTCGCGGTGTCGAGCTTCTGCGAGATCTTGTTGAGCACGTCCGCGACGGCCGGGTTGGCGAGCTTGGCCCCGTTGATCAGCGGCACGACCTGCTGGGCCGCGAAGTTCGACTTCGGGTCCTCGAGGATGACGAAGTCGTTGTTCGGGATCGAGGTGTCGGTCGTGAACAGGTCGGCGGCCTGGATGGTGTTGTCCCGCAGCGCGGCGACGGTCAGCGGGCCCCCGGAGTCGAGCGCACGGAACTCCTTGAACGTGCACCCGTAGGCCTTCTGGATGCCGGGGATGCCGTAGGTGCGGGTCTGGAACTCGGGCGGCCCGCCGAAGGTCGTCGTCGGGCAGAGCCTGCTGAGGTCGGCGATGGAGCGCAGGTTGTTCTGCGTGGCGAACGCGCGGGTCACGACGACGGCGTCCTTGTCCTCGGCCGCGCTGGGCTGCAGGACCTTGAGTGACGGCGGCAGCTTCTGCTCGACCTGGGTGTAGACGTCCGCGGGCGCGGTCGCCGTCGCCTGCGGGTCGAGGTACTGGAGCAGGTTGCCGGTGTAGTCCGGGATGAGGTCGATCGACCCGTCACGCAGGCCCGGGAAGTACGTCTCCCGGCTGCCGATGCCGAACTGCCGCTCGACCTTCACGCCGCGGATCGACAGCGCCGTCGCGTAGATCTCGGCGAGCAGCCGGTTCTCGGTGAAGTTCGCCGAACCGATGCGCACCGTGTCGGAGGCCGACGGCGCCTGCGGGGCCTGTGCCAGCGGGTCGCCCCCGCCCCCGCACGCGGCGAGCAGGAGCCCGAGGGTGGCCAGTACTGCGGCGCCGAGTGCTCGCGCGGGGCGGGACGGTCTCACGGGGCGGTCCTTCCTGACGGGGCGACGGGAACGGGAACGGCCTCGGGACGGCGGGCGGGCGCGTCGTCTGACCCGCGGGCCGCGAGGAAGGCGGCGGCGCGGCGGGCCGCACGACCCCCGGGCCGGCCCGGCGCGACGGCGCGACCGAGGGCCTGCAGGAGCAGCTCCAGCACGATCGCGAGCACGGCGACGAGGATCGCCCCGCCCGCCATCTGCACGAAGTCGCGCTGGGCCTGGCCGTCGACGATGTACCGGCCGAGACCGCCCAGCGAGACGAACGCGGCGATCGTCGCCGTCGCGACCACCTGCAGCGTCGCGGTCCGCAGCCCGGCGACGATCAGCGGCAGGGCGTTGGGCAGCTCCACCTCTCCGAGGACCTGCCGCTCGGTCATGCCCATGCCGCGGGCGGCGTCGACGGCCGCCGGGTCGACGCCCGACACGCCGGAGTAGGTGCCCGCGAGCAGCGGCGGGATCGCGAGCAGCATGAGCGCCAGCACGACCGGGACGAGCCCGAGGCCGATGAGCAGCACGAACAGCACCAGCACGCCCAGCTCCGGCAGCGCCCGCAGCCCGTTGGCGAGCCCCACGACGACCAGCCGTCCGCGGCCGGTGTGCCCGATCCAGGCGCCGAGCGGGATCGCGATCACCGCGGCGACGAGCACCGCCAGCATCGTGTAGCCGATGTGCTCGGCGAGCCGGGCCGGGATGCCGGTCGACGACGACCACTGCGCGGGCGCTCCGAACCAGGCCACCAGACGTTCGAGCACCTCAGACCTCCACGCCCGTGCCGACCGCGGTGTCGTCCGCGCGGGACCGGTCGGACCCGCCCCGCGAGGCGGTGGTCCAGGGGGCGAGCAGGCGTCCGACGAGCACCCAGAGCGCGTCGAAGACCAGCGCCAGGACGACGATCGAGACCAGCCCGAACACGATCTGCGCGGTATAGAAGCGCTCGAAGCCCTGCGTGAACAGCGCGCCCAGGGCGCCCTGACCGATGATCGCACCCACTGCGACCAGGCTGAACGAGCTGACCGTCGCCACCCGGAGCCCGCCGATGAGCACCGGCACGGCGAGCGGGAGCTGGACACCGACCAGCAGACCGACGGGGCGGTAGCCCATCGCGACCGCCGCGGTCATGACGTCGTCGGGGACGTCGTCGAGCCCGTCGACGACGCTGCGCACGAGCAGGGCCACGGCGTAGAGGACGAGCGCGGCGACGACGTTGACCGGGTCGAGGATGCGGGTGCCCAGGATCAGCGGCATCACGACGAACAGCGCCAGCGACGGGATCGTGTAGAGCACCCCGGTGAGCGGGACCAGGATGCGGCGCACCGCGGGCACCCGCCACGCCCACCAGCCCAGCACCAGGCTGATGACGAGCCCGATCAGCACCGGGACGACGGCGAGGACGATGTGCTCGAGCGCGAGCGGCAGGATGTCCTCGCCGAAGAGCCTCACCGAGAGGCTCCCGCCGCGTCCGTCGAGCGGTGCAGCAGGGTGATGACCGCTTCGGCCTCGATGCCGCCGAGCAGCCGGCCGTCGGCGTCGACGGCCACCCCCCGGCCGGCCGGGGAGCTCAGCGCCGCGTCGAGCGCGCTGCGCAGCGACCCGCCGTCCGTGCCTGCGGTCCCGTCCCCGTCCACCCGGTGCAGCGACCCGACGGCGACCTCCTCGCCGTCACCGCCGTGGCGCCAGGCGGTGGGCCTGCGGTCGTCGTCGAGCAGCAGCACCCAGCCCCCGTCGGCCGGGTCGGTGGGCAGGTCGGTCAGCGCCAGCTCGCCCGCCCCGAGGAACTGCAGCCGCCGGTAGCCGCGGTCGCGGCCGACGAACTCCGCGACGAAGTCGTCGGCCGGTGAGGAGAGCAGCTCGGCGGGGGTGGCGAACTGGGCCAGGCCGGAGTTCGCCCCTGACCTTCCCCCCGTCGCTCCGCTCGCCCCGGCCACCCGCAGGACCGCGACCATGTCGCCCAACCGGATGGCCTCGTCGATGTCGTGGGTGACGAAGAGGATCGTGCGCCCGAGGTCCGACTGCAGGCGCAGCAGCTCGTCCTGCAGGTCGGCGCGGACCACGGGGTCGACCGCCGAGAACGGCTCGTCCATGAGCAGCACCGGCGCGTCCCCGGCCAGGGCACGGGCGACGCCGACGCGCTGCTGCTGGCCGCCGGAGAGCTGGGCGGGGTAGCGGGAGCCGACGCGGGGGTCGAGGCCGACCCGCTCGAGCAGTTCGGCGGCCGTGGTGCGGGCCTCGTGGCGGCTGCGGCCGAGCAGCACGGGGATGGTGGCGACGTTGTCGAGCACCGTGCGGTGCGGGAAGAGCCCGGCGTTCTGGATGACGTAGCCGATCCCGCGGCGCAACGACGACGGCTCGGATCCCGCCACGTCGACGCCGTCGAGCAGGACCTGCCCGGACGTCGGGTCCACCATGCGGTTGACCATCCGCAGCGTGGTCGTCTTGCCGCAGCCGGACGGGCCGACGAGGACGGTGATCTGTCCTTCGCGGGCGGTGAGGGAGAGCGACTGCAGGGCCACGGTGCCGTCGGGATAGGCCTTGCCGACGGCCCGGAACTCGATCACCGGTCGTTCCTCCGGAGGCCGCCGGCGGCTCCTCGCCGTCCGCCTGGGGTCCGGCGCACAGTAACCGAAAGGGGCTTGATCCGCTCGTGAGCGCCCAAGGTGGCCGAGAGGCACCTCAACCGCTCAGGAGGCGTCGGCGACCTCCGCCGTGATGGGACCGGTCGCGAGGATCTTTTCGAGCGCCGCGGTGGGCATCGCGCGGGCGAACAACCAGCCCTGATAGGCGTCGACGCCGAGGTCGCGCAGCACCGCGAACTGGTCGAGGTCCTCCACCCCCTCGGCCACGCAGGTCTGGCCGATCGCCGCGGCGAGCTCCACGACCGCCCGGGCCACCGCGCGGTCGGACTCCCCCGTCGCCACCCCGCGGACGAACCCGCGGTCGAGCTTGACGATCTGCGCGGGCAGTCCGGTCAGCCGCGAGAGCGACGAGTAGCCGGTGCCGAAGTCGTCGACCGCGAACCGCACGCCCGCGGCGATGAGCTCGTTCATCTCCCGCAGCGTGGCGGGCGGCAGGTCGGCCAGGCAGGTCTCGACGAGCTCGAGCACCAGCCGGTCCCAGGGCAGTCCCGCCTCGGTGACCGCCTCGTTCACCGTCGCCAGGAAGTCCGGGTCGCCGGGGAGCAGGCCCGCGAGGTTGACCGCGACGGAGGCGGTGGGGAGGCCGTCGTGGGTGGGCCACGACGCCGCCGTGCGCACCGCGGTGCGCAGCACCCAGCGGTCGAGGTCGCCGAGCAGGTCCGCGGCCTCGGCGATCGGCAGGAACTTGTCCGGGAAGATCAGTCCGTGCTCGGGGTGCTGCCAGCGCACCAGCGCCTCGGCCGTCTGCACCTGCCCGTCGGCTCCGACGACGGGCTGGAAGTGCAGCACCAGCTCGTCGTTGACCAGGGCCTGACGCAGCTGGGACTCCAGCTTCAGCGCCTCGTCGGCGCCCTTCATGATCGCCTCGTCGGCCAGCGCGAAGCGGTTCGAGCCGCTCTTCGCCTCGAACAGCGCGGCGTCGGCGAACCGGACGAGGTCCGCCGTGGCCGGGTGGTCCGGGGCGTCGACGAAGCCCGCGGCGAGCACCTGTTCCACCGGGTCGCCCGCGAGATCGATGTCCGGTTCCCCGGAGCAGGCGGGCAGACCGAGCGTCGCGCCCGCCGCGGCCCCGATCGTCGCCGAGACCCGCACCAGCTGGCCGTGCACCGGCACCGCGGTGCGCAGGATGCGCCCGACGGCGGCGGTGAGCTCGTCCAGGCCGCCGTGCGCGTCGACGTCGGCGCAGACGACGAGGAACTCGTCCCCGGAGTGGCGGGTCGCGCTGCAGCCGGCAGGCAGGCCCTCGCGCAGCCGGTCCGCGAGGACCACCAACAGTTCGTCGCCCGCGTCGTGGCCCAGCGAGTCGTTGACCCGCTTGAAGTTGTCGAGGTCGCAGAACAGCACGGCGGTGCGACGCGCGCTGGGCCCGGCGAGCAGGTGCGACACCGCGCGGGTGAGGGCCCGGCGGTTGGGCAGGCCGGTCAGCTCGTCGTGCATCGCCTGGTGGCGCAGCGACGCCTCGACGCGCCGGTTCTCGGTGACGTCGGTGAACACGACGAGGTGGGTGGCCCGCCCGATGTCGTCGACCGACACCGAGACGTGCAGCTCGCACCACACCGGCTCGGTGGCCGCACCCCGGGCCCCCCGCTCGCGGCGGCTCAGCGCCCGTGCCGAGCAGGACCAGGAGATCGAGCCCGCGGAGCCCGCCGGCCGCCCGAGCAGCGGGGTCGCGCCGGTCGCGGCCACGCCGGGCGCGACACCGGCGCGCTCGGCGGACAGGTCGAGCAGCTCGTCGGCGCGGCGCCCGCGCAGCGACTCCTGGCCCTCACCGAGCAGCCGGCACAGCGACTGGTTGGCCTGGACGAGGCGCTCGTGGTCGTCGAACAGTGCCACGCCCACCGGGGCGACGGCGAGCAGGTCGGTGAACCGCTGCGTGGAGGTGCGCATCCGGGTCTCGATGGCACGCCGCTCGGTGACGTCCTCGACGGCGCCCACGACGACGACCCGGTCCCCCACCGTGGTCCGCGTCGCCCGGATGTGGAGCACGCGGCCCGGGTCGTGGGCCGGACGCACCTCGAGGTCGAGCGGGGCGGTCCCCTCGATCATCGTGCGCCAGCGGGCTCCGACCTGCGGGCGGTCGACGGGGTGCACGCACTCCCCGACGACGTCCCTGGTCACCGCACCGAACGGCGGCAGCCCGAGCAGGGTGCGCGCGACCGAGGTGACGGTCCAGGTGTCGTGGGTGCGGTCGTTCTCGAACGAGCCGACCCCGGCGAGGTGGCCCAGCTCCTCGAGCCGGCGGCGCTCCTCGGTGACGGCGGCGTCCACCGCACGCCGCTCCCGATCGGTGGGCGGCGGGGCCGGGGCCGTCAGGTCGCTGACGTCCACGACGAGCAGCGCCCGGTGCGTCGTCCCCGGCACCTGGCGCCACCGGACGAGCCGGACCGGCACCGGCGCCCGACCCGGACGCGGCACCTCACCCTGCTCCGAGGCCGACGAGGCCCGGGTCACGACGGCGTCGACGGGTCGCCCGACGAGCTTCTCCGCCGCCACCCCGGCCAGGCGCGCGAACTCGGGCGAGACCGTCACGACGTGGCCCGCCGAGTCGTAGAGGACGACGGGACCGTCGGGCATCGGCCCCGGCACGCCTGCCGTGGTCTCCGCGGGCACGGCCACGGTCTCCGCCGCCAGAGCCGCGGAGTCCTCGGACCGGGTCTCCCGACGCCTGCGAACGGTCGGGGACGGGCGCCCGGGGACGGCTCCGTCCGAGCCCTCGGCCTGCCTCGGCGCCGCGATCGCGGGGACCGTTGCCGGCAGGACGGGCGTCCGGCGCAGGCCTGCTCCCGCCGGTGCCGAGGGGGCGTCGTCGGCAGGCACGTCGGTCGAGGCGTCGGGTCGGGCCGGTCGCACCCGGGGCACCGTCGGCAGCGTCGCCGCCTCGCACGTCTCGGTCGACCCGCGACCCGCGACGTCGTTCCCGTCGCGACCGTCGTTCCCGTCGCCGTCACGCCCGAGGCACGCGAACGCTCCCGAGGCGGCGGGCTGGGCGGGCGAGGGCAGCGCGGGCTCACCGGCGGAACCGCGGGAGTGCGCCACCTCGGCCACGTCGTCCTCCGGAACCCGGACGACGGCGAGTCGTGGCGTGCGCCCCGCTCCGTTCACGCGATCGCTCCTTCACCGACGGGCCCGGGGACGACCCGTCCGGGTCGTCTGCGCCGTCTCCTGATCACCGCAACGAAGGAGACCCCGCCGGGGTCCGGGCACATCACCCTGTCGAGTGGTCCGCGGCGCCGACCGTCCTTTCTCGCGCGGTCGGATGGCATCAAGTCGAGGGTTCTGTCTCAACTCGAACGATGAACGGTCTCCGAACTCCCGGTGGATGCGACGAACGGCACACGCTCGTCCGCGTGTCGTTCCGTCGCGCACTGATTCACCCGGACGCGTGCCCACTCGTACGGTGTGTGGATCAACGTCCGCGTCAGCGGTCACCGACGAGCCGTGACCGGTACCCGGTCCCCGATCGGTTCATTCCTGATCACCCGAGTGTCCGTGCCACTCAGCGTTCGTCGTGGTTCGCGACCTCCGCGACGTGCCGGCGGACCACCCCGTCCGATCCGGCCGCCCGGGCGACGGCAGCCGTCACCGCGGGCGCGACGCGCGGGTCGAGCGCGCTGGGGACGATGTGGTCGACCCCGAGGTCCTCCGAGGCGATGCGGAAGATCGCGTCCGCCGCCGCCAGCTTCATGTGCTCGGTGATGCGCCGTGCGGATGCGTCGAGGGCACCCGCGAACACCCCCGGGAAGGCGAGCACGTTGTTGATCTGGTTCGGGTAGTCGCTGCGGCCGGTCGCGACCACCGACGCGTGCGCGCGGGCCACCTCGGGGTCGATCTCCGGGTCCGGGTTGGAGAGCGCGAACACGATGGCGTCGTCGGCCATCGTCGCGATGACCGACTCGGGGACCGTCGACCCCGACAGGCCGAGGAAGACGTCCGCGCCGGCCAGCGCCGTCGACAGGTCCCCGCGCAGCCCCCGCGGATTGGTCTGCTCGGCGAGCGCGTACTTGGCGACGTTCATGTTCTCGCGGTCGGTGTGGATGACCCCGCGGGAGTCCAGCACGGTCACGTCGTCCACCCCGGCCTCGAGCAGGATCTTGGCGCAGGCCACCCCAGAGGCACCCGCTCCGGAGACCACGACCCGGAGTGGCTCCAGGTCCCGGCCCAGCGCCGCCGCGGCCCCGCGCAGCGCGGCGAGCACCACGATCGCGGTGCCGTGCTGGTCGTCGTGCATCACCGGGCAGTCCAGCGCCTCGATCAGGCGGCGCTCGATCTCGAAGCAGCGCGGCGCGGCGATGTCCTCGAGGTTCACCGCCCCGAACGACGGGCGCAGGCGGGTGAGGGTCTCGACGATCTCGTCGACGTCGGTGGTGTCGAGCACCAGCGGGATGGAGTCGAGCCCGGCGAACGCCTTGAACAGCGCCGACTTGCCCTCCATCACCGGCAGCGACGCGCGCGGCCCGATGTCGCCCAGGCCGAGCACCGCGGTGCCGTCGCTGACGACCGCCACCAGGCGGTGGGTCCAGGTGTAGCGGGCCGTCAGCGCGGCGTCGTCGGCGATCGCGCGGCACACCTTGGCCACGCCCGGCGTGTAGGCGATCGACAGGTCGCGACGACCCTGGAGCGCCACCGTGGGCGCGACCGAGAGCTTGCCGTCCTCGTGCGAAGCGAAGATCTCTTCGTCGGTGAGGTCGCGGCCGTCGATCTCAAGGGGGCTCGTCCCGGCGGAAGTGGTGGTCACGCGGTCCTCCTGCGGTTGGTGGGTCGCGGGGTGGCGACGGCGTCGCCCTCGCGCCGCGGGGACGCGGCGGGGCGGTCACCGTCAACGATGGTCGGATGCCGGCGGGTCACAGCCGGGCTCGGTCGGGGTCGGGATCCGGGTGCGGATCCCCCACGCCCGGCGGGGTCCGGGCGGACGGGGTGAGCCCGGATCGGTCGATCCTGACGGCTCCCGCGCCGGCTGTCCGTGCTCCGTCGGGCTGGTCACGTCGGCCGCCGTCGCGTCGTGTGCACCGCCGGGCCCGTAGGGTCCCTCGGCGTGAAGGCCGAGGAACTCGCCGTGCCCGGTGCGTGGGTGTTCACCCCGCCGGTCTTCCCCGACGCGCGCGGGGCGTTCGCAGCGCCCTTCCAGGCGGAGGTGTTCGCCGGGACCGTCGGGCACCCGCTGCATGTGGCGCAGGCCAACACGAGCGTATCCGGTCGAGGTGTCGTCCGTGGCCTGCACTACGCGGACGTCCCCCCAGGCCAGGCGAAGTACGTCCAATGCTCCGCCGGGGCCCTGCTCGACGTCGTGGTGGACATCCGTGTGGGATCGCCCACCTTCGGCCGTTGGGACGCCGTCGTGCTCGACGCCGAGAGTCTGCGGGCCGTCTATCTCTCCGAGGGGCTGGGGCACGCGTTCCTGGCGTTCGCCGACCACACCGTGGCCACCTACCTGTGCTCCACGGCCTACAACCCGGGCGCCGAGCACGGCGTGAACCCGCTCGACCCCGACCTCGGCCTGCCGTTCACCGAGTACATCCCGGCCGACGACCTGGTGCTCTCCGCCAAGGACACCGCGGCGCCGTCCCTGGCGGAGGCCCGCGACGCGGATGCGCTCCCCGACGCCGAGGCCTGCCGCGCGCGAGTGGCCGCGCTGGTGGCCGGGGGCTGAGCTCCTCGCCTGGGCCTCGGATGCGCGCGGGGCGTCGTGGTGGGCTCACGCGACGACGCCCGCCGAGTGGACCCCCACGGCTGCCGACCGAACCCTGAGAGTCCACTCGCGGGAGCTCAGGACCAGGCGGCCGCGATCGTGGCGAGGGCGACACGCGCCCGGTCGGCGGGCACGCCCGCGGTCGGCGGAACGGTGAGGACCGTGCGTCCGCCCGCGACCGCGCGGCTGACCCCGGCGGCGGGCGTGGGCGGAATCGGTGCTCCCGCGGCGGCGGTGACCGCCACGAGCAGCGGACCCTTCGGCCCGCGCAGCGTGCACGTCGTGCGACCCGCTCCCGGTCCGGCCTGGCTCGACGCCGTCACCTGCGCCGCCGGGACACCGAGCGCACGGGCAGCGACGGGGATCGCCGCGGTGCAGCGGGCCGCCGGGGTCGGGGCGG
>NZ_DASXJS010000235.1:0-19961 GCF_036497245.1 Actinomycetospora sp. | reverse complement strand
CGGGTCGCGATGCTGGCGATGAACTCCGACCGGTATCACGAGTACCTGCTCGCGGTCCCGTGGGCGGGCGGCGTCGTCACCCCGGTGAACGTGCGGTGGAGCCCGGCCGAGATCGCGTTCTCGCTGGTCGACGCCGGGGTGGAGATCCTGATCGTCGACGACGCGTTCGTCGGGCTGGTGCCCGGGATCCGCGACGAGGCACCCGGGGTCCGTCACGTCCTGCACTGGGGCGAGGGCCTGACGGTGGAAGGGCTGATCCCGGCCGAGGCGATGATCGCCGCGAGCGGCCCGGTGCCCGACGCCGGCCGGAGCGGCGACGACCCCTACGGCATCTACTACACCGGCGGCACCACGGGCGTGCCGAAGGGCGTCGTGCTCACCCACGCCAACCTGACGACCTCCGCGCTCGGGTCGGCGGCGACCGGGTCGTTCCTCGTCCCGGGCGGTCGGCTCCTGCACGCGGCACCGATGTTCCACCTGGCGGACGGCGCGGCGTGGGTCGCGCGCAACGCGGTGGGCGGCACCCACGTGATGGTCCCGTCGTTCACGCCCGCCGGGGTGGCCCGCGCGATCGAGGAGCACCGGGTCACCGATGTCCTGCTCGTCCCGACGATGATCCAGATGCTCGTCGACGACCCGTCGACCGCCGGCGCCGACCTCTCCAGCCTCCGCAGCCTGCTCTACGGCGCCTCCTCCATCTCGCAGGCTGTCCTCGAGCGCGCCGCAGCCCGCCTGCCTGGAGCCTCGTTCACCCAGGCCTACGGGATGACCGAACTCTCCCCCGTCACGACGCTTCTCCTGCCGCACGACCACGACGACGACCGGCTGCGTCGTTCGGCCGGGCGCTCGGCGCCGCACGCCGAGGTCCGGATCGTCGACGAGGACGACCAGGAGGTGCCGCGCGGAACGGTCGGCGAGATCGTCGCGCGGGGCGGGCACGTCATGGCGGGCTACTGGAACCGCCCCGAGGAGACCGCGGCGGCGCTCCGGAACGGCTGGATGCACACCGGCGACGGCGGCTACATGGACGACGAGGGCTACGTGTTCGTCGTCGACCGCATCAAGGACATGATCGTCAGCGGCGGGGAGAACGTGTACTCGGCGGAGGTCGAGAACGCCCTGGCCTCGCACCCGGCGGTCGCGTCGTGCGCGGTGATCGGGGTCCCCGACGACGAGTGGGGCGAGCGGGTGCACGCCGTGGTGGTGCTCGCGGCGGGAGCGTCCACGACCGCACCCGCGCTGCGCCTCCACGTGAAGGAGCGCATCGCCGGCTACAAGGCGCCGCGCTCCGTCGAGTTCGTGGATGCCCTGCCGATCTCCGGCGCGGGGAAGATCCTCAAGCGGGAGCTCCGAGCCGAGCACGAGGCCGCCGTCGCGGCGTCGTGAGCCGCCGGGGTCAGATCTCGTCGAGGTCGAAGGCGTCGTCCCCGACCCAGACCCGGAGGCCGTCGCCGTCCTCGGTGATCGCGCCCTCCTCCTCCTCGGAGAGCTCGCGGGCCGCACCCAGCGCGCGCTTCGAGTAGGAGATCCGACCGTCCCCGAGGTCCTTCGGGCGGTACTCGGACGCGAGCACCGCCGTCCGGCTGCGCGTCGCCAGCAGTTCCGCGTTGTCGGGGCCGACGTCGGCGATCCACTCGTTCATGAGCTGGATCACACCGCCGCCGGGCCCGGACCACAAGATCCGGACCCGGCGTGCAGCATGTGCGCGTCAGCGCGGGCGGTCGGTCTACGCGTAGACAGTCGATGTCGTACGCCATCTCCCCGAGTCGCGACGGCTCTCACCACCGGCTTCAGCCGGAGAGCCAGGCCGCCGCGTCCACCCGCGGTGCCGCCGCGCCGTCGAGCCCCCGCAGACCCGCCTCCAGCTCGCGCATCCGGCCGGCACCCAGCTCACGCTCGCGCTCCGCGCGGAGCCGCTCGAAGATCTCCGCGGACAGGGCGAGCACCTCGCGACCGGCCGGGGTCAGGACGACGACCTTGCGGCGCGCGTCCCCGGGGTCGGCGGTCCGCTCGACGTAGCCCAGCGAGACGAGCCCGTCGACGGTCTTGCCCGCGGCCTGCTTCGACACCCCGAGCCGCGCCCCCAGCTCGCTCGCCGTCGCCCCGCGCGCCCCGATCGCCTGGAGCGCGAACCCGTGCGCCGGGCGCACCGCGGGGTGACCGCGCCGGGCCAGCTCGTCGTGGAGGTCGTCGACGAGGGACCGGAACGCCCCGAACAGCCGCAGCGCCAGCTCGGCCCCGGACATCGGTGTGCTCACCCTCGCCATAATAGACAACGTGGTTTACGTTGTTGGACAACCACATTGACGACCAGTCCTCCGGGAGCCCCCATGACCCTCGTCCGCAGCGACCACGCCCGGCGCGTCGAGACCCCCAACGCCGTGATGACGACCTTCGCCTCGCCCACCCAGGGCGGCAGCACCCAGGCGCTCTGGCAGGTGGAGATGACGCCCGGCGCGCTCGGTCCGGTCCACGTGATGGACGCCGAACAGATCTGGACGGTGCTGGCCGGCGCGGCCGCGGTCACCGTCGACGGCGAGCGGGTCGACGCGGTCGCCGGCGACACCGTCGTGCTCGCGCCCGGCCGCACCCGTCAGATTGCCGCCGACCCGGCGAGCGGTCTCACCGCGATCGTCACCGGGCGCGGTGCCGATGTCGCGAGCGGCCCGGGTCGGGAGCCGACCGTCCCGCCGTGGATCGCGTGACGGTCACCGAGGTGCGCTTCGCGCTCGTGGGCACTTTCGGTCGCTATAGCCACCGAAAGTGCTTACGAGGCCGCAGGCCTCCTACCGCTTCTCCGCCTCGGCGACCCGCTCGATCACCGTGAGCACGCTGTCCGGATTGAGCGACATCGAGTCGATGCCCTGCTCGACGAGGAACTCGGCGAGGTCCGGATGGTCGCTCGGGCCCTGCCCGCAGATGCCGACGTAGCGGCCCTTCGCGTGCGCCGTCCCGATGAGCATCGAGATCATCTTCTTGACGGCGGGGTTGCGCTCGTCGAAGAGGTGGGCGAGCCGGTCGTCGTCGCGCCCGATCCCGAGCGTGAGCTGGGTGAGGTCGTTCGAGCCGATCGAGAAGCCGTCGAAGCGCTCGGCGAACTCGTCGGCCTGCAGCACGTTCGACGGGATCTCTGCCATCACGTACACCTGCAGCCCGTCGCGACCGCGCTCGAGCCCGTGCGACGCCATCACCTCCAGCACCCGGTCGGCCTCCTCGGGGGTCCGGCAGAACGGGATCATGACGATGACGTTGGTGAAGCCCATGTCCACCCGCACCCGCGAGAGCGCCCGGCACTCCAGCGCGAAGGCCTCCTCGTAGTCCTCGCTGTAGTACCGCGATGCCCCGCGCCAGCCGAGCATCGGGTTTTCCTCGTCGGGCTCGAACGTCGTTCCGCCGATGAGGCCCGCGTACTCGTTGGTCTTGAAGTCCGAGAGCCGCACGACGACGGGTTCGGGGTACTGGGACGCCGCGATCACCCCGATCCCCCGGGCCATCTGCTCGACGAAGTACTCGGCGTTGTCGTCGTAGCCCGCCGTGAGCTCCTCGATCTGCGTCCGGGCGTCGTCGTCGATCTGGTCGGGATGCAGCAGCGCGAGCGGATGCGCCTGGATCACGTTGTTCACGAGGTACTCGACGCGGGCCAGCCCGATGCCGTGGGCGGGCAGGCGCCACCACTGCATCGCCGCGGCCGGGCTGCCGATGTTCATCATCACGCGGGTCCGCGTCTCGGGGACGTCGTCGAGATCGAGGTCCTCCACCGAGTAGTCGAGGATGTCCTCGTAGACGTAGCCCTCGTCGCCCTCGACGCAGGAGATGGTCACCTCCCGGCCGTCCCGGAGGGTGTCCGTGGCGTCACCGGTCCCGACGACGGCCGGCACGCCGAGCTCGCGCGAGACGATCGCGGCGTGCGAGGTCCGGCCGCCGCGGTCGGTGACGATCGCCGCCGCCTTGCGCATGATCGGCACCCAGTCCGGGTCGGTCATCTCCGTGACCAGGACCCGCCCCTCCTCGAACGCCTCGATGTCGTCGGCCGACGCGATGCGCTGTACCGCACCGGCCGCGATCGCCTGCCCGATCGCGAGGCCGGTGACGACGACGTCGCCCGTCCCGTCGAGCCGGTAGGTCTGCAGCGTCCCCGCCCGGGTGTTGGACTGGACCGTCTCCGGCCGCGCCTGGACGACGAACAGCTCGCCGCTGCGGCCGTCGCGGGCCCACTCGATGTCCATCGGGCGGTCGTAGTGCTTCTCGATGGTGACGCCCCAGCGGGCCAGCGCGAGGACGTCGTCGTCGGAGAGGACGAACCGGCCCCGCTGCTCGGCGGGGGTCTCGACGTTCTCGGTCGTGTCGCCCGCGGACTCCTCCGACGCGGCGTACTGCAGCGTCTTCTCCTTCGCCCCGACCGACTTGGCGATGATCGGGACAAGGTTCTCCCGCTCCAGGAACGGCTTGTAGACGGTGTACTGGTCGGGCGTCACCTCGCCGCCGACCACGTTCTCCCCCAGGCCCCACGCGGCATTGATGACGATCGCGTCGGGGAACCCGGTGTCGGAGTCGATGGTGAACATGACGCCCGCGCTGCCGGTGTCCGAGCGGACCATCTTCTGGACGCCGACCGAGAGCGCCAGGTCGAGATGGTCGTACCCCTGTTCGGTGCGATAGCTGATCGCGCGGTCGGTGAACACCGAGGCGTAGCAGTCCTTGCACGCGCGCAGCAGGTCGTCGGCGCCGGTGATGTTGAGGTAGGTGTCCTGCTGGCCGGCGAAGCTCGCGTCCGGGAGGTCTTCGGCGGTGGCGCTCGACCGGACGGCGACGTCGACGTCGGAGGTGTCGTACCGGCGGGAGAGCTCGGCGTAGGCCTCCCGGATCGCGGCGGCGGTGTCGTCGGGGAACTCGGCGTCGGCGAACTCGTCCCGGATCGCGGCGCCGACGCGGGCCAGCTCGTCACCGTTCGCGTCCAGCCCGTCGAGCAGCTCGCGAATCCGGTCGTCGAGGCCGTTGGCGGACAGGAACGCGCGGTACGCGTCCGACGTCGTCGCGAACCCGCCCGGGACGCGCACCCCTGCCCGGTCGAGGTTCTGGATCATCTCGCCGAGCGAGGAGTTCTTGCCCCCGACCGCGTCGGTGTCCTTCGAGGACAGGGTCTCCAGCCAACGCACGTGATCCATCTCGGCTCCTCTGTCCCCGGCCGCACCTCGCCGCGCGGCCCTGCGGTCGGGGGACGTGGTTCCCTCGTCCGCTCGTGCGAGAAACCGCCGTCCGAGGGGCAGCATGAGTCGATGGACACCTCCCGCGACGCCGTGGCCCGGCGCTACGGCGAGCACCTCACCGACCGCGACCTGCTGGCCCTGACCGACGACCGGCCCGACCAGATCGACGCCCTGCGACGCCGGCCCGAGCTCGTGCTCGACCTGCTCGACCGGCCCCCCGTGGCCGACGCGGTGCTCACCGCCTCGCACGACGAGGGCGAGCGCTTCCGCTACGTCTCGCCGTTCCTGGTGTTCGCCGCCGCCGTGCACCGCGCGAGCGCGTCGCTGGTCGGGCACACCTCGGTCCTCGACCGCACCGCCCCGCGCTCGCGCCTCCCGATCCTCGACGGCCCGGTGATCGCCGCGTTCGCCGCCGACCCGGCCCACCGGCTCTTCCTCGCCGAACTGCTGGCGTCCTACGCCCGTCTCGCATCCGGAGTGGTGTGGCGGCGCGACGACCGCGGGTGGCATCGGCGTCGCTGGGACGAGCTCGACCTTCCCCGCCTGGCCGAGCTCCTCGTGGACGTGCCGCCGGAGGACCGGCCCGGCATCTGGCGGCGGATCGGGGACGGCGCCCTCTTCCTCGCCGGGGTCTACCCGGAGTACGCCGAGCGGACCTACGGGGCGACGGGCACGACGCGGCTGCAGCGGACGACCGGACTGTTGCTGCGCGGTGAGGGGCCGGCCGGCGAGCTTCTCGAGGACCTCGCCGGGCGCGCCTACCGGCAGACCCGCGGCGCGGTGCCCGCGGGCGTGGTCGAGTCGCCGGCCTCGGCGCGCCGCCTGCTCACGATCGTCGCCGACCGCTACCTGCACCGCGACGCCGTCGTCGGGCCGTCCTGATCGCGCGCCGCCCGGCCCAGGGTCGGCTGATCCCGCTCCCGGTCTCAAGATCGGGACTTCGTGAGCGTGCCGCAGGCGAATCTTGCGCGTGTCGCTCACGAGATGGCGATCATGCTCGGCGAGGTCGTGGAAACGCCGCACTCGTCATGGTCACCTGCCTAGCGACCGCGAGGTGGAGCGGCATGAGTGAGCCACCACCGACCCGCCCGTCGGGCGCCCACCCGCCAGGGATGTGCGTCACGTCACCTCGAGACCTGTCACGTCGATCCCCGCGCGCCGGTCTTCTCCCGTGACGATCCCGCGCGAGGAGGAGGCACGGCCATGACGGCGACGGAGATTCTCGGGACCAGGCGCGTTCGCGGCGGACGGGAGCGGGCGCGCGTGGTGGTGATCGGCGGGGGCTACGGCGGGCAGCTCGCCGCGCAGTCCCTGGCGCGACGCACCGACGCGACGGTGACGCTGGTCAACGACGGCGACCGCTTCGTCCAGCGGGTGCGCCTCCACCAGGTCGCGAGCGGGCAGCCGATCGACGCGCCGCGCTTCGCCGACCTGCTGGGCGGCACCGGGGTGCGCTTCCTCGACGACCGCGCGACCGGGATCGACCTCGCCGCCCACCGCGTCTCGCTGCGCGACGGCGGCGCCCTCGACTACGACGTCCTCGTCTACGCCCTCGGCAGCCACACCCCGATCCCCGAGCACGCCCACGACGTGTCGACGACGGCGGGCGCGGCCCGGCTCGGTGAGCGACTGCGCGACGCGCGAACCGGGAGGGTCGCCGTCGTCGGGGGCGGGCTGACGGGGCTGGAGACCGCGACCGAGATCGCCGAGGCGTTCCCGCGGCTCACGACGACGCTGGTCACGGACGGCGCCCTCGGCGCGGACCTCTCCGGTCGGGGCGCGGCGCACGTGCGGCGGGTCTGCGCCCGGCTCGGGGTCCGCCTCCTCGAGCACGCGTCGGTGGTCGCGGTGCGCCCCGACGGGCTCACGCTCGCGGACGGGGCCGACGAGCCTGCGGACGTCGTGGTGTGGACGGCAGGCTTCGCCGTCGGCGACCTCGCGGCGCGGGCCGGGCTCGCCGTCGATGCCCGGGGGCGGGCCCTCGTCGACGCGACGCTGCGCTCGTCGTCGCACCCGGACGTCGTCGCGATCGGGGACGCCGCGGCCGCCGTCGGCTCCGACGGGTCGGTCGTGCGAATGGCGTGCGCGACCGCGATGCCGGCCGCGCAGCACGGGGCGCGCACCGTCGCCGCGGTGCTCGCCGGGAGCGAGCCGCGCCCGTGGGGCTTCCGCTACGCCGTGCGGTGCATCAGCCTGGGACGCCGCGACGGGCTGCTCCAGGTCGTGCACGGCGACGACCGGCCCCGCGATCTGGTGCTGACGGGACGCGGCGCGGCCCGGGTGAAGGAGGCGATCTGTGTGAACGCGCTGCGGGTGCAGACCCACCCACGGATCCCCACGAGCGCGTGACCCGCCCCCCGGAGGTCGACACCCCGACGGCCCGCTTCGAGGCGAACCGAGCCCGGCTGACCGGGCTGGCGTACCGGATGCTCGGCGAGCTGCACGAGGCGCAGGACGTGGTCCAGGACGCGTGGCTGCGCTGGTCCCGCCACGACCAGGAGGTGCTCGACCCCGAGGCGTGGCTGACCCGCGTCGTCGTCAACCTGTGCCGCACCCGGCTGACGACGCTGCGGGACGGCCGCACCGACTACGTCGGCCCGTGGCTGCCCGAGCCGGTGCCGACCGGCCCGGGCGGGGTGGACCTCGGCCCGGTCGAGACCGCGATGGAGCGGGAGACGCTTTCCCTGGGGATGCTGCGGCTGCTCGAGCTGCTCTCCCCGGCCGAGCGTGCGGTCTTCGTCCTGCACGAGGCGTTCGGTCACCCGCACGCGGTCGTCGCCGAACTGCTCGATCTCACGGAGCCCGCGGTGCGCCAGCACCTGCACCGGGCGCGCGGGCGGGTGGGCACGGGCCGACGGCGCTTCGAGGCCGACCCGGAGCGGGCCGCGCGGCTCACCGCCCGGTTCCTGCAGGCCGCGGGCGGTCAGGACATCGATGCGCTGGAACGGCTGTTGGCCGACGACGCCGTCGCCCTCTCCGACGGCGGTGGCGTGGCGAGCGCGGCCCGCCGCCCGGTCGAGGGCCGGACGCGGGTGGCGCGGTTCTCGGCCGGGCTGGCGCGCGGCGCCACCGCGGTCACGGTCGGCGTCGAGGAGGTCAACGGCGGCGTCGGGGTCGTGGTGCGCGACGCGGAGCGGGTCGTCGTGGTGATGGCCGCGGAGTTCGACGCGGACACCGGCGACCTGGTCCGGCTCCTGTCCGTCCTGAACCCCGCGAAGATCCAGAGGTGGGCTCCGCCTACCCCGTGAGCTGCTCCGTGTCGCTGCCCGCTCCCTCGTGCGCGGGCGACTGCTTGCGCCCGACGGTGCGGCCGACGAAGAAGCCGATCAGCAGCCCGACCAGGCCGCCGATGATGAACACCACAGCGAAGATCCAGAAGATCGCCTTGCCGATGGTGCCGAGGACGCCCGCCGCGAGGACCGGGTCAGCGCCGGCGAGCAGGTGCATCTGGTGGATCAGCATGGTCCGTCCGTATCCACGGAGGCCGATGTTCACGCGTCCGTCGACCGATCCGACCCCATCTAGGGACACGTTTCCGGACACACCGGGTGGTCCCGGACGGGACGGCCCGGCGTCGGGTTCCCTGGTCCCCCGTCGCCGGACGTGAGCGCCCGCCGTGGCAGTCGGCCTCCACGACCCGGCCGAACGGCGCAACGGCCCGCGAGCCACCGCGCGTGATCGGCCGCTGGTCGTCCGATGATCCACTGCGCTCTCAGATTCGGGCGATCGTCCGGTTTCGGCTCCCTAGCGTCCCGGTCCGTGCAGCAGGCGACGCGACGGACGATCTGGACGACTCTCACGGTGCTCGTCCTCGCGGGACCGGTGGGCCTCACCGCCTGGCGGACGAGCGAGGGCAAGCTCCTCTCGACGGTCCTGGTCGCCGTCGGCGTGGTGGCCCTCGTCGCGATGGCGGTGGCCGTGGTCGCCCCGTCCCGTCTGCGCGGGCTGACGGCGGCGTTCGGGATCGACCGCATCATCGCGGCCCACCGCTGGCTGGGGATGCTCGCGATCGGCGCGGCCCTGACCCACCTGGTGATCGCGGTGGTCCGCTCGCCGAAGCTGCTCAACCCGTTCGCCGCGTCGCTGTCGATCCAGTGGGGCTGGCTGGCGACGGCCTCGATGCTGGCTGTCGGGCTGGTCGCGGCCTGGGGTCGCCGCTCCGGGCGCCGTTACGAGGTGTGGGCACGCATCCACGTGCTGCTCGCGGCCGCGGCGATCGTGCTCGCGGGGCTCCACGTCCTCTGGCTCGGCCACCTGATCTCCGACCCGGTGCTGCGCGTCGTGCTCTCGGCACTGACGCTGGGCTTCCTCGCGGTGCTGTTCCTGCGCTGGGTGTGGCGGCCGCTGTTCTCGCCGCACGGCGCGTACGTGGTCTACGGCGTGCGCGAGGAGGGGCCCTCGACGGCGACCCTCGTGCTCGCCCCGGTCCACATGCACCGCGGGCTGCGCTTCCACCCCGGTCAGTTCGTCTGGCTGCGGCTGCGTCGCTCGGTGCTGGGCAGCGAGGAGCACCCCTTCACGATCGCGTCGTCGGCGCGGGTGACCGGGCGCCTGGAGCTCACCGTCCGTGGCAGCGGCGACTTCTCGACGACCCTCGCCGGTCTCCCGACCGGCGCCCGGGTGTGGCTCGACGGGCCGCACGGCGCGTTCACCTCGGAGCAGGAGGCGCCCGGGCTGGTGCTGATCGCGGGCGGCGTCGGGATCACGCCGATGATGTCGATGCTGCGCACGCTCGCCGACCACGACGACCGGCGCACCCACCATCTCGTCGTCGCCCAGCGCCCGGACGAACCCCTGTTCGAGCCGGAGCTGGCCTCCCTGGCCCGGCGGCTCGACCTCCGCGTCACCCGCACCGCGGGCCGGCGGGTGGACGCGGCGCTGCTCCACACCGTGCTCCCGCCCGAGCCGCTGTGCGACCGGCTCGACTACTTCGTCTGCGGGTCGCCGTCGCTGCTCGCGGGATCGCTCGCGGCGATCGAGCAGCTGGGCATCCCGGCCGAGCGCGTCAACACCGAGCAGTTCGGATGGTCCGGCCCGCTGCCGATCGCGGGGCGGGCGGAGCGAGGGGGGATGTGACGACCGGGCGAGCGGAGCGAGGGGGGATGTGACGACCGGGCGAGCGGAGCGACGGGGATGTGACGACCGGGCGAGCGGAGCGACGGGGATGTGACGACGGCGCGGTATCCCGGCACGGCAGGCTGGTGGGGTGATCGGAGCACCCCGGCGGGCGGGCGCGGCGGTCGCGCTCTACGTCACCGCGGGTCCCTGGACCGTCGGCTACGTCGTGGTGCTGCTCGGCGTCCACACGTGGATGGCCGTCTCCGACCGGGCGGACGCGTTCGTCGCGTGGGCCGGAACCAACGTGGTGAACCTCGGCTCCCACCCGCTCGGCGCGCTCGCCGCCAGCGCGCTGATCGTGAACGGGTCGCTCGTCGACCCCGGCACCATGATCACGTTCTGGCTGGGCGTGGCCGGGGCGCTGTGGTGGCTGGAGTCGCGGTACGGGGCGGCGCGGGCGTTCGTGGTCTACCTCGCCGGGCACGTCGGGGCGACGCTGCTGACCGTGCCGGTGATCGTCGCGGCGATCCACGCGGGCCGGTACCCCGAGGAGACCCGGACCGCCGTCGACGTCGGGATCAGCTACGGCGCCCAGGCGGCCCTCGCGGCCGCCGTCGTGACGCTGCCGCGGTGGGCGTGGGCGCCCGGCGCGGTGTTCGTCCTGGGCTGGCCGCTGCTCGACGCCGACTGGTCCGGGCTGCTCCCCGACTTCACCACGGTGGGCCACCTGATCGCGGCGGGGATCGGGTTCACCCTGGCGTTCACCTGGCGGTCACCTGCGGCGGTGAGGATCGGACCGTGACCTCCGACGAGCCCCCCGCCGCGCGCCCGGACCCCGCCGACCTGCTCTCCGGCACCCCGATCGAGCAGCTCTCGGTGGACTCGGACGGCAGCGAGGACGACGACCCCACCCTGCTCGGGCCGGACGGGCGGCCGGTCGACACGTGGCGCGAGGGCTACCCGTACGACGAGCGCCTCTCCCGCACCGAGTACGAGCACCAGAAGCGGCTCCTGCAGATCGAACTGCTCAAGCTGCAGGCGTGGGTCAAGGACACCGGCCAGAAGATCGTGCTGCTCTTCGAAGGCCGCGACGCCGCGGGCAAGGGCGGGACGATCAAGCGGTTCACCGAGCACCTCAACCCGCGCGGTACCCGCGTCGTCGCGCTGGAGAAGCCCACCGACCGCGAGCGCACCCAGTGGTACTTCCAGCGCTACATCGTCCATCTGCCGTCGGCCGGCGAGATCGTCCTGTTCGACCGCAGCTGGTACAACCGCGCAGGCGTCGAGCGGGTCATGGGCTACGCCGACGCCCGCCAGTACATGGAGTTCATGCGCGAGACCCCGGACCTCGAGCGGATGCTCGTGCGCAGCGGGATCCATCTGATGAAGTTCTGGTTCTCGGTGTCGCAGTCCGAGCAGCGCACCCGGTTCCTGATCCGCCAGGTCGACCCGGTGCGACGCTGGAAGCTCTCGCCCAACGACCTCGCCTCGATCCAGCGCTGGAGCGACTACACCGCGGCGAAGGAGGCGATGTTCTTCTACACCGACACCGCCGACGCGCCCTGGACCGTCGTCAAGAGCAACGACAAGAAGCGTGCCCGGCTCGAGGCGATGCGCTTCGTGCTCTCCCGGTTCGACTACCCGGAGAAGGACACCGAGGTCGCCCACGAGGCCGACCCCGCGGTCGTCGGGCCCGCGTCGGTGCTCTTCGAGCACGGCGAGAGCGCGGGCGCGCGGCAGGCCCCGCCCCTGCGCTGACGCGCTGTGTGAGGGTGGACCGATGGCATCCACCGTGGCCGACCAGCTGGTCGAGCTCCTGATCCAGGCCGGTGTCCGTCGCATCTACGGGCTGGTGGGCGACAGCCTGAACCCGATCGTCGACTCGGTGCGCCGCGTCGGCGGGGCGGACGAGGGCGGGATCGACTGGATCCACGTGCACAACGAGGAGGCCGCCGCGCTCGCCGCGTCGGCCGAGGCCCAGCTGACCGGGACGCTCGCCGTGTGCGCGGGCAGCTGCGGGCCGGGCAACACCCACCTGGTCAACGGCCTCTACGACGCGCACCGCTCCGGGGCCCCGGTGCTGGCGATCGCCTCGCACATCCCCTCGACCCAGATCGGCACCACCTACTTCCAGGAGACCCACCCGACGGCGTTGTTCACCGAGTGCTCGTCCTGGGTCGAGCTGATCTCGTCGGCGGCGCAGATGCCGCGCCTGCAACGGATCGCGATGCAGACCGCGCTCGCCGACGGCGGGGTGTCGGTGATGGTCGTGCCCGGTGACGTCTCCGCCGAGCCTGCTGCGCACCCCACCGGCACCGGCGACCTCGTCGCGCCGTCGTCGGTCGTCGTCCCCGCCCGCGACCGGGTCGAGGCGCTCGCCGAGCACGTGAACCGGGCCCGCACGGTGACGCTGTTCGTCGGCGCGGGCGCGCGCGACGCCCGCACCGAGGTGCTGTCGTTGGCGGAGAAGGTCAAGGCCCCCGTCGGCCACTCCCTCGGCGGCAAGGAGTGGATCCAGTACGACAACCCGTACGACGTCGGGATGAGCGGGCTTCTCGGGTACGGCGCCTGCTACGAGGCCTCGCACGAGGCCGAGCTGCTCGTGCTGCTCGGCACCGACTTCCCCTACGACGGCTTCCTCCCGCAGGCCCACACCGTCCAGGTCGACCGCGACGGCAGGCACCTCGGGCGGCGCACGGTGCTCGATCTCGGGGTGGAGGGCGACGTCGGCGAGACGCTGCGGATGCTGCTGCCGCTGGTCACCGAGAAGACCGATCGCGACTTCCTCGACGAGATGCTGCGCCACCACGCCGACGCGCTCGAGCACGTGGTGGACGCCTACACCGCGAACGTCGAGACCCAGCGGCCGGTGCACCCGGAGTACGTGGCCGCGGTCCTCGACGACGAGCTCGCCGACGACGCCGTGGTCACCGTCGACACCGGCATGTGCAACGTCTGGGCCGCGCGGTACATCAGCCCGACCGGTCGGCGGCGCATCGTCGGCTCGTTCCGCCACGGGACGATGGCCAACGCGCTCCCCCACGCCATCGGCGCGGCGACGGCGTTCCCCGGCCGTCAGGTGGTGTCGATGTCCGGCGACGGCGGGCTGACGATGCTGCTGGGCGAGCTGGTCACCGCCGCCGAGCGCTCGCTGGATCTCACGGTCCTCGCGTTCAACAACGGGTCGCTCGGGATGATCCGCCTGGAGATGATGGTCGCGGGCTACCCGTCGTTCCAGACCGACCACGGCCCGGCCGATCTCGGCGGTATCGCGGCCGCGGCCGGGCTGCACGCGGTCACCGTCGAGGACCCGGCGGACCTGCGCGGGGCGCTGCGCGAGGCGCTCGCCCACCGCGGTCCGTCGCTGGTCGACGTGCGCACCGACCCGAACGCGCTCTCGATCCCGCCCCACATCACCGCCGAGCAGGTCCGCGGGTTCGCCCTCGCGGGCATGCGGACGGTGCTCTCCGGCGGGGTGGGAAAGATGATCACGCTGGCCCGCTCGAACCTGCGCTCGATCCCGCGGCACCCGTTGCGGTAGGTGGGCACCTAGGAGAGATCCTTGAGCCACTTGTGCAGCTTCGGCTTCGTGTAGGCGGTCACCGCGGCGGCGAGGGCCTCGTCGGCGGCGGCGCGGCGGGCGCGGGCCTCGGCGTGGAGCACGCCGTAGGTGAAGCTCGGCTCCCCCGCGCGGTGGGCGAGGTCGGCGAGGTCGACCAGCCAGTGCGCGACGGCCTCGGTCCGGCGCCGCTCGTCGAGTGCCCCGGCGAGCGCGTCGGCGGCGTCGCCGAGCTTGCGGGCCTGCTTGCCGAGGACGCCCCGGGTGACCCCCGCGGTCGTCGCCACCGTCGCGGCCGCCGTGGCGACCGCGCCCAGTGCAGGCTCCGTGGCGTGGTCCGAGCCCTGGGCCTGGGCCACCGCAGCGTCCGCCGCCTCCCGGGCCGCGGCATCCGCGTCCGCCAGCGCGCGGGCGAGGACCTTGGTGGCGTGCTTGGGCTTCCCACCGGCGATCGGCGCGGTCAGCACGAGCTGGTCGGCGTGCGCGAGGAGGCTGGTCCACTCGGGCTGCGCGAGCATCCCGGCCACGGCGTCGCTGCTCTGGGCGGTCCGGGAGGCGACGACGATGCCGACCCGCGCCTCGACCGGGCCCTGGCGCAGCGTCGGGTCGAGGTCCTCGACGAGCTCCTCGAGCACGTCGACGGTGCCGTCGAGCGCCCGGGTCTCCTCGACCGTCGACCGCGCCCAGGCGAGCTCGGCGCGCAGCGCACCGAGGTGGCTGTCCTCGATCAGCGAGGCGAACCCGGTCACGACCGCGTCGAGGTCGGCGAGGGCGTCCGCGAGGCGCTCGAGGTCGAGCCCGTCCTCCTCGCCGACGACGGGGATGTCGTCGTCGGGCGTCTCGTCGTCGGTGGCCGGGAGCGTCACCGACGTGCCGCCGTCCTCGGCGGACGTGTCCTCGCTCCCGATGTCATGGGTGCCGACGGCGGGGTCCTCGAGGGCGGGGACGGGCTCGGTATCGGGGTCGACGGCGGCGTGGAGGGCGGCGACCCGCTCACGGATCGCGGCGAGGACGAGGGTGGAGGCGGTCACGGTCTTCGGCACGAACGCAGGTGTACCCGAACCGGCGCGGACGCACCGGCAGGGGTGGGCACCGATCCGACAACGTTCACGATCTCGCCACGTCCCGGACGGTGCGGACCCCGTGTTTCACGCCGGCACGCCGTCGGGGACCCGCCGCGCACCTCGGGACAGCCCCGGGGACGCGAGAGGAGAAGGATGCAGGAGCAGGAATTCATCACCGCCGTGCGGGAGTCCGTCGGGCTGCCCGACAACGACAGCGCGGGGGCGGCCGTCCGGGCGACCCTGGCGGTGCTCGGTCAGCGGCTCTCCGGTGGTGAGGGCAAGGACCTCGCCTCACAGCTTCCCGGCGGCCTCGCCGAGCAGATCCCCGACGACGCCCCGGGGCAGCGGTTCGACGTGAGCAGCTTCTACGAGCGCGTGGCCGAGGCCGAGCGCGCCGAGGGTCGCGACGTCACCGACGCGCAGGCCCGCCAGCACGCCCGGGCCGTCGCCAAGGGCCTGGAGACCGCCCTGACCGACGGGGAGTGGCGGAACTTCACGAGCCAGCTGCCGCAGGACTTCGCCGACTTCCTCGGCACGGAGCCGGTCCAGAAGCACTGACGCGGATCAGGACGCGGCCCGCGCGGGCTCCCCACGCGCGGGCCGGTCCTCCGCGTCGCCCACCGCCCGGCCTGCGAGGCGCTGCGCGAGCGCGGCGCACACCATGAGCTGGAGCTGGTGGTAGAGCATCAGCGGGAGCACGATCAACCCGACGACGGGTCCGGCGAACAGCACACCCGCCATGGGCAGCCCGGACGCGAGGGACTTCTTCGACCCGCAGAACATGATCGTCACCTGGTCCTCGCGCGGGAGCCCGATGGCGCGGCCCGCGTACCAGGTGAGCACCAGGACGATGCCGAGGAGCACCACCTCGACGCCGACGAGAGCGAGCAGGGCGGTCGCCGAGACGCGGTGCCAGACGCCGTCGACGACGCCCTCGCCGAACGCCGAGTAGACGACGAGCAGGATCGACCCGCGGTCGACGAGCCCGAGGATCGTCCGATGACGGGCCACGAAGCCCGCGATCCACGGACGGGCGAGCTGCCCGAGCACGAACGGCAGGAGCAGCTGCAGGGCGACGTCGAGCACCGCCTGACCGCTGAAGCCGCCCCGCGTGGCCAGCAGCAGCGCCACGAGCAGCGGCGACACGACGATGCCGAGCAGGTTCGAGAACGACGCCGCGCAGATCGCCGCGGCCACGTTGCCCCGCGCGACCGAGGTGAACGCGATCGAGCTCTGCACCGTGGAGGGCAGGCAGCACAGGAACGTCAGGCCCGCCGCGAGTTCCGGGGTGAGCACGGTCGGCGCGAGCAGATGGCCGGCGAGCCCGAGCACGGGGAACACCACGAAGGTCGCGACGACCACGGTCAGGTGCAGCCGCCAGTGCCGCAGGCCCTCCCAGGCGTCCCGCGGGGAGAGCCGCGCGCCGTAGAGGAAGAACAGCAGCCCGATCGCGACGGTCGTGGCGTGGTCCACGACGACCGCGAACCCGCCGCGCGCCGGCAGCAGGCTGGCGATGGCGACGGTGACGAGCAGCGAGATGACGAAGGACTGCCGGGACACGAAGCCGAGCACGGCGCGCGCGGTCCGGTGCATGCCGTGGCCTCCCGGTGGTCGTCGTCGGCCCCGATCCGAAGCCTACGCAACGACCCTCTCCGGGCGGACCGGCCGCGGGGTGACCCTCGCGTCATCCGCTCGCCGGCGCCGGTGATCACTGCAGGCCGAGGCCGACGACGCTCCGCGCCATGTGAACGGATTTCGTCGCCCGAACCACCAGAATCGCTCCCATGCGAAGCATCTTGATCACCGGGGGCTCACGGGGCATCGGCGCCGCCACGGCTCGTCGCGCGGCCGCCGCGGGGTGGGCGGTGTGCCTGACCTACCGCAGCGACCAGGCCGCCGCGTCGGCCGTGGTCGCCGCGATCGAGCGCGACGGCGGGCGCGCCGCGGCCGTGCGCGCGGACGTTGCGGTGGAGGCCGACGTCGTGGCCGCGGTCGAAGCGGCGGCGACGCTCGCCCCGCTGGGCGCGGTCGTCGCCAACGCCGCGATGGTCGGCGAGAAGACCCGGGTGGACGAGCTGGCCGTGGACCGGATCGAGCGGATGCTGACCACCAACGTGACCAGCGCGTTCGTCACCTGCCGGGAGGCGGTCCGGCGCCTCTCGACGGCGCACGGCGGTCGCGGCGGCGCCATCGTGCTCGTCTCCTCCGCCGCGGCCCGGCTGGGTTCGCCGGGCGAGTACGTGGACTACGCCGCGTCCAAGGCCGCCGTGGACACGCTGGGCGTCGGGCTCGCGAAGGAGGTCGCAGGCGAAGGGGTGCGGGTCTCCGTCGTGCGGCCCGGGGTGATCGACACCGAGCTGCACGCCAGCGGCGGGCAGCCCGACCGGGTCGCGCGGCTCGCCCCCGGGCTGCCGATGGGGCGGGCGGGGACGGCGGACGAGATCGCGGCGGCGATCGTCTGGCTCGCCTCCGACGAGGCCTCCTACGTCACCGGCAGCATCCTCGACGTCGCGGGCGGCCGGTGAAGCGCGCGGCGCACCTTCCGGGCAAGCGCTTACGCACCTACCCTGGAGCGATGAGCGCCGACGCCGCCGCCCAGCACCCGACGGCCCTGAACCGGGCCACGCTGTCGGAGCTGTCGGTCCCGGTCCCGTCGTACGACCGCGACGCGCTGCGGGTCGGGATCGTGCACATCGGGGTCGGCGGCTTCCACCGCGCCCACCAGGCGATGTACCTCGACCGGCTCTTCGCCGCGGGCCGGGACCGGGACTGGGCGCTGTGCGGGGTCGGCGTCCTGGACGCGGACCACGCGATGGGCGAGGTCCTCCACCGCCAGGACGAGCTCTACACCCTCGTCGAGAAGCACGCCGACGGGTCGCGCGAGCCGCGGGTGATCGGCTCGATGGTCGAGTTCCTCGTCGCCCCCGACGACCCCGAGGCCGTGCTCGCGCGCATGACCGACCCGGGCGTGCGCATCGTGAGCCTGACGGTCACCGAGGGCGGCTATCACGTCAACACCGCCACCGGCGAGTTCGACCCGTCCGAGGCCTCCGTGGCCCACGACATCGCCCGGCCCGTCGACGCCGTCCCGACGAGCGCCTTCGGCTACCTCGTCGAGGCGCTGCGCCGCCGTCGCGCGGACGGGAACCCGCCGTTCACGGTGATGAGCTGCGACAACATCGCCGGCAACGGCGACGTCGCGCGCCGCATGATCACCGCGTTCGCGCGGCTGCGCGACGGGACGCTCGGGACCGACCTCGCCGACCGGATCGAGCGCGAGGTGCCCTTCCCGAACTCGATGGTCGACCGGATCACGCCGCGCACCACCGACGCCGACCGGGCCGAGCTCGCGGAGCGCTTCGGCATCGACGACGGCTGGCCGGTGGTCTGCGAGCCGTTCTGCCAATGGGTGCTCGAGGACAACTTCGTCGACCAGGGCGAGCGGAGCGACGGGGAGGGACGGCAGAGCCGTCCCTCCTTCGACGAGGCCGGGGTGCAGGTCGTCGCCGACGTCGAGCCCTACGAGCTGATGAAGCTGCGCCTCCTCAACGCCTCCCACCAGGCGATCGCCTACCTCGGCTACCTCGCCGGGTTCCGCTACGCGCACGAGGTGTGCAGCGACGACGAGTTCGTCGCCTTCGTCCGCGGCTACATGGACCACGAGGCGACGCCGACGCTGCTGCCGGTGCCGGGCGTCGATCTCGACGAGTACAAGTCGACGCTGATCTCGCGCTTCGCCAACCCGGAGATCCGCGACACGCTCGCGCGGCTCGCGGCGGAGTCGTCGGACCGCATCCCGCCGTGGCTCGTCCCGGTGATCCGCGCCAACCTCGAGCAGGGCGGCGACGTCGAGCGCTCCGCCCTGATCGTCGCCGCCTGGGCGCGCTACGCCGAGGGGGTCGACGAGGACGGCGAGGCGATCGACGTCGTCGACACCGGTCGCGCCGAGGAGCGCACCGCCGCGGCACGCCGCTACCCCGCCGAGCCGCTGGCGTTCCTGGAGGACCGCTCCCTGTTCGGCGACCTCGTCGACGACGAGCGGTTCACCGCCGCGTACCGGCGTCACCTCGACCGGCTCCACGCCGACGGTGCCCGCGTGGCGCTGCAGGCGGTGCTCTCCGGGGCCTGACGACGGGCGCCCGAGGCACCGGGACGATCTCAGCGAAACGTGCCACAGGCCACCCATCAGCGCAAACAGAGTGCTTGCACCAGCTAGCACTCGTGTTAGCGTGGGTGCCGGACCACAGCGGAGGAGGTGTCCAGGATGTCCAGCAAGGACAGCGTCGACAAGGCCAAGGACACCGTCGACAAGGCGCTCGAGCAGGCCGTCGAGGACATCGGCGGCTACATCCGCCGCCAGCGCGAGACCGCGCAGGTCTCGCTGCGCCAGCTCGCGAAGGTCGCGGGGATCTCCAACCCCTACCTGAGCCAGATCGAACGGGGGCTGCGCAAGCCCTCCGCGGAGATCCTGGCCCAGATCGCGACCGGGTTGCGCATCTCGGCCGAAGCGCTCTACGTGCGGGCCGGTTTCCTCGAGCAGCGCCAAGGATCCGCGGTTCTCGATTCGCTGGCCTGCGACCCGGACCTCACCGAACGCCAGAAGCAGGTCCTGCACGACATCTACGAGTCGTTCCGGCGCGAGAACCGAGCCGCCGGGACGCCCACGGACACGACACCCGGGCCGACGTCGCCGTCGGCCGCAGGCACCGGAGCCGGTGCCACGGACGGGACGGCCGCCCTGGCCGTCGCGCCCGACCTCAGCCGTATCGCGACCGATCAGGAGTGATCATCATGGCCGTCACCTTCCCGACCAAGTTCGACGTCCGCGAGGCCCGCGACCAGGCCACCAAGGCCGTCTCTCACGCCGTCGACCCGCTGCGCGCGCCGTCGCTGGCCCTGCTCGGCCTCGGCGACTACGCCGTGGCCAGCGCCCAGGACGCCTTCTCCAAGGTCCAGTCCGGCGCCACCGAGGTCCAGGCCCGCGTCGAGGACCTGCCCTCCGAGCTGCAGGAGCTGCGCCACAAGCTCACCGCCGAGGACTTCCGCAAGCTCGCCGACTCCTACGTCAAGGCC
>NZ_DASXJS010000234.1:0-22808 GCF_036497245.1 Actinomycetospora sp. | reverse complement strand
CCGCAGTTGCTGGTGTCGCAGCCGATCACCGTGCCGGTCTTGCCGAGGCGTTCCCTCAGGTACTGCACGAGCAGCATGCGGGGCTCGACGTCGTCCTCGTAGACGAGGCCGTCGACGGTGGTCCGGATGCGTGCCATGGATTCACTCCTCACACGCCCGGGTCCGCATCCCTGGCGGATCCCCGAGGCGAGCACGTCGTCTGGTGGTGGGCCGTCGCAGAGGCCGGGAGGGACCCGTCCGCGCGGCGGTGCCGTCACGCCCGTCAGGGTGGCGGCGGCCACATCACACTCCCGAGATCGTCCGCGCGCAACGCCCGGTCCGGGGGCGTCGCGGGGTCGTCGGTGCTGGTCAGCGGGCAGATCCAGAGCGGCCTCCGAAGATGCGGGTGCACGGACCGGATGCTCCCGCAGCTGCGTCGCCGGGAGTCGGTGAGATCGGTGGTGACGAGGCGTGTTCGTTCCAATTCGGGCGGGCCGGACAGCGAATCGCCCCCTCCGTTCGGAGGGGGCGACCTCAACCCGTCCTCACGCGCCGCTCGCGGGCCCACTCGTGGTACATCGGCGCGAGCTGCGGGACCCCGAGGAGGATCTCGGCCCGCTCCCGCTGGTGGTGGTAGACGGTGAAGACGTCGGCGAGGGTGACGCCGTGCGCGGGCCGGTCGGACACCTCGATGCCCTCGCCCGCGGCGACGTGCCCGGGGCGCACGACCCGCAGGTAGGCCCCCGGCCGGACGGCGGCGATGAACCGCCGGGGCATGGTCCGGTCCCCGGCGAACAGGCCGAGCTTGAAGCACGGGATCCGGGGCTGGGCGACCTCGAACTCCGCGGTCCCGATCCGCCAGCGCTCGCCGACCACCGCGTCACGGAGGTCGAGACCCGACGTCGTCAGGTTCTGCCCGAACATCTGCCCGTCGATGTCGCGGTCGAGCTCGCGCCGCCACCAGTCCACGTCCTCCGCGGCGTAGACGTAAACGGACTTGTGCGGTCCCCCGTGGTTCTCGGGATCGGCCTGGCGGTCGCCCTGCAGGCTCTCGGCGAGCACCGCCACCGGACCGGACACGGGTGACTTGCCGTAGGCGGTGAGCGTGCGCTGCCCCGGGGCCGGCCCGTCGAGCTCGACGGGCAGGCCGACGGCGACGGAGCTGACCACCGGGGGATGCGCGACGGGCCGACCGGCCGCGGGGTGCTCAACCATCGGGTCCCTTCCCGGAGAGGTCCGGCCACAGCGGAGCGGCCGTGCGGTGGCGCCAGGCTCCCCACCACAGCCCGGCGCCGTAGGCGAGGTCGTCGGCACGGTGAGCGGCGAGGTGCGCGGCGGCGTCGAGGGGACCCGCCCCCCGGTCCCGGAAGCGCAGCCAGTCGGCCAGGCCCTCGACGACGGCGGCGAGCAGCAGCGCGCGCCGGACCCGCCTGCTCACGATCGCACCGAGGGCGGCCGCGGGCCACCAGTGGCGGGTGAGCGCGCCCGCCGCCTGCCACGCCGCGCCCCCGAGCCCCCAGGGCGCGAGGACGGCGGCGAGGGGGATCGGTCCTGCCGTGACGTCAGCGATGCGGCATCGCTGACGTCCGGTGACAGCAACTCCACATTCTCGGGGTCCTCGCGACACCCACGGCTCGCCCGGCCTGCGCAGCCCGCGTGCCAGCCGGACCGTCGCCACCACCGTCACCGCCCCCGCGGCCGCCACCGACCACCGCCGCTGCACGCCGAGCAGCGCCATCGCCGCCGCCGTCCACGGGGCCAGCGCCACCGGCGGCACGCGTCGGGGGTGCCGCCGCGCCAGCGGCGCCGCGCCCGTCCCGTAGAACGCCTTGCGCCCCAGCCACGCCCGCACCCCGGACCGGTGCTCGTGCGCCACCCGCGCACCCGGCTCGTAGCGCAGCCGCCAGCCCGACGCGGCGATCCGCCACACCAGGTCGACGTCCTCGGCCACCGGCATGTCCTCGCGGAAACCGTCGCCGAACGCCGACCGCCGCACCACCAGCGCCGCACTCGGCACGTAGGCCACCCGCGACCGCGCCGTCACCGGGGCGGGCCGCGGGCCGAGGTCCAGCGACGACCGGCGCCGCTCGTAGCGGCTCACCGCGTTCTCCGGGCCGTCGTGCGCCCACGCCACGATCCGCGGGGCCACCGCCCCGACGGCGGGGTCGCCGAGGTGGGAGAGCAGCACCGCCAGCCATCCGGGATCGGGGACGACGTCCGAGTCGAGGAACGCGACGACCGGCGTCGTCGACGCCCGGGCGCCGGTGTTGCGCGCCGCCGACGGGCCCCGCGACGACGGGTGCCGCACGACCCGCCCGCCGTGTGCCGCGACGACGCGCTCGGTCGCGCCCGGGTCGGTCGACCCGTCGTCGACGACGACGATGCCGCCGAGCCCCGGCGCGGTGGCGACGACGGCGGCGAGCATCCGGTCGAGCTCGGCGGTCCGGTCCCGCACCGGGACGACGACGGTGACCTCCCCCGGCCCCGGCGCCCCGGGCGCGCGGGCCGGGTCGGGGTGCGCGACGCCGGCGTCCGAGAGCAGCCGGGCGAGGGCGGCGGTGGTGGCGTCGGTGACGACGAGGTCGGGCCCCGCCAGCCGGGACCGGGCGGCCACGGAGAGCCGCAGCACGCGCGGCGGGGAGCCGCCGATCCAGGTCGCCCCACCGTCGACCCGCCAGGTGCGGGGGTCGGGTCGGACGGTCCAGCCGTCGGGCAGCCGGGGAGGGCGGGGCGAGGTCATCGCGCGTCAGGCACCCAACCGGCCCCGCTCGTCGACCCGCCAGTCGTCGATGGCGTCGAGCAGCGCCGCGACCATCACCGACGTCGTCTCCGCGCCCTCCGCGGCGGCCGCGCCCGCCGGGTCGCCGAGCACCCCGTTCGGGCTCACCGCGGCCACCGACCCCTCCCGGATCGACGGCATGAGCTCTGCGAGCGGGGCGGTGTTACCCGCCACCGCGAGGTCGGGGCGGACGTCGTCGGGGGCCAGCGCGAGCATCAGCGACGTCTCGTGCCGCCCGGCGTGGGCGTCCGCGCCCGGCACCCCGCAGGAGTGCCAGGCCACGTCGCGGGACTCCGCGCGCAGCAGCGTCGTCGCGGCCACCAGGGCCGGGAGGTTGCCGCCGTGCCCGTTGACGAAGACCAGCCGCCGGGCCCAGCGGCACGCCGACCGACCGGCCTCGACGAGCACCGCGGCCAGCGCCTCGGTGCCGATCGACACCGTGCCGGGGAAGCCCTCGTGCTCCCCCGAGGCGCCGAACGCGATCGGCGGAGTGACCGGTAGCCCGGCCCGCCCGGCCACCGTCGTCGCCACCGTCGTGTCGGTCCCCAGCGGCAGGTGCGGGCCGTGCTGCTCGAGGGCCCCGACGGGCACCAGCAGCAGCGGTGTGTCGGCACAGTCGACCGAGCGCGCGCGGGAGACCTCCACGCACGCCAGCCTGTCAGCCGCGGCCCGCGACGACGTCGCCGGTCTCGAGCAGCGACTTGAGGTTCGACAGGATCCCCGGCCAGCCCCCCGCGACCCCGGCGAGCATCTGGCTGCCGGGGACGAAACCGTCGTGGGTGACCGTGAGCTTCACCGCCGGGTGGATCGCGTCCGGGGACGCGGCGACGGACTCGATCTCGAACGTCACCCGCGAGATCGGCTCCTGCTGCAGCGTCGCGAGCGCCGAGTCCGACCAGCCGAACATCTCCTGCATCTCCGGCCGGTAGTTGTGCCAGGTGTAGGTGAGCCGGCGGGGCGGGTCGGCCTCGAGAACGTGCTGGTCCCAGTCCTGCGGCGGCTCGCCACCCATGCTCCAGCGCACCGGGGAGCCGACCTGCCAGTCGGAGTCCGGACCGCCCCCGTCGAAGTAGCGGCGGATGAACGCGGGCGTGGTGAGCGCCTCCCAGAGCCGCTCGGCGGTCGTGCGGATGTAGCTGACGTAGACGAAGGCGGTGGCCGCCGGATCGGTCGTCGGCGTCCCGGTCGTCGGGGCAGGGGCCGTCGTGTCGGCCATGGGGTCCTCCAGTGCTCGTCTCAGGTCGGTGAGGGCGTCCACCCGCGCCCGGTGGTAGCGGCGGATCCAGCGGTCCCCGACGTCGGCCAGGGGCGCCGGGTTGAGGTGGTGACGACGCTCCCGACCTCGACGGACCGCCGTCACGAGGCCCGCCGATCCGAGGACGGCGAGGTGCTTCGTGACCGCCTGCCGCGACATCGCGAGCCCGTCGGCGAGCTCGGAGAGGGTGCGGCCGTCGTGCTCGTACAGCGCATCCATCAGGTGACGCCGCGTCGGGTCGGCGAGCGCCCGGAACACCGCGTCGTCGTCCACAACAGGCAACCTTACGGTTGCCTGTCTCCGATAGGCAACCTCTAGGTTGCCGGTCAGAGCTCGACGGCCGCCTCGTGCCCCTCGCGGACGGCCGCGCCGAGCAGGCGGGGAGCGAGCGCGTCCCCGACCCGCACGACGGGGAACCCCGGGACGACGAGCCCGCGCGGGCGTCGCGGCACCGCGGCGACGACGGCGTCGACCTCCCGGTGCTCCTCGACCCCGGAGAGGTGATCCAGCAGCCGCACGATGCTCGTCCCACCGGGCCCGGCCTCCACCCCCAGCACCACGCGCTCGGTCTCCTGGACGATCCCCAGCGCGGCCGCGCGGCGCGCCCACCGGGGGCCCTCGAGAGTCGGCCCGAGATCGCCGGCCGCGACGAGGGCGGACGTCACCGTGGTCACCGTGGCACCGCGGCGCGCGAGCAGTTCGGCCGTCGACGGCGCCGCGTGCCCGCCCGCGTCGTCGACGACGAGCACGCGGCCGACCGGCGCCGCGCGCCCGCGCAGGACGTCCTCGACGTCGAGCACCCCCACTCCGGCGTCACCCGCCCACGACGGCGTCGCCGGGGCCGACCCGGTCGCGTCGACGACGACGTCGGGCGCCCGGGCCGCGACCAGGGCCGCGTCGACCGTCACGCCGAGGCGCACGCGCACCCCGGACGGCAGCGCGGCGGCCAGGTCCTCGACGGCATGGGCGAGCTCGGCCCGGCCGGGAGCCGAGGCGGCCCACGTCACCTGCCCGCCGAGGACCTCGCCCGCCTCCACCAGCTCCACGTCGTGGCCGCGCCCGGCGGCCGTCCCGGCGGCGGCGAGTCCGGCCGGGCCCCCGCCCGCGATCAGGACCCGGCGGCGGGCCGGCGGCACCGGGAGCGGCCGCGCCTCCCGCCCCGCCCGCGGGTTGACCACGCACCCCAGCGGCAGGCCCAGACCCACGGCGCCGATGCATTCCTGGTTGCAGCCGAGGCAGCGTCGGACCCGGGCACCCTCGAGCGCACGGCGCGCGAACGACGGGTCCGCGATCTGGCCGCGCGTCACCCCCACCAGGTCACACGACCCGGCCGCCAGCGTGGCGGCCACGTGCGCCGGCGTCGTGAACCGCCCGACCCCGATCACCGGCACCGACACGGCCGCCCGCACCGCGGTGGGCACAGCGGCGGCGTACCCGGCGGGGACCCCCATCGGGGGCTCGATCAGCGGGAGCGTCGCGGTGGCCACCCCGACCGCGGTGTTCACGTAGTCCACGGCGTCCTCGACCCGGCGGGCGACGTCGGCCGCGTCCGCCGCACCCAGCCCGCCGGCGAGGCCCTCGTCGCCCTGCACCCGCACGCCGAGCACCCGGTCCGGGCCGAGGACCCCCCGGACCGCGGCGAGGATCTCGACGAGCAGCCGTGCCGGGTCCGAGCCGTAGGCGTCCTCTCGCCGGTTGGTCACCGGCGAGAGGAACTGGCGGACGACCGAGGCCTGGGAGCACTGGATCTCGACCCCGTCGTAGCCGCCCGCGACGCAGTGCTCGGCGGTCCGGGCGAAGCCGGCGACGAGGTCGTCGATGTCGCGCGGGGTCGTGGCGCGCGGCACCTCGCGGAACATCGGGTCGGGCAGCGGGGACGGCGCGGTGACCGCGACCCCCGAGTACCGCGACGAGGACTGGCCGCCGTTGTGCCCGACCTGGGCGAGCACCGCGGCGCCGTGGGCGTGGACGGCGTCGGTGATCCGGCGCAGCCCGGGGACGATCACCGGGTCGGTGCCCCGGATGAGCTTCTCGTAGGGCCGGTCGTGCTCGCCCGCGGAGTGCTCCTCGGTGATCACCAGCGCGGCGCCGCCCGCCGCCCGGGCGGCGTAGTACGCGGCGTGCTGGGCGGTCGGCATCCCGCCGAGGGCGGCGTTGGTGAGGTGAGCCGGGAAGACGATCCGGTTGCGCAGCCGCAGCGGGCCGACGGTGACCGGGTCGCCGGGCCGGGGCACGGTCACGACAGGCCCGTCACACCGGCACCGTCACGCCCGCGACCAGGGCCGCCACCTGCGCGGCCGCCCGCCTGCCGTCGAGCACCGCGTTGTGCACGGTGCGGGGCGCGAGCAGGTCGCCGGCGAGCACCGTGCGGCCCGCGACGAGCAGCCCACCGACCGGGGCCGCGCCCTCGGGGACCGGGCCGGGGCGCCGGTGGGCGGCGTCGACGACGGCCGCACAGGGCAGCGTCGAGGGCGCGCCGGTGGCCGCGTCGCGAAGGTGCAGCACCCCGTCCGACCAGCGCACGGGCTCCGCGCGCACCACCCGCGCCACCCCGGCCGCCACGAGCCGGGCCTGGGCGGGCACGAGGTCGCCGCTGGGCCCGAGCTCGTGCCCGACGACGGGGTCTGCGGTCACCAGTGCCACCTCCCGGCCGCGGGCGGCGAGCAGCTCGGCCAGGCCGACCCCGGTGGCGTCGCCGACCGGGTCGAGCACGACGACGGGTCCGGGCGCCGGCGCGGTCCCCGCGAGCACGGCGGCGGCGCTCCAGGTCGGCGCGTCGGGCAGCGGCGGGTCGCGCTCCAGGCCGCCGGTCGCCCGGAGGGTGGGTCGGCCGTCGTCGCCGGGGCCGCCGTCGACACCCGGCCCCGCGGCATCGCCGAGCTGGGCCGCATCGCCGAGCCAGGCCGCATCCCCGAGCCGGACCTGGACGCCGAGCCGGTCCAGTTCGGCGCGCCACCACGCGACGAGTGCCGCGTACCGGCCGCGCCCGGGCAACCGGGCCACCCCGCGCAGCGCGCCGCCCAGCTCGTCCTCGCGCTCGAGCAGCGTCACCGTGTACCCGGCGGCGGCGAGCACCCGCGCCCCCTCCAGCCCGGCGGGCCCGCCCCCGACGACGCGCACGTCGGGGCGAGCGGAGCGACGGGGAATGGCACCGGAGCCCTCGCCGGAACGCACCGTCGGCACCGCGTAGGCCTCCTCGACGGGTGAGACGCTGCACGAGACGACGGTGTTGCGGCCGTCGCGGACGCGACACCGCTCGTTGGTGAGCACGCACGGCCGGGGAGCACGCCCGGCCCGGACGGTCGCCACGAGGTCCGGGTCGGCGACGAGCGCGCGGGTCATCTCGACGAGGTCCGCGGTGCCGTCGGACAGTGCGGTGTCGGCCTCGGCGGGGTCGACCACGCCGCCCGCGAGCACCACCGCCGTCCCCGCGGGCGCGGCGCGGCGCAGGGCCGCCGCGAGGGGCAGGCCGTGACCGGGCGGGGTGTGGGCATCGGGGCGGGTGGCGCCGACCGCGAGGCCGCTCCCCCGCACCCCGACGACGTAGTCCGGTCCGGCGGGGACCCGCACGTCCTCGGGGCGCAGACCCGCCCACGGCGCGAGCTCGTCGACCGCGAGGCGCAGGCCCACGACGGCGCCGTCGCCGACGGCCGCGCGCACCGCGGCGACCGTCCCGCGCAGCAGCAGATCCCGCTCGGTGCCCCACCGGTCGGTGCGGTGATTGGTCAGCGGCGAGAGGAACTGGCGCAGCAGGGCGTACTGACCGGCCTGGATCTCGACGCCGTCCAGCCCGGCGTCGACGGCCCGGACCGCGGCGGCCGCGAACCCGTCGATCACCGCGGCGATCGCGGCCTCGTCCATCGCCACCGGCACCTGGCGGGTCACCGGGTCGGGCACCGCCGAGGGCCCCCACAGCGGGCGGCCGTGGTGGGCGGAGCTCCCCTGGGTGCCCGCGTGCCCCAGGCCCGCGAGGACGACGGTCCCGTGCGCGGCACAGGCGCGGGCGATCGCCGCCCACCCCGGCCCGGCATCGGCCGCGGACGGGGCGCGCTCGGCGGGCCGGTCGGACCCGTGCACCGAGGCGACCTCGGTGACGATCACGCCCGCGCCGCCGTCGGCCCGCCGTCCGTAGTAGGTGGCGTGGTCGCCGGAGAGCTCGCCGGGCCGTCGCGGGTCCGCGAGGTTCGTCGTGTGCGGGCCGAACAGCACCCTCGAGGGCACCGTGCGCCCGCCGACGCGTCCCGGCGTGGCGAGGACGCTGTGCACCGGCGGGACGCTATCCCGCCCGGGCGCCCGCCAGCACCTCGCCGAGCGCCACCGCGGTGAGCAGCCCCGGGACGTCGAACTCCTCGCGGACGAGCGCGGCCCCCCGCATGTCGTGCGAGCGGGTGTAGTGGTTGGTGACGACGACGGTGGCCAGCCCCGCCGCCCGGGCCGCGGCCAGCCCCGGCGCGGCGTCCTCCACCGCGACCGCGTCCCGCGCCGCCACCCCGAGCCGCTCCAGGGCGAGCAGGTAGGCCTGCGGATCCGGCTTGAGGGCACGGACGTCGTCGCCGAACACCGTGACGCGGGCGGTCCCGGGCCCGAGCAGCTGCTCGACCAGCGGCTCCGCCCACGCCCGCGTGCCGGTCGTGGCGACCGCGACCGGCACGCGGTGCGCGACCAGGTCGGCGACGAGGGACCGGACACCCGGGCGGGCCTCGATCCCGCCGCGGCGGACCTCCTCGGCGAACAGCCGTGTCTTGGTCCGGTGCACGCTCGCGGCGAGGTCCTCGAGCGCCGTCTCGTCCGCGGCGAGGTCGGCGGTCTCGTCCCGGCGGGCGAGGTCGGCGACGATGCGCCGCCGCCCTCCGGTGACCGCGAGCAGGCACCCGTAGTGCTCGATGTCCCAGAAGAGGTCGAGCCCGTGCGCGGCGAAGGCCCGGTTGAACGCGACCCGGTGCCCGTCGCGCTCGGTGTCGGCGAGCGTGCCGTCGAGGTCGAAGACGACGGCCGCGGGCACGGTGCTCATGGTCTGCTCCAGGGTGCTCACGGCCGGCTCCGGTCGAGGTCCATGAGGTGGTAGAGCAGCAGGAGCTGCGCGATGGCGAGCGGCTCGCTGCGACCGTCACCGACGCGGCCCAGGCTCTCCGGGGAGTCGCTGTCCGGCGCACCGAGCGCCGTCCAGATCGCCTTCTGCACCGCGATGCTCTCCTCGCGCGGCACGTAGCCGTGCACGTGCAGGGACTCGACCGGCCTGCCGTCGGGGTCGCGCTCGAGCTTGAGGTGCATCGCGCGGGTCAGCCCGGGGGCCATGACCCCGGAGAGATCCGGGTGGTCGATCGTCGGGCGCAGCATCACCGTCGCCGACAGCGGGGTGTCCGCCGGGTCGTCCCGGCTCGCGATCGGGGCGAAGCGCACGACGAGGTCGGCGTTGGCGCGCTGCGGCCGGATGTGGGCCTCCGACTCGGCCTCGCGGCGGTCCAGCTCGGCGAGCACGGCCTCGGTCGAGTAGCCGCGCTTGCCGGTGTCCCGCGCGATCTTCCACTCGCGCCGGATCTCCTCGGGCGGGTCGAGGTAGACGGTCACGTCGAAGCAGGCACGCGCCAGGCGGCTGTGGAGCGGGAACAGCCCCTCGACGATCACGATCGGGGCGGGCTCGACCAGTTCCGGGCGCACCAGCTCGCCCGTGGCGTGGTCGTAGACCGGCTTGAGGATCGGCGAGCCCGTCGCGAGCAGCTGCAGGTGCTGCTCCATGATCTCGAGGTAGTTGGCGTCCGGGTGGAGCGCGGTGAAGGGCAGCTCCTTGCGCTCGGCCCGGTCGTAGCGGTGGTAGTCGTCGGTGCACAGCGAGACGCACCGCGTCGGCCCGAGAGCCTCCACGATGCCCCGGGTGAGGGTGGTCTTGCCCGCGGCGCTGTCGCCGGCGATCGCGATCATCACCGGCCGGCGCCGGGGTTCGTCGGGACCGGCGCGTCTGATGCGCAGGTTCTTGTCGGGCACGGGTGGCTCCTCTGCTCCCTGGTTCCCCGGGGCGGTCGGGTCAGGCGGGACGGCGCTCGCCGGCGACCTGCCGGGCGGCGGCGCGCAGCGCGATCGCGCGGGTCCCGATGGACCCCTGGCCGCGGAAGAGGGCGGTGCCGGCGACGAGGACCGTGGCCCCGGCCCGGGCCGCGGCGCCCGCCGTGGTGACGTCGATGCCCCCGTCCACCTCGAGGTCGGTGTCCAGCCCGGCGTCGGCGATCATCGCCGCCGCCGCACGGATCTTCGGCTCCATCGAGGCCAGGTAGGACTGGCCGCCGAAGCCCGGGTCGACGGTCATCACGAGGAGCAGGTCGAGCCGGTCGAGGACGTGCTCGACCGCCGACAACGGCGTCGCGGGGTTCAGCGCGACCCCGGGCAGCGCCCCGAGCTCGGCGATGCGGGCGACGGTCCGGTGCAGGTGCGTGCACGTCTCGGCGTGCACGATGACGCGCTCGCACCCGGCCTCCACCCAGCGCGGCAGCATCGGGTCGGGGTCGGCGACCATCAGATGGGCCTCGAACTGCATGTCCACCACCGGACGGGCCGCGGCCACGATGTCGGGCCCGAGCGTCAGGTTCGGCACGAACCTGCCGTCCATGACGTCCCACTGGACGCGCTCGACCCCGGCGGCCTCGAGGGCACGGAGCTCGTCGCCGAGCCGGGAGAAGTCGGCGGGCAGCACGGATGCCGCGAGCGTGGGGCCGGGCGGGCGGCCGGATCGTGGTGGAGCCGTACGGGGGGCGGGAACGGTCATCGACGCACCTCCTGGGAGACCACCGACGTTAGGCACGGGTGGCCCGCGCCACTCCCCCCGCAGCGGGGGGACGCGGGGGGAGACGCCCCGGGGGACGGCGCGCCCGAAGAGTCCGCCGCTCGGCCGCCGAACACCTATCGTGAGCGGATGACCGCCGTCACACCACCCGCGGCAGGTCCGCTGCGGGTGGTCGTGGTGGACGACCACGAGATGGTCGTGGCGGGCCTGAAGGCGATGCTCGCCCCGTTCACGGGCCGCATCCGGGTGGTCGGCTCGGCCCACGCCGTCCCCGACGCCCTCGACCTCGTCGCCTCGCTGCGGCCCGACCTCGTGCTCGCCGACGTGCGGATGCAGGGCGAGAGCGGGCTCGACCTGTGCCGCCGCCTCGCCGAGCGGATGCCCGAGGCCCGCGTCGTGCTGCTCTCGGTGTACGACGACGAGCAGTACCTGTTCCAGGCCCTGCGCGCCGGCGCCGCGGGCTACCTGCTCAAGCGCATCCGCGGCGAGGAGCTCGTGGGCCAGCTCGAGCTCGCCGCGACGGGCACCACGGTGATCGACACGACGATGGCCGGCCGGGTGGTCGAGTCCGCCGCCCGCCTGGAGCGCGACGAGTTCTGGCCGGGCGCGCACCTGGGCCTCACCCACCGCGAGAGCGAGGTGCTGGCCCTGCTGGTCTCCGGATGCAGCAACCGCGCGATCGCCTCGCGCCTGGTGATCGGCGACGAGACGGTGAAGAGCCACGTGCGCTCGGTGCTGCGCAAGCTGCAGGTCCCGGACCGCACCGCCGCGGTCGCCGCGGCGCTGCGGGAGGGGGTGTTCCGGTGACGGGCCCGCGCGGGCTGGGGCTCGACGACCCGGAACGCGAGAACGCGGTCCTCCTCGACATCATCGAGGCGACCGCGAGCGGCCCGGACGTGGAGACGCGCGCCGCCGCGGTGGCCCGGGTGATCACCGAGGCCACCGCCACCGACGTGTGCTTCGTCCACGTCCTCGACGACTCCGAACGGGCCCTGACCCTGCTGGGGGCCACGCCGCCGTTCGACACCGAGGTCGGCGCGGTGCACCTCCCGCTGGGTGAGGGGGTGAGCGGGTGGGTCGCGAGCCACCGCGAACCGGTGGTGATCGTCGAGGACAAGGAGTCCGACCCGCGCTACGTCCCGATCCCCGCGCTGCGGGGGCAGGACTACACGTCGATGGTGTCCGTGCCGATGATCAGCGAGCCGAGCGGGCTGGCCGGTGTCCTCAACGTGCACACCGTCGCCCGCCGCCCGTTCGACGACCGCGACGTGCGCCTGCTGCTCGCCATCGGGCGGCTGCTCGCGGGCGCCCTGCACCAGGCCCGGATGCACCGCAGGCTCGCGGCCCGGGAGCGCGCGCACGAGCGGTTCGCCGAACAGACGGTGGCCGCCCAGGAGGCCGAGCGCCGCCGGCTCGCGCGGGACATCCACGACGGGATCTCCCAGCGCCTGGTCTCGCTCTGGTACCACCTCGACGCCGCGCTGACCCACCTCGACCGCGGCGACCCTGGCCCGGCGCGCACGGACATCGACATCGCGGGCGGGCTCGTCGACACCACCCTCGAGGAGGCCCGCGTCGCCATCGGCGCGCTGCGACCTCCGGTGCTCGACGACCTCGGGCTCGCGGGTGCCCTGGCCGCGCTCGCCCGCGGGGTCCCCGACGTCGACGCCTCCCTCGATCTCGACGAGCGCCGGTTGCCCGACCACCTCGAGATCGCGCTCTACCGCATCGCCCAGGAGGCGCTGCAGAACGTGCTCAAGCACGCCGGGGCCCGCCGGGTGACGCTGCGGCTGGCGATCGGCGCGACGGACGTGCGGCTCGCGATCGGCGACGACGGCGCGGGGTTCGTGCCTGCCGACCTCGGCCCGCCCGACGACAACGGCGGGTTCGGGCTGGCCTCGGTGCGCGAACGGGCTGAGCTCATCGGCGGCACCGTGCGGCTGACCGCGCGGCCCGGCGAGGGCACGACCCTCGCCGTCACCGCGCCCGTGCCCGGGCAGTGGGACGCCGACGACGAGGACGTTCAGTCGAACGGCGAAGTGTCACCCCAGAACACTTGATTGTCCTTGACAGACTGAGACCGCACGCTCGTCGTCATGGCCGATCGATGGAGTGCGGGTGTCATCCCCTACGCGGAGATGGGGTACTGGCAGCCCGACTACGTACCGAAGGACACCGACCTGCTCTGCGCGTTCCGCGTGACGCCGCAGGACGGGGTGCCGCCGGAAGAGGCGGGCGCCGCCGTCGCGGGTGAGTCGAGCACCGCGACCTGGACCGTGGTGTGGACCGACCGCCTCACCACCCACGAGCACTACCAGGCGAAGTGCTACCGCGTGGACGCCGTCCCGGGGGCCGAGGGGCAGTGGATCGCGTACATCGCCTACGACCTCGACCTGTTCGAGGAGGGGTCGATCGCGAACCTCACCAGCTCGATCATCGGGAACGTCTTCGGCTTCAAGCCGCTCAAGGCGCTGCGCCTCGAGGACATGCGGATCCCGGCCCACTACGTGAAGACCTTCCCCGGGCCGCCGCACGGCATCGTCCAGGAGCGGGAGTACCTCAACAAGTTCGGGCGCCCGCTGCTCGGCGCGACGACCAAGCCCAAGCTCGGGCTCTCGTCGCGCAACTACGGCCGCGTCGTCTACGAGGCGCTGCGCGGCGGCCTGGACTTCACCAAGGACGACGAGAACATCAACTCGCAGCCGTTCATGCGCTGGCGGGACCGCTACCTGGCCTGCATGGAGGCGGTGAACAAGGCCCAGGCCGAGACCGGTGAGATCAAGGGCCACTACCTCAACATCACCGCCGCCGACATGGAGGACATGTACGAGCGGGCCGAGTTCGCCAGGGACCTCGGCAGCGTCATCGTGATGCTCGACCTGACCGTGGGCTACACCGCCATCCAGTCGATGTCGAAGTGGGCGCGGCGCAACGGCGTGATCCTGCACCTGCACCGCGCCGGGCACGCGACCTACACCCGCCAGAAGAACCACGGCGTGAGCTTCCGCGTGATCTCCAAGTGGATGCGCCTCGCCGGGGTCGACCACATCCACGCGGGCACCGTCGTCGGCAAGCTCGAGGGCGACCCCGCCTCGGTGCACGGCTTCTACGACGTGCTGCGCAAGAACAGCTACCAGGCCGACCCGAGCAAGGGCCTCTACTTCGACCAGGAGTGGGCCTCGATGCCCGCGACGCTGCCGGTGGCCTCCGGTGGCATCCACGCCGGGCAGATGCACCAGCTGCTGCACCACCTCGGCGAGGACACGATCCTGCAGTTCGGCGGCGGGACCATCGGCCACCCGATGGGCATCGCCCAGGGCGCCGAGGCCAACCGCGTCGCCGTCGAGGCGATGATCAAGGCGCGGAACGAGGGCGTGGACTACCTGACCGAGGGCCCGGAGATCCTCCGGAAGGCGGGCCGGCACTGCAAGCCGCTGGAGATGGCCCTCTCGACCTGGGGCGACGTCACCTTCGACTACGCCTCGACCGACACCGTCGACGCCGTCCCGACCCCCTCCTGAGGAGGACACCGTGCGCATCACCCAAGGCACCTTCTCGTTCCTGCCCGACCTGACCGACGACGAGATCCGGCTGCAGATCGACTACGCCCTCGCCCACGAGTGGCCGCTGTCGGTCGAGTTCACCGACGACCCGCATCCCCGCAACACCTACTGGGACATGTGGGGGTTGCCGATGTTCGACCTGCGGGACCCGGCGGCGGTGATGGACGAGGTCCGCGCCTGCCGCGACGAGCACCCGGAGCACTACGTGCGGGTCATCGCCTACGACGCGAGCCTCGGCAGGCAGACCGTCGCGCTGTCGTTCCTGGTCAACCGGCCCTCCGAGGAACCGGGATTCCGCCTGGACCGCCAGGAGGGCAAGGACCGCCAGATCGCTTACACGACCCACTCGTACGCCACCGAACGCCCGGCGGGACAGCGCTACGGACGCCACGGCGACGCCCGGAGCAACGGCGATGGCCGCTGACGGACGCACCTCGTTCGGGACCTCCGGCCGCTCGGCCGCCGTCACCGAGGAGACGGCGGCCGAGGCCGACGCGCGGAAGCGGGACGAGGACGCCCTCCCCACCGACGCGACGGTCGACCTGGCCGAGGTCCGCCGGGAGGCCGGCGTGGACGAGGTGCTCGACGCGCTCGACCGCGAGCTCGTCGGGCTCGCACCGGTGAAGGAACGGCTGCGGGAGCTCGCGTCGCTGCTGATCGTCGACCGGGTCCGTGAGCGCTTCGGCGTGGCGACCGCCCGTCCGACACTGCACATGTGCTTCACCGGCAATCCCGGCACCGGCAAGACGACGGTGGCGCAGCGGATCGGCGATCTGCTGCACGGGCTGGGCTTCCTGCGCCGGGGCCACCTCGTCACCGCGACCCGGGACGACCTGGTGGGCCAGTACGTCGGGCACACCGCCCCGAAGACGAAGGAGATCGTCGGGAAGGCCTTCGGCGGCGTCCTGTTCATCGACGAGGCCTATTACCTGCACCGCCCGGGCAACGAGCGGGACTACGGCGGCGAGGCCATCGAGATCCTGCTGCAGGCGATGGAGGACCACCGCGACGACTTCGTCGTCGTGCTGGCCGGCTACGCCGACCGGATGGACACCTTCTTCTCGGCCAACCCCGGGATGCAGAGCCGGATCGCCCACCACGTCGACTTTCCCGACTTCTCGGTGCCGGAGCTCGGGATCATCGCCGAGTCGATGGCCACCGAGCAGGGGCTGACGTTCTCCGACGACGCCCGGGAGGCGCTGCGGGAGTACCTGGCGCTGCGGGTCGAGCAACCGTGGTTCGCCGGCGCCCGGAGCGTGCGGAACGGGCTGGACCGCGCGAGGATGCGCCAGGCGCGTCGGCTGGCGGAGGGCGGCGGGGCGAACGGCCTGCGGGTCGGCCTCGACGACCTCGTCACCCTGCACGCCCAGGACCTGCGCGCCAGCAGGGTGTTCACCGGCGGTCTGGCGGCCTCCGGGGACTGAGCCCGGGTGGCGGGCACCGTCGGGGGAGGTGGCCGGTGACGACGACCTCCCGGATGCGCGCGTTCGTCGCGCTCGCCGACCAGGGGTCGGTGCGCGGCGCGGCCGCCCACCTCGTGGTCACCGAGTCCACCGTCTCGGCGGCCGTCCGCGCGCTCGGCGACGAGATCGGCGTCCCGCTGCTCGAACGGGACGGGCGCGGGGTACGCCTCACTCCGGCGGGACGCCGATACGCCGACTACGCCCGTCGCGTGCTCGGGCTGCTCGACGAGGCCACCGCCGCCGCCCGGGGTGAGGCCGACCCGGAGCGCGGCCACGTGCGCCTCGGCGCCGTGACCACCGCGGGCGAGCACCTGCTGCCCGGTCTGCTCTCCGCGTTCCGCACCCGCCACCCGGACGTCGAGCTCGGGGTGGACGTCGCCCCGAGCACCCGGGTGTGGTCGATGCTCACCCACCACGAGGTCGACGTCGTCGTCGCGGGACGCCCACCCGCGGGCAACGCGGCCCGCGTCCGGGCCACCCGGGCGAACACCCTCGCCGTCGTGGGGGCACCGGCGCTGGCCGACGGGTTCGACCCGTCGGGCACCACCTGGCTGCTCCGCGAACCGGGCTCGGGGGTGCGCAGCACCCTCGCGGGGCTCCTCGCCGACCTCGGCGTCGAGCCGCGCAGCCTCACGATGGGCTCCCACGGGGCGACGATCGCGGCGGCGCGGGCCGGGCTCGGCGCCACCCTGGTGTCCCGCGAGGCCGTCCGCGACCTCATCGCGGACGGGACGCTGGTCGAGCTGCCGCTGCCGGGGACGCCGCTCGTTCGGCCATGGCACCTGGTGACCCACCCGGACGCCACGGCGAGCACCGAGCTCCTGGTGCAGGACGTGCTCGCCGGGCACGTCCGGGGCTGGCGGCCGCCGTGAGGGTCACCCCGGCGCCGCGAGGATCGCCCGCGGCACCGGGGGAGCTTTCAGGTGACGCGACTCAGTTCACCCGGACGCCCGCGGGGAGACGCCTGCCCTCGCCCGCGAGGGGGTCGGAGTCACAGGCCTTGTCGGGGCGGCGCACCGACAGCGTCAGCGGGACCGGGCCCTCCTTGGCCTGCGGGCTCGTCCGGTGCGAGTGGTCGAGCGACGGCTTGGGGACGATCGTGTCCATCTCCAGCTTCGCCAGCTCGAGCTCCCCGTTCCCGAGCACGCACTCCGGGTCCGGGCCGTCGAGCGGCAGGCCGGTGAAGAACTTGGCCGCCATGCAACCGCCCTGGCAGGCGTCGTAGTGCGAGCACTTGGTGCACGCCCCGCCGGACTGCGGGCCGCGCAGCTCCTGGAACAGCTCGCTGTCCTGCCACACCGTCTTGAACCCGCCCTCGGACCGGACGTTGCCGGCGAGGAACTGGTCGTGGATGGCGAACGGGCAGGCGTACACGTCGCCGACCGGGTCGATCAGGCACACCACGCGGCCCGCGCCGCACAGGTTGAGCCCCGGGAGCTCCTGCCCGTACGCGGAGAGGTGGAAGAACGAGTCGCCGGTGAGGACGTCCTCGCCGCGGGCCACGAGCCAGTCGTAGAGCTGGCGCTGCTGGGGTTGCGTGGGGTGCAGCTCGTCCCAGGTGTCGGCGCCGCGGCCACTCGGCCGGAGCCGGGTGATCCGCAGCTGGGCGCCGTAGCGGTCGGCGATCGCCTTGAAGTCGTCGAGCTGGTCGACGTTCTGGCGGGTCACCACCACGCTGATCTTGAACTGCCCGAAGCCCGCCTCGTACAGGTTCTCCATCGCCCGGATCGCCGTGTCGTACGAGCCGGGGCCGCGGACGTGGTCGTTGACCTCCGCCGTCGCGCCGTCGAGGGAGATCTGGACGTCGACGTAGTCGGTCTTCGCGAGCTGCGCGGCGCGCGCCTTGTCGAGCTTCACGCCGTTGGTGGAGAACTTGACGCCGACGTCGTGGGCGATCGCGTAGTCCAGCAGCTCCCAGAAGTCGCTGCGCACCGTCGGCTCGCCGCCGCCGATGTTCACGTAGAAGACCTGCATGCGCTGCAGCTCGTCGATGACGGCCTTGGCCTCGTCCGTCGACAGCTCGTTCGGGTCGCGACGCCCGGAGCTCGAGAGGCAGTGGACGCAGCTCAGGTTGCAGGCGTAGGTGAGCTCCCAGGTCAGGCAGATCGGGGAGGTCAGGCCGTGGGTGAAGTGCTCGACGAGCTTCATGTGGTGGCTCCCTGCTCTACCGGGGCGTGATCGTGCCGGCCTGCGCGAGGCCGGCGAGGGCGCGCAGGTACTGGTCCCGTTGCTCAGCCGGGACCTTCGCGGCGGTGAGGGCACCGTGGACGTCGTCGTGGTGCGCGAGGGCCTCGACCACCCGGACCAACGGCTTCGTCTTGAGGAAGGACAACCGGCGGGTGTTGAAGTCGTAGACGAGGGCGCCGAACGACTCCGGGCGTACCGAGACCGACTCCGAGAGCCGGTAGGGGACGGCCGGGTCGAAGGCGCCGGCGGAGGCCTCGGCGTCCGAGGCCTCCACCGGAGCCGCGGTCATCAGTAGACGCCGCACATGCCGTCGATCGAGACCTCCTCGACGAGGGTCTCCTCGACGAGCGGGGCCTCCTGGCTCACGTCGGCGGTGGGCTCAGCCATGGCTACCTCCTGCGGGTGCGATCACCTCGGGCGAGGCAGGACGCTACGTGGCACTCGGTGCCATTCGCCACGGTCGCCGTGGGCAGTACGTCCCGCCCGAACGGGCGGGGCGTGAGCGCGATCTCGTTTGGTACGCGCGAGGACGACCCTCGCCGTCCGGCTCCCGGACGGAGGACACTGGTGGCGTGACGTCGGCCACCACCCGCACCGTGCGGGCCCGCCGCCTGGAGGCGGCCGCCCTGGAACTGTTCTCGGTGCGCGGCTTCGACGCCGTCACCGTCGACGACCTCGCGGCCGCCGGGGGCGTCGGACGACGGACGTTCTTCCGGTACTTCCCGACGAAGCTCGACGTCGTCCTGGGCCAGCTCGACGACGCCCTCGCCGCGCTGGTCACCACCCTGCGCACGGGACCGAACGACCTCGACCCCGTGACCGCGGCCCGGCGAGCGTTCCTGCAGGTCAACGCGTACGCCGACGACGACGTCCCGGTGCTGCGGCGCCGTCTCGGCCTCATCGAGACGGTGCCCGAGGTGGCCGCGCGCGCCGCCGTCCGCTACGCCGCGTGGGAGCAGGCGATCGCCGTCGACGCCGCAGCACGATGGGGCTGCGGGGCCGGCGAACTGCGCCCACAGGTGTTCGCCCGCGTCGTCGTCGCGGCGATGCGCGGGGTGTTCACGACGTGGCTGGCGACCCCCGGCGCCGACGGCTCGGTCCTCCGGGTCCTGGCCGCGGAGGCGTTCGACGACCTCGGGCGCGGGTTCGCGGCCCGGGAGTGATCGGGCGCGCGATGATGTGCCGGTGACCGACCCGGTGACGCTGATCGACGTCGACCCCGCCTCGTCCGTCGCGCCCTACGAGCAGGTGCGCGCGTCGGTCACCTCGCTGGTGCGATCGGGCCGGATCGCCCCGCACACCCGGCTGCCCGCGGTCCGCCGGCTCGCGGTCGACCTCGGGCTGGCCGCGAACACCGTCGCGCGGGCCTACCGGGAGCTCGAGGCGGCGGGCGTGGTCGAGACCCGCGGCCGCCTCGGCACCTTCGTCGTCGACCCGGCGTCGTCGTCCGGCGAGGGGCGCGACGAGGGCCGCGAGGCGGCGCGGGAGTACGCGGCGCGGATGCGGGAGCTGGGCGTCTCCCCCGAGCGCGCCCTGGACCTCGCCCGCGCGGCCCTGGCGGACGGGTAGGCACCTCGCCCACCCCTGTTTCGCTTGATCAACAGACCTGTGCGGGTCTTATCCGAGGGTCGGCGGACCCGTGCAGGTCTGTTGATCACCGGGCCGCTCGCGAGCGCCCGTGCCCGGGCGGCGGCGGGAAAGCACCCGGTCAGCCGAGCTGGCGCAGGACGCGAGCGGCCAGTTCGTCGAAGGCGACCGGGTCGGCGATCATGGCCGACGTCACCACCCCGATGTTCCAGCCCAGATCACCCAGACGTCCGCGGTGGAACGCATCGCGGTTCTGGCCGGTGATCGTGCGGTGACCGGGTCCGTCGTACTCGAGCGCGACCATCGCCTCCGGCCACGCCAGGTCGAGTCGCTTCCGCTCGCCGGTGAGCAGGCGGACCCGGTATTGCGGCACGCCCGGAGGAACACCGCGGTCGAGCAGGCCCAGCCGCAGGCGGGTCTCCGGCAGGGACTCGGCGCGCGGGTCCATGAGCTCGAGGACGCGCCTGACCTGGACGATCCCGCGTGCTCGCGGGTGCCCCGCAGCGAACCGTCGCAGGTAATCCGAGGGGAAGCGGCAGGTGTGGGCGAGGGAGTCCACGGCAGCGACGGCCTCGACCAGCGGCTCCCGACGCGCCAGGTCGAACGCGGTACGGACCGGCGAGGTGATCGGGCAGCCGAACCTCTCGGCGATCTCGTCGGGTGACAGCCGGTCCGTCCGGATCCTCGTGCCGCTCGGTGCCGGGTGGCAGCGGCCCGGCATGATCAGCTCGGCGTCGTCCCACGGGCACTCGGCCTCGTAGGCCAGCGCGGCGAGCGGCCCGGCGAGGATCCCCAGGTCCTGGCTCCACAGCCGGAGACCGCGCACACACATCCGGAGGTCCTGCTCCGCGGCGGCACCGACGTAGACATCCGGGCGGAGCTGGCGGAAGTCCGGTCCACGCAGGCGCGTCCACGTGGTGCGCCCGTCGAGGACCGCCCAGGAACCACGGAACGGGTCGCGGGTCCATCGCGTCAACGGCTCCATATCCGGTTGGAGGCCGCCCGCGGCGGATCGGTTCCATCAACTCGCCGACCCGTTCTTGATCAGCAGTCCTGCACGGGTCCCGCGACTCCCCGATGAGACACGCACACGTCTGTTGATCACGGATGCGGGGAGCGAGAGACGGCGGGGGCGGGCAGCGGAGGCGACGCACGCGACACCCTTCGCCGCCCCGCGCGGAGCACAGCCGACGAGCGCCCTACCAGGGCACCTCCACCCGGTCCTCCCACAACCGGCCGGTGGGTGGCGGGTCGGACGGCGTGCCCGGACGGCAAGCCAACCAGACCGCCGTGTCCGCCCCCTCCTCGACCGACCGGGGCGCGTCCGGGCCGCCCATGTCGCTGCGGCAGTGGCCGGGGCAGGTGGCGTCGACCAGCACCCCGCGCCTGCCCATCCCCTGCTCGTGGGCGAGGTTGCGGGTGAGCGCGTTCAGCCCGGCCTTGGCCACCCGGTACGGCGCGAGCCCACCCGCGGTGCCGGGCCCGGTCATCCGCCCGAGGCACGCGGTCACGTTCACCACGCGCCCCCACCGGCGCTCGACCATCCCGGGCACGAACGCGGAGATCAGCGCGAACGGCGCGTCGAGGTCGACCGCGCGGACCGAGCGCCAGTCGTCCAGCGAGCTCTCCAGCGTCTTGGACCGCCGCGCGCTCATCACCGCCGCCGCGTTGACGAGCACGTCCACGTCCCCGACGCCCGCCACCGCGTCGGCGATCCCGTCGACGTCGGCGAGATCCACCGGCAGGGCGGACACGGAGCCGGGCATCCCCGCGACGGCGTCCTCCAGGCCCGCCGCGTCCCGCGCGATCGCCACGACCCGCGCCCCCGACGACGCCAGGCGCGACGAGATCTCCCGGCCCAGGCCCCGGCTCGCGCCGGTGACGACGGCGGTGCGGCCCACGAGATCCGTTCCGTCCATCCCGACGAGTTGCCCGCGACCGGCCTCGCGAACCCGCTCTTGCCCACCACGGCCCTATCGCAACATAATGGCAACTGCATCGCATTGACGCAGGCAGCACGAAGGGCAGCACCCGAAACCCTCCGAACGTGGGGGCGATCTCCCCGCTCCGTGAACGGGATCACGCGTGCGCTCTCGCCCGTGACCCGCACCACCCCTACCGTCCGCGGCGGACGTCAGGCCAGCTGACTTCAGCGGGTCCGCCCGACGACGAGAGGATCACGATGCAGGTAGACGAGCTGCTCAAGCCGTTCCCGATCAAGGAGTTCCACCCGTTCCCGCGGGCACTCCTCGGCCCCGGCGCGCACGAGATGATCGGCCCCGAGGCCCTCAAGATGGGCTTCAAGAAGACGCTGATCATGACGTCGGGCCTGCGTGGCACCGACATCGTGCACAAGATCAGCGAGTCCATGAAGTACCACGGGGTCGACACCGTCATCTATGACCAGGTGGAGTCCAACCCCAAGGACTACAACGTCATGGACGCGGTGAAGCTGTACCAGCAGAACGCCTGCGACAGCTTCGTGTCCATCGGCGGCGGCTCCTCCCACGACGCCTGTAAGGGCGCCCGGATCTCGGTGTCGCACGACGGCCGCAACGTCAACGAGTTCGAGGGCTTCAACCAGTCCGAGAACCCGAAGAACCCCCCGCACATCGCGGTCTCGACGACGGCGGGCACCGGCTCGGAGACCTCCTGGGCCTACGTCATCACCGACACGACGACGGACCCGAACAACCCCCACAAGTACGTCGCGTTCGACGACAACTCGGTCGCCACCCTCGCGATCGACGACCCGGTGCTCTACTTCGACTGCCCGATCGACTTCACCGCCCAGTGCGGGTTCGACGTCCTCGCGCACGCCTCGGAGCCCTACGTCTCGCGGCTGAACTTCGAGCCCAGCCTCGGCAACGCCCTGCGCGCCATCGAGCTCACCGCGGAGAACCTCCGCGCCGCGGTGTGGAACGGCCAGGACCTCCCCGGCCGCGAGGGCATGATGTACGCGCAGTACATCGCCGCCCAGGCGTTCAACTCCGGTGGTCTCGGGATCATCCACTCGATCTCGCACGCGGTGTCGGCGTTCTACGACACCCACCACGGCCTGAACAACGCCATCGCGCTGCCCCGCGTGTGGGCGTTCAACATGCCGGTCGCCTACAAGCGCTTCGCGAAGATCGCGACGGCCATGGGCGTGGACACCACGCACATGACCGACGTGCAGGCCGCGGAGGCCGCGCTCGCCGCCTCCATCCGGCTGCTCCGC